>JAQWMC010000026.1 GCA_029246985.1 Pirellulales bacterium
AAATATTTCCCAAACAGCTGATCCTTATTGATTCGTCCAATCAAATCACTTGCCAAATCCCGTGGCTTTACACCCATTTTTTTAGCGAGTGGCATGGCCAGTGTTGCCGTGAAGTCGCCGAACTTCGGGTCTGCCGTCTCACGAACCTGCTGAAGCAAAACCGGTATCTCTTCTGATGGTATTTTCAGGTCTCCTTCAGAGACAGCTTGCTCAAGAACACCTGCAAGCACATCACGAAAAGCTCGCCTGAAATTTGTTACAGAACTTTCTTCGGACAACGAATTCGATCTTCTAGGCATGTGTACTCCAACAAAACAGAACTCCGGCCGGCACGTAAGCGGGCACTACAACTTACTTCCGTACCAACCGTTTTTGTGCTCCCAACACTCCTTACAGCCCAAAGCGTTCATCTCAGAAAACTCAACTGTCTGTACTTCGGGGGCTCTCTTCGCTCTGGGGAAGTTCCACGCGTTTCGCATCACCCCAGAGATGCTCCAGATCCCAGTATTGGCGTGAGTCGGCATCGAAAAGCTGGACAATCACGTCGCCGTAATCGAGGACGATCCAACGACTCTCATCGTAACCTTCGATCCCTCGCTTCTCATCGCCCCACTCGGCCTTCACAACACGCTCAATTTCATCGGAGACTGCATGCATCTGACGACGGCTCGACCCTGTCGCAATAACGAAGTAGTCAAACACTTCAGTGACTGAACGCAAATCCAGTATCCGAATATCTTTTCCACGGGTTTCTTCTATGATCCGCGCGATAGCGATCGCCAAGTCATGACCACGAGCATTTTCACGAATACTCTTGGGACTGGGTGTAGATTCTGTCACCGGCAACTCAAACGGTAAAAGGGTTCAGGAATTATCAATGCAATAAGAAGTTAACGAATCTTGAGGCAAGGTAAAACGACAGAGCCTACAGGCCGGACATTCTCATGGCTGCAATGCCAATCCCGGACAGAACGAGGTCTGGAAACTCTCGGGCGTTTGAGAATTCGCCCCGAACAATCCCCCTCCACCCACCAGTCAGAAATATATCTGCTTCAGACCCAAGCTCTCGACGGGCTTCGTCTACCAGTCGACAAACCGCACCACGAATTCCAAAACCAATTCCAGCGGCTATTGCATTATTTGTTGAACGGCCCGGCATGGGTGGAGGCGATGCGTTGCCAAGTGAAGACACTTCCGGCAAAAGGCTTGTTCCATCAGCAAGGGAACGAGCTAATAATGCCGGCCCTGGCAAGATGGCACCGCCAAGAAACTGCCTATCTGATGCCACCATGTCAACAGAAGCTGCAGTACCGCAGTCAATGACAATGCAGCCATTATTTGATGAAACAAGATGGCTTGCCGCGGTAGCCGCAGCAAGCCGATCAATTCCAACACGATCTGGCTGTTCAGTCTTCACTCCTAAAGGAAGATCTGAAAAATGAACTCGGTGCAGTTGGACAAGAAGTTGCCGAGTGCCGCTAATGGCTGAAATAGCTGTTTCGAGTTGCGCTGCCGCTGCATCACAAACGCTCGCTATATAAAATGTTGTCGAAGGAGAAACTACCGCCATCAACCAGCTTTCAAAATCGTCACAACTGAAGGCACGACTATCTAGCTCATACCGTCTTTCCAAAAGAGGCATGCCCTGACTAACCCCTGAAACGAGAGCCAGTTTTATCCTTGAGTTACCGACATCAGCGAGCAATACATTGCTCGTACGGTCAACTTCTTTTATGGAGACGTCAGCGGACATTACCGAATCTTTCCATCTAGCCTTATTGCGCATCACTGTCATGGGTGCTCTTAAGCTTTTTCGTTATCGACTGAAGAAGCTGAGGTAGTCCATCTCCGGTTACGGCACTTACTGCAATCACGTGAAGTCCCGTCTCGCTGGAAAGCTCTTCTCTCACCGTTTTCGCCTCTGCTAACTCGGATTTGCTTACAACGAGTATCTCAGGACGAGCACCGAGGGATTCATCATAGAGGCTCAATTCCTGACGTATTTTTTTGTAATTCGTCAATGGATCACTGCCATCAAGTGGAGCTGGCTCCACAACATGAACCAGAATACCTGCTCGCTCAACATGGCGAAGAAACTCATGGCCAAGACCAACACCGGCATGGGCCCCTTCAATCAAACCTGGTAAATCAGCTAATACAAAACTCTGTTCTGGAGAAACCTCGACAATTCCAAGAACTGGTGACTTGGTTGTAAATGCATAGTTTGCAATTTCTGGGCGTGCATGAGACAGTCTCGATAATAACGTGCTTTTTCCTGCATTCGGAAGTCCAACCAGCCCCACGTCTGCAATAACCTTGAGCTCTAGAATCACGAGTCTCGAGACACCTACTTCACCAGCCGTCGACTCACGAGGTGCTCGATTAACTGACGACTTGAAATGCACATTCCCACGGCCCCCAGAACCACCCTTGGCTACTACGATTTTTTCACCAGGGCGAGCAAGGTCTTTGATCTGAAGTCCTGTTGATTGATCGACAACGATTGTGCCCGGAGGAACAAAAAGGGTGACGTCCTTCGCTGATCGCCCCTGGCGATTGTGAGGTCCACCTGACTTCCCGTGTTCAGCTCGCCATTGCTTTCTGTGAGAAAGACCTGCAAGTGAATCGACCCCAACCTTCGCTTCGAGAATAATACTGCCACCGCGTCCGCCGTCCCCACCATCGGGGCCGCCGCGGGCAACATATTTTTCTCTACGAAAACTACTAATGCCGTTGCCGCCGTTGCCAGCGACTAACTCGACCTTGATTCGGTCAACAAACACGTGATGGCCTCTCGGGCCCAGTACTGGAAAAAATTAGTCTGCAACTTGATCAATATTCACTCGACGCCCTTTGCGATCAAAGCGAACTACACCATCGGAGAGAGCAAAGAGAGTGTAGTCATTGCCAATACCGACATTTGAGCCAGGGTGGAACTTTGTACCGACTTGACGAACCAAAATGCTGCCTGCAGTGACAGCCTGCCCACCAAACCTTTTTACGCCGCGTCGCTGGGCGTTTGAATCTCGCCCATTCCTGCTGGAGCCTTGTCCTTTTTTATGAGCCATAGCTCAATCCTCAATCTTCTAAAATTTACTAAATGACGAAACTGACAGGTCCACTGCTATCAGTTTTTGGAAATTATAGAATATCCTCCTGCCGGGCATCGCGGAAGTCCCATACATATTCCTCGCCTTCGTTGGCTTTCATAGCCCTTTTGAAGAGTTCTGGACCCTCATGGCCAAACAATCCTTTAAGAAGTTCCTCACGATCATCTTCTTTTCGATCACCGACCCGTCCCGTGTCATCCTCAGCCGGATTTGCCACCGTTAAAAGCTTCGGCAACACCACTTCAAGCGCCCGTCGACTTCCTGCCTGTTGAAGCTTCTCGCCATCCACCTGCATGAGATGCAACAACGCAGCGGTACGAGCAATTGCTACCTCATGAGAAATTTGATCCAGGACAGGAGAGGCTTCTCCAAAAAATCCTGCTGCCTCCTGACGTCGAATATTCATATCCGGTGCTTTTTCAAGTTCATTCACGATTCGAGCAAATGAGGTTAATGGATCGGCTAGCACCTGCTCTGGAGTCAGATTGATTTTCCCAAGAGACTCTCGCCTTCGTCTATCTTGCTTCGGTGATACCGGCCCTGCTACTGCCTCCAGCAATTCTTCCATCCAGCCGACAGCCTGCTCTCCAAGAAAGGCCTCCACCAGACTCTCGCGTTCCGTCACGCTGTCAACTTTCGCTAACGTTTGGGCAAACTTTTCAACCGGTACTAAGCCAGCGCCTCCCTCCCAGTTTTCTTTCTCTGGTTCGAGGAAATCTTGCCAACGCACTCCAAGGTCACGCACACCTTCGACATATTCAGCCTGCGTAAGAGCCGCTCGACTGGTAGCCTCAAGGAGTCGTGACCCAAGCGTTAATTTTTCAAATAGCCCCGAATGAACAACACGTACTTCATCGAAATCATCATGATCGGCATCCCCCGGATGATAAAAATCGAGACGCAGGCACTCTAACTCACGACGTTCATACTCTGGAGCATGCTCAAGATCTGTCTCAAATTCTGCGTCGTGTCGCCACCGAATGGAGTTTGTTAGTCCATAAATAAATACTGTAAAAAAATCTATTCGTGGATCAATTTCCTGCCATATAGCTACACCCCACCGCTCTTCCCCGGGCTGGATAGGACGCTCTGAAATCGAAACACTGTCGTGCAGCATATCGAATGGAATTTTTTCCCGACGGCTAATTGGTGCAACTGCTGTTGAAACGAGCCGATCGAGATGATCCTGATGCTCTAAAAGCCCTTCGTCCCGACTTAATGCCTCATGAGTCTCAAAAACAAAGTGAGGTTCAAAGTGAATCGATTGATTAACACACTGCGTAGTCGGCTTCGTAAGGTCATCGTTACCCTCCTCATCTTTTTCAAAAACAACTCGCCGCGTGGATCCCTTTGAACTGGTAGTCGCTTTTGCACGTTCATCAACAGCAACGTTCCGAACTCGATACAGGAGATACCAGACTCGCTCTTTTTGTATTTCAAGATTCTTCCCAGGCACCTCAACTTCTATTGTCCGTGGTGGCCGGTACGCAAACTCAAGACACCAGACGTCTCGCAGAAACTGTCGGTCACTTGCTAAACCAATTAACGTCTCATGCGTTGGCGCGTGGGAAGGATCCCATGCTCCACCTCGTCCCTGAGCTAACTCATGAAGATTGGCTTTTTGAGCAACGTCATCAACTGATTGATCTGGTGGGATCACAGTCAGGCTTTCTGTACTTGGGCGGTCATCCGCAAGGACGAATGCCAGACCTGTACAGCCAATACATGCGATTGCACACAGACGCACGAGTTGATTCATCCCACACATAACACGCTCCAGGCATCATTTCGAAAGATTAAACTGATTCAAAATCCACTATTATTGTTTGTCAGAGAGCAAATAAACCAGTTGGAACTCCTACAAACACTTCTTCTTACTTTTTTATTTTCTCAAAATCTTGTATTTCATGACCACCTTATGAACCTTGGGTATCAATAAGCCAAAAAATCCATCATCCGGCTCATAATCTGTTTGCACTCCTCACCATCTGGCTGAAAATTTATCGCCCACGAACAAGATCAGCCCGAAACACAACATATTTCTACTAAAGGATTCTGCCTAGGCTGCCATTTTATTTATTTCACATGGCTCTCCGAGCTGCAATTTTGGCAGAACAGCAGCATCCACTTCAGCGGCCAGGTTGTGATAGTCAGATGCGCCATTGGAATCATTGGCGTATTCGAAAATCGACTGACCAAAGCTTGGTGCCTCAGCCAATCTGATATTTCGTCGAATCTTCGTCTGAAAGACTCTGGCATCCTTCCACGCTGGGTGCCCTTTACCCGTTTCTGCAAAAAAAGATTCAACATCTCGTCCAACCTCAGCAGCGAGTCGCGTACCTGCCTCGTACAGGCAGAGTGCCACTCCGAGTAAACGCAAACGGGGGTTGATGTGTTCCGCTGAGAGTTCAATCGTCTCAAGTAGTTTACTCAGCCCGTGGAGAGCGAGGAAATGTGGTTGCAGAGGAAGCAAAACCTCATCAACCGCTGCCATCGCATTTAATGAAAGCAGTCCTAACGACGGTGGGCAATCGATAATAATGTAGTCAAATCGTAACGGCTGCTTGTCATCGTGAGTGCTTGTAATCTGGTGGGAACCACTACTATCAGCCACGCTTTTTAGCCTCTCACGCAGGATCGACTCCCGACCAGAACGCCCGGCAAGAGCCATTTCTGCCACCGAAAGATCGAGATGTGAAGGAACGACCCAAAGGTTTTCTTGAGCTCGAACAATTGCATCTACTATTGGTTGCTCGTTAACAAGTACATCGTAAGCCGTACATGGAGTCGATGTCGGTGAGACACCGACATGAAGCGTCGCATGGGCCTGAGGATCAAGATCAATGAGACAAACCTTTTTCCGTAATCGAGACAGTGCGACGGCAAGATTCACCGAAGTCGTTGTTTTGCCAACACCTCCCTTTTGATTCGCTATCGCAATCGATCGCATGTCACCAGCCTCTCGGAAACGGTGCTGAAAAAACTCAAATGTCGGTTACCTCATCAACTGCCTCTTTCAGAGACGATAGCTCCGGCAATATGTTCAACAAAAGACGTCTTTTCCCCGTGTTAACTGCAGGCCAACCCAGAAATCAGTTCGAACCGTCCCATTTCGCTGTGCTTTCAACCCACGTTTTCAGACCTTTTGCCATTCTTCCCAAAGCAACCCGCCCAGGCCTCCCAGCTACCGTCAAGTTCGCTCCTTCAGAATTTCCCACGAAATCGATAACAACCACGGTTTGTTCGACACCAGTTTTTTGTTTGGTATCAGAAAAAACCAGAGCAAGATCCCATGCAGCATCCGGCAACGGTACGAGCTTCGCATTGTCTTTTCCTACCCAGCGAAAATTTGCATCTTCAACAAGGCCCCTCCGGAGATGCACCAGCCCTTTTGCTTCGGTAATGTCTTCGACCCGAACAGCTTCTAAACGGCCCGTGTGCCGACTGCCAGAGAGTGGCTTCAGCTGCCACAATTCAACGAATGGTGATTTCGATATCTGCTCGGTGGCCCTTGTGCCATAAAAAGCCAGACATCGACGGGTCTGCTGCCATTGAAACCAAACACCGACTCCGGCCGCCATGAGACCAAGAAAAAGAAGACCGATAACGAGCATGGAACCGGGTGTGCTTCGGGCCACAACGCTGCCTTTTTATGAAAAAACTGCTGAAAAACAAAGAATAGTCGAGCCACTCACTTTCTCAATATATACTCATCAGTAAATTTGTACGAATGAAACGTTACAACATAATTGTCAGAGAAAGCACCGATGCCTAATCAGTTTGATCCATACAGGGATGCACTCGTCGTCGAAAAGCACACCGTTTGGCCTGATGAGTACGAAGATTGGTCGGAGAACGACCGTAGCCGCATTGAGACACTGCTTCATGCTACTCCAGAAGAAGCATTAGATCTTGACTACGTGCGTCAACATTCCGGATTCGCTCGCATTATTACTGTGACTCCCGACGACCTTGAACGAGTGGCGGCGGCATAACGTGGAACGACATGAAATCAATGTGCGGCTGGATGAAAGCGTTGCAACGACCCAACCAGCAACTCGTTCGTACACAATTCATGTTGGTGACACGATACTTCAAGACCTTGGGGTTTTACTTGCGAATGACGGTGTGCAAAGAGCGGTCGTTGTTTCTGATCAAGCCGTGAGTGGGACACACGGAAAGACGGTGACAAGAGTTCTGCGAGACACGTCGATAACACTCGACCACCTCTCGATTCCATCAGGTGAAGCATCCAAGTCTCTTACTGAATCTGAGCGGTTGTGGAATGAATTCGCTCGTCTCAAGATCGATCGCAAAACAGCAATACTCGCAGTCGGCGGTGGTGTTGTGGGCGACCTTACGGGGTTTGTCGCTGCAACATTTTCGCGAGGCTTACATTTCTGGCAGGTACCAACGACATTAGTTGCCCAGGTTGACAGCGCTATCGGCGGAAAAACAGGGGTGAATCTTCCAGCGGGTAAAAATCTCGTTGGAGCTTTTTGGCAACCTCGAGGAGTCGTGGCCGACATAAGTACGCTTACAACTCTTCCTGATCGTGAATATGTCAGCGGGCTCGCTGAAGTCGTAAAATATGGAATGATTTTAGATACTGAATTTTTTCATTGGCTCGAAGACAATGCTCTTCGGGTTCGAGATCGAGAAAAACAATCTGTAGTCCATATTGTGCGTCGCTCTGCAGAGCTCAAGACCTTTGTTGTCGAGAGGGATGAACGAGAAATCACTGGACTGCGAGCCTGCTTAAACTACGGTCATACATTCGCCCATGCATTCGAAACAGCAACTGGCTACGGCACACTTCTCCATGGCGAGGCCGTTTCTCTTGGGATGATGGCGGCAGCAAGCCTCGCCTGCTCAATGAACCGTATTGATCAACTCATTGTTGATCGACAACAAAAACTTCTTGAAACACTTGGACTACCTGTTTCAACAACAACACTAAACGGTATAGAAGACGAAAATCTTCTGGGGATTATGTCCCGAGACAAAAAAAACATTGGCGGCAAACTACGATTTATTCTCCCAAGTACGATCGGCAAAGTCGAAACTGTTGACAATGTTTGTCGTGAATTTGTCATCTCAGCAATCAACAGAATCCGCCGGGATGCCTAGCCTGTTTCGAGAAGCAAACAGCAGGTTATTCAGCAGATATGTAGCCAAAAATCACATGAGACGTGTCATCACACATTGCATGCCATTGGCATCACTCTTTGTAAAGTGATTCCTACCAGCTCGCTTCCAGCCCCAGCCCGCCTTGATCACCGACTGGAACTGGTACAACTCGTACTTGGAAGCCCGCGAAATGATGCTCTGTCCGACTGACTGCTAATGAACTCGCCCAGGCGAGGTACCAACCCAGAAAAGCCTGAGAAGAGTAATGTGCATCATCATTGATTCGTGAAAAGCCAACAAATGTAGAGCAGACGTAAAGCGTTCCTTTGGCAATTGGGTGC
Organism: Pirellulales bacterium; assembly: GCA_029246985.1. Classification (GTDB taxonomy): domain Bacteria; phylum Planctomycetota; class Planctomycetia; order Pirellulales; family UBA1268; genus UBA1268. Next base: position 8,582 of record JAQWMC010000026.1, read on the forward strand.
TCGACCATATCAGCCGCCGCAAGAAATGGAATCGCCCCCATAAAGGAGTGGCCACTTACTCCATTATTGTCTTGAAAAAACTTCCAGTCGCTTCCTGAAGGTGATTCTGTATTGGCCGAGCCATTATTACTTGGGCGAGAGGCACCGGTCGCCAACTGAAGAACGTAGACGGGTGGACCTCCAACCAAGAATATTCGGAGGCTTCGCGACCCCCACCCTCCCAAGGCATCTCCAACCGGCATCCCTTCAAGTGCAACACCTGCCGCTGCGGCTATCCCGGCAGCTGGTAACAAGTAAATCCCATCACCGATGTCTTTTGTCGCCGAGAAAAAATCTCCGGTTTGCGACCCTGTTATTCCTGTCTGCCAAGCATTTTGCATAGTCGTATCAAAGCCGGTATTTGCCATCAGTGCACCCGCGCCAAAAGCAGCGGTGACACACGTGAGATTTTCACAGGAGTAAAAATTCCTGTAATCCTCGAAAATCTTGTGCCCTGTGCGAGAAAGCCGTGGAAACTTGCTCCCTACCCATGGTGGTTTTTGAACAGTCTGCGAAGAAATAATTTCTGGTGGTGTTGGCAAAGAATAAACGGGCTCACTGTCGAGATCCATTCTTTGCGCGAGATCGGTAGTTGCATCGACTGATTGCTGTCCCTGCAAGTTGGTCTCCCAACCGCCAGTGAGCACGACTCGTTCCGGCATAAGGCTGGCATCATTCGATGCTAATGGTTGTGTCTCCACTACCGCATCGACCCAAGCACCATTGACAGCAGGAAGCACTTGAACAACCACTCGCTGCCGTTGCTGAGGCCAGTGCCGCCAAGAAGTACTCAATCCGTCTGCCAGATCACCCTGCCTTTTTTCTGACGGTGGCAGTTCTACCCATGCTGACACAATCCTGCCAGCCCGGGGGGGTATTGAATCAAAGTCTGGTGGAATAGTTTTAATAACAGGCCAGTCAGTGGCAACTGTCTTGATTGTTTTCTCCCATATCGCATGACCATCTTCTGCGGTTAAAAACATTCCATCCGATGCGACGGGCAATGAATTGCGAACAGATACTCCCGGAGAGGATTCAGCAACTACCGAATTTCTTTCATCTGCAGAGGATTCAACAGGGAACTGAATCCCGAGCAAGATAAAAAGATAACCAAGACACCACTGCCAAGACGGCAAGGAGCCAGAACGCGAACAGGAAAAACGGGAAAAGTTAATCATTTGGTGATGCGGACTTTCGCAACGACTCGTGCACCAATCAAGACAGATTTCCCTGACGCCCCGCCTTTCGTGCCCCTCTTGAGGCTCCCCTTCCTGCCCTACCTTCCTTAGACAACTCCTTTTGTGGCCAAATGCTATTCTGCTGACTAAGAAGATTCATTCCTAGAAGGAGGTCCGGTATCTATGCCAAGGAAGGTAAACGAACAAATGCCTCCCTCTCATCAAGTTGGTGGACAGGAACCAACTGATTCAAAAATCCACCAAACACTTCTTCGCTGGTGGGGATTCGATACATTTCGGCCGCTGCAAATTGAAGCAATCTCTGCTGCCATTCATGGCAGGGACTCTGTTGTTGTACTCCCAACGGGTGGCGGCAAAAGCCTCTGCTACCAGCTGCCACCTTTGCTAAGCCAAACAACTGATATTGTTGTCTCGCCGTTGGTATCACTTATGAAGGACCAAGTGGACTCACTTGAATCTATTGGCTACCCGGCGGCAGCAATTCACAGCGGCCTCTCTCACAACGACCGAAGCAGAACGTACCGAAAGCTTCGCAGTGGGAATCTTCGTTTGCTTTTTATAGCTCCCGAAAGGCTTTTTAATTCGAATCTTGTTGAAACACTTTCGCACTTATCAATCCAACGATTTGCCATAGATGAGGCACATTGCATCAGCCAGTGGGGCCATGACTTCCGTCCCGAGTACCGTCAACTTTCAGCGTTGAGAGAACGCTTCCCTCAGACGAGTTTCCATGCCTACACCGCTACTGCAACACCTCAAGTAAGAAACGATATTGCCGAACAACTGCACCTCAAAAACCCAGAAATTCTTGTCGGCACGTTCGACCGACCAAACCTCACCTACCGTGTCATCCAGCGTACTGATAGAACAGCACAGATACTCGAAATTCTTGGGCGCCATCCCAAGGAAGCATCGATTATTTACTGCATTTCACGACGTGAAACAGAAAGGCTAGCGAAACACCTCACAGCAGCTGGGCTTCTTGCACATCCATACCATGCAGGACTCGATGCGAAGACACGACACAAAACACAAGAAGCTTTTGCAAAGGAAACTCTTGATGTTGTTGTCGCGACTGTAGCATTTGGCATGGGCATAGATCGATCAAATGTGAGACTCGTCCTACACACCGGACTTCCAAAAAGCCTCGAAGCCTACCAGCAAGAAACAGGACGGGCCGGACGTGACGGGCTTGCTGCAGAATGTGTACTGCTTTATTCACCAGCTGATGTCTTCAGCTGGGAGGCATTAATTCGACGGGGGGCGGAATCTGCTGAACTGACTGAAGAGGAATCACAGAAACTCATCGACTCGCAGATACAACATCTCCAACGCATGCGGCAGTATGCCCAAGCAGCACGCTGCCGGCATGCTTTTTTATCAGAGCATTTTGGTCAATCATACAAGCTCTCTAATTGTAAAAACTGTGATATTTGCCTAGAGGAAACAACCAACCTTGCTGACAGCACTACCGTTGCTCAGAAAATCATCTCGTGCGTCGCCCGAATTGAAGAACGGTTTGGCGTCCGTCACCTTTGCGAGGTGCTTCGTGGCGCACAAACAGAAGCAGTACAACGAAACGGACACTACCACTTATCAACATATGGATTGCTAAAAAGCTTTGACCAGCGAATGTGCGAGAATCTCGTCCATCAACTCCTCGACCAAGAATATCTTTCGAGAAGCCAAAGCGACCGACCGGTTGTCATGCTGAACAAAAAATCTTGGGAAATTCTTCGAAGCCAACGAAACGTCACACTTCTTGAGCCACGATTAAAGAACGCAGTGCGATCTCGAAAAGAGTCTGATGACTGGAATGGAGTTGACCGACAACTCTTTGACCACCTTAGACAGTGGCGCAGAAAAATAGCCGACGGTCGAGGGAAGCCAGCCTGGACAATTCTTGATGATCGTGCATTACGTTCAATCGCTCGTGAAAAGCCAGACACACTGGCAACGCTCCTGCAATGTAAAGGCATTGGCGAAAAGCGACTGGCTGATCACGGAACAGCAATTCTTAAACTTGTAAAACAATGCGACCACGAATCAGCATGAGTGGGCCCCGACCCCATCTAGTTTGGTGAAAGATGCACTGTACGATCACAGATCAGCGCAAACGGATCACTTCCTGCTGAGGTCACGACCAGCGTCAATGCTCCCTTACAGACTTCCTTCAGGAGGTCTGCCATCGCATGCTGCTGCTGAGTGTTCATACCGTCGGCTGGTTCGTCAACGAGAAGAATCCGAGGATCCATGGCCAGGCCGCGCGCAATTTCCAAACATCGTTGCTCGTAACGTGTCAGATTTGAAGCAAACGAGAATGATTGATCGATCAGTCCCACAGACCGAATGAGATCTTCGGTCCGCTCAATACAGTTCGCTTTATTAACATGTGGCCACCATGATGAAGATTTTCGATAAACGCCCTGCTCTACTGCAACAAGTATATTTTCAAACACCGTCATCGCAGGAAAGTTTCTTGGAGATCGAAAGGTGCGGGCCACTCCAGCCCGAGCAGCAACCTCTGGCGAACGTCTCCCTCGCTGCCAGATTGCTAGCGACATTCCAATCCCAAGAAACAAACCACAAATAAAAGCAGACCAACCACGAAAACGAATTCGACGCTTTCCAGCTGCCAACCGGTCAAGAGTCGTTTCATCCAATAGTAGCTCGCGTTGCGGTTCATTCGCATCACCCACTAAATCGGTTATGTCGGGAACAACACCCGGACCAGTTCGCCGAGCAGTCACTGCTGCTTGCATTTGATTCCGTAATTCTTGGGCTTCCGACAGATCGCGACGTACTGCAAGAACTTCACGCCCGTCTGCAGTGACAATTCGCCAATTACCGGCAAGCCGGTCAACAGCCAGTTCCGCGCGAAAATAACTACGAAGTCGTCTCCCAAAAGTTGCTGGAGTAAATGGTTCATCAACTACAAGACCTCGCTTTACAACAGCCAGCCACAAACGATCGATGTCTACCGCAGCTGCCGCACATAACAAACCAACAAGAATGCCTGTGAACAGTACACCCCAGAATGTTTTCACCGAGAACGCCTGTTTCAATCGACGCCCATCCAATCGGACGGAACCGGAAAATGCAGGCCTTAGTCCACAGATAGCATCGAGCAAAGCAGCTTTCGATCCTCTTCCCGAATCTATAATGGCAACACTAGTGCCTGCCGACACATCGAGTTCTAATTCATCGATGAGCGGTATCCCACCTGATTGAACCGTAAGCCGATCAATACTCAGAAGCGGAATGTCTGCTGAGAGGACAGGGCCGTCGCTCGCTTTCATATTCTCTCCATGAGTCATTGCTGTGACTCCTGAAGCTCAGCGGCGAAACGTCGTGACGGAATGAGTCCTACGGGACGGAATCGCATCACAACGATTAATGCGATGCCTACAAGAGCTAATCGCCAACTTCCAAGTGTAAAAAAACTTACATCAAATACCTGCTCCTGAATACGCTGCATCCAGGAATCAACCCACGGGATAACAACTATGTCAAAACCAAACAAGATTGTGACGCCGACAAGTGTTCCTGAAATACTCCCAAGGCCACCTATTATGACTGCACAAAGAATCGCAACTGATCGATTAAAACCAAACGCATTGGGATCTCCAGTCGTACCGATGCTTGCGACAGACAGGCAGCCAGCAAGTCCGGCTATCCCTGCTGCTATTGTGAAGGCCGAAAGCCGAACTTTCGTTGCAGAAATACCTATTGTCGCAGCCGCGAGTGGCTCCTCACGAACAGCAATCCAGGCCCGGCCAAGCGTTGATTTTTCAAGAACTCGCACAAGCAGCACCACAACAAAAAGTACAATGAGCGACAGGTAGTAGAACCATCGTGAATCAACAACGAACTCTCTACCGAGATCTATCCCCGTAACAAATATTCCAGATCCTGGGGGTGGAATCGGACCAAGCCCCTGTGTCCCACCTGTTACATTTTCTAGATTCAGAAATAAGACACGAACGACTTCACCAAAACCAAGAGTAACAATAGCAAGGTACTCGCCTCGAAGACGCAAGGTTGGCGAGCCGAGCAGCGTCCCTATTGCGGCGGTCACACTAACACTGACAAAAACCGCTGGGAGAAAACCTATCTCCAAGGGATTCATCGGGACAGTGAGAATCGCAAGAAAGAGACCTCCCAAGCCAAAAAAGGATGCAATTCCTAGATGGAGTAATCCCGTGAAGCCAACCATAACGTTGAGCCCAAGAGCCGCTATGCAAATTATTAAGACTGATGTTATCTGTCCGCCCAGCCCTCCAGCCAATGCCGGATGAAACCATGGCGCCAGGGCCAGAATTGTAAAAACTGGTATTTCCCAATTTTTTTTTGACCATTTCATGAGACAAGATAAGGAGGCACATTGAATGTTCATCGCTGTCCTCCTCTCGTCTTTGACTTCCCAAAAATTCCTTGTGGGCGAAAAGCAAGAAAAATAATCAGTACAAGAAAAACCGATGCGATAGCCCAACGAGGGCCGAGAAGGGCTACCGAAATCGCACGAATTAATCCAACTATAAGCCCACCAACTAGTGCACCAGGAACACTCCCTATACCTCCAAGCACTGCTGCAGTAAGCGCGTACAACCCCATCTGATGCCCCATCTGATAGTTAATCGTCGTTGCGTGAACACCTGCGGCAACACTCGCAACACCACCGAGAAATCCGCTTATAAAAAACGCAGCAATAACAAGTTTCCCTGCTTCCCCCGAACGAGCTGTCGCACGGGTGATTGCAGCAATGGAACGCAACGATCTTCCGAAACGGGTTTGACGAAAAAGAAGGTACAGGCAGAGAACGGGTGGCACGATGATGACAAGGACCAGAAGATCAGCCATCGCAATAGAAAATCCACCAACTGAACGCGTAGATTCGAGAAAAATCTCAGGAAATGCACGATCAGTCGGACCGATCCAAATAAGCCCCACATTCATGAGTACAAACGAAACACCGATTGTTGAAACGAGGGGGGATAGAGGAGGGGCATTTCGCAGCGGACGATAGACAAACTGATCAATGCAAACGTTCAGGCAGCCACAAAACAGTCCACTGCACGTAGCAGCCAAAACCACTACAAGGCAACCAGTCAGCGGATCGACCGGAAGTGGCACAAGGAATGATAAGATTGCCAGTGACAAGCAGCCACCGAGCATGACTACATCCCCATGGGCAAAGTGGATGAGGCCTACGGTTCCGTACACCAACGTATATCCGACAGCAATTAGCCCAAGAAAACCACCACTTGTGATTCCGATACCACATTGCTCAAGAAAGGATGCTACGTCCACGCATATGTCCCGACAAAGTAATCCGTTGGAAAATTCTTTGTCCTAAGTCTTATCTGCTGCCGTCCTTTTTGCCTATGTCAGCAGTCGACATGACTTCCTCATGCACAAACTTGCCATCCCGAACAACACTTACAGACACCTCCTGAAGTGTTGTATCCCCATTTGCATCAATACTCCATTGCCCAAGCACACCATCGTCCACCTGGCTCGCAAAAGCCGATTCTACGATGGCTCGACGATCTTTCTGGCCAACATCTGCAATAGCTCGAATCACGAGCCTCGCCGCCTCGTAACCGTGAATTGCCCCGTTGCTTGGACATGTTCCATATTTCTGCCGATAGCGAAGAAATAATAATTTCTCATCGCAATCTGCTTGCTGTGGTGAAAGCCCTGCAGATGTGGCGAAACACCGACCCTCGAGAGAAGCTGCGCCTGCAGCTTCAAGAAAAGCTTCGGTGCGACATCCATCAGAAACCAACAGAATTGCCTCGCTCTCAGCTGACACAAGATCACGTGCGAGTTGCCCACCTTTGGTTCGAGCACTACCACCAAAGTAGATAAGGTCTGGATCAGCACTCATGACGGACCCTACAAAGGATTTGAACTCCGCTGCTTGGGGATCAATCGAGACGTGGTCGAGAACCGTCATGCCTTGCTCACGACACCGATCAGCAAATAAAGATGCTACACCTCGCCCATAAACACCGGCATCATCAATGACAAAAACACGACGCACCCCACGCTCGAATGCCCAATCTGCGGCAAGTGGACCTTGAAGGTCATCGGCAGGCACAACTCGGATGTAGTTTAATCTGCCAGACGGTCGGTAAACGTTCGGCTCGCCAGGAAGACCAAGGCCCGGTTTGGTCAACCCAACGGCGGTATTCGCTGGAGATACCATCAACAAATCTGCATAGTTAAGAATGGGCATGGAGACTCGGGCTGCTCCTGAGTTCAAGGTACCAATGTAAGCCATTACATCCGGATCCTGAACCGCCATACGAGCGTTGGCTGCCTCCCCTTCACTTGTCCACCGGCCAGACGCTGCTGCACTATTATCAAGATCACGATATTCCAAAGTAAACCGCCCGGCTTTTTCTTTCACCTCATCAATTGCGAGCCGAATACCTCGAACAACCTCATCACTGACCTGCCTAGACACACCTGTACGCGGCAAGCTCGAAACAAGACACACTCGATTGGATTCTATTTTTTGACAGCCGAAAGAATTTAGTCCAATCGTCAGACAAACTACGATGCTCCATATCAGCCGAAACGATGCTGGCTTTTGCGGATAAAACCAAATACGTCTCATGATTTCACCTTCTTCATGTAGTTACCAAGAAACTTTTTCAGGTCTTTTTCACAAACTTCCATGAACGATGTATCCGAGTATTCCGGAAATCCTCTGGTACTGTCTTCCGGCTAATCTCATATATATCGTACGTATGAGCGAGGAGCTTTTCATCAAATTTGAACCGCCGGTAATTTGTTGAAAAATAGATAATACCACCTGTACTAAGATTCTCGGCAACTGCTTGGAGCAAACCGGCATAGTCTCGCTGCACATCCCAGTCCTGTAGCTGTCTCGTCGAACGTGAAAATGTTGGTGGATCAACTACTACAAGATCAAATGGACGCTCGCCTCGACGACCACGGTGCTTGAGGAATTCACGAGCGTCATCTCGAAGAAGGGTATGTTGCCGCCTATCTAAAAACCCATTTTCCATGAGATTCCTCCTCGCCCATTCGAGATAGGTATTTGAAAGATCGACAGTTGTGGTTGCTTCTGCTCCACCAGCAGCGGCAGCCACAGAAAAACTGCCTGTATAACCAAATAAATTCAGGAAAGACCGACCTGCCGCATCACCACGAACCATCGCACGAGTTTGGCGATGATCGAGAAAAAGTCCCGTATCAAGATAATCAGAAAGATTGACCTCAAACTTCAAACCGTGTTCGCTGACTGGAAAAGTAACAGAGCGGTCATCTACTTTTTCGTACTGCCCCCCAGTTCGCTGTCGGCGACGCACCTTGAAGAACACACTGTCCGAGGCAAGGCCGAGCTGATCAGCTGCAGCCTCAATAAGTCGATCGAGCCACACGTCATGCTCAATAGCTGTCCGCTCATGAGGACGCTCATATTCGGCCGCATGCAGCCAATCACCATACCTGTCAATAACTAGAGGGATTTCTGGAATATCCCGATCGTAGAGACGATATGCCTCAATCCCTTGCTTCCTTGCCCATCGCCCAAGATGACGAGATCGCTTTGCAAGCCGTCGCCGAAAATCGCCTATCTGGTCACTTACGCTGCGTGACATTGTTTTCGTTGAAGTGGAATGCTCTGCATTCGATTCTATCGACGTTTGATTTCCAACAAACGTGCCTGAGACTTTCTCTCCGTGAACAACTAGCTCTATCAACCGACACTCAATTGGACCATTCAAAAGAACGACACGGCGATATGGTTTCAGCCCAATTGATTTGGCAAGCTCAACTGGTGCGAGCACTCCAGCTCGCCAGCCTGGACACGCATTTTTCAACCAGTCACCGATCCTTCGGAATACTGCCCCTGCTCTTGGCTGCGCAAGTCGCTCACCATACGGCGGATTGGTGAGCACCAAACCGGGCCCACCTTCTGGACTCACCGCTTCAAAATGATTGCATGAAAATTTGATGGCACCTGCTACTCCAGCCAATTGAGCCGATTGTTCTGCAATCTGAACTACAGCAGGATCAAGATCACTTGCATGAAACGTACCCAAAGGCGCCTTGGCTCTATTCTCAAGATCGAAAAGAATTTTTTTGGCAAGCTCTCGATCAAAATCATGAAAACGAAAAAAACCCTGCTTCCGATTCCTTGCTCGTAACAGACCCGGTGCAAGACCAGCCGCTTGGGTTGCCGCCTCAATAATGAACGTTCCGGAACCACACAGTGGGTCCATCAGTGGTTCGCCCGGTTGCCAGCCTGAAATCCCAAGAATACCGGCAGCCAGAACCTCTGACAGAGGAGCCTCGACCTTCCCTTTCCTCCAACCACGCTGGTGCAAAGACTGACCCGCTGCATCACGAAACAGAGTTGCTGTTTCTCCGGAAAGATGAAGTGACAGCCGAAGGCTTGCCCCATGCAACTGTACATTAGGCCGGCGGCCGTGCGCCGCTCGCACGCCATCTACCACCGCGTCTTTAACAACTTGGGAGGCGTAGAGTGAATGATCTATGAATGAATCATGAACTCGTGCATCGACTCTCAATGTTTGAGTCGGACGAAGATGCTTTGCCCAATCTACGCTTGATATTGATTTATAAAGTGATTCTGGTGAACTCACTGCGAATCGACCAAGTGGCTCGAGGATCCGAATAGCTACCCGAGACTCCAGCACTGCTCTATACAGCGTCTCTGTTGTTCCAGTGAATTCGATTGTTCGACGCCCAATTCTTAAATTTGTAGCGCCAAGTTCTGACAACTCTCTCGCTAGCAACCACTCGAGGCCATCAAGTGTTCTTGCTGTCAGGCTTGGCGGCACATCCGGCTCACTTGGAAGCAATGGTCGTGGAGCTGGGGGTACTTCAGGGAAAAGAGATTCCATTACGTCTGCCAGAACTCTCGTTAACGGTCATCGATCAATCGATGCTGCCCCTGCCATGAACCTATCCTGCATTGCCTGCACCTTCATTGGCTCACTTCTCTGGGCTTCCATCGCCCGCACGCACGCTTCAGCGGCCGCAAGTGTCGTTATGCAAGGAACCCCGTAGAGCACACTTGCCGCCCGGATTCTCCCTTCATCAGTGCGGGCACCCTTACCACGAGGCGTATTGAATATCAGTTGAACGCGACCATCGATCAGATGATCTATGAGGTTTGGGTGTCCCTCCTGTAATTTCTTAACTGTCTCAACTTCAATTCCAGCTTGCGATAGTGCTTCAGCGGTGCCGGAAGTACCAATCAATTCAAAGCCCAACTTCACGAGCCGTTGAGCCAGGTCCACCATTAATTTTTTTTCCGACTGACTTGCAACGCTCAGGAAAATCTTTCCTGTTTCTGGCAAAACTGTCCCTGCCGCAAGCTGGCCCTTTGCAAAGGCGAGGCTGAATTTATCGCTTACTCCCATTACCTCACCAGTACTTCTCATCTCCGGCCCAAGCGCAATATCAACGCCGGCGAACTTGACGAAAGGAAATACACTTTCCTTCACGCTAACATGTGAAGGAACAGGATCAGTGATGACTCCTTGTTCAGGAAGCGTTTCCCCAACCATGACTTTTACAGCGATCTTTGCAATCGGCACACCTGTTGCTTTTGAGACAAACGGGACTGTTCGGCTCGCCCGTGGATTCACCTCAATGACGTATAAGGCGTACTCACTGCCCTCACGTTTTACCGCGAACTGAACATTCATAAGGCCAACAACCCCGAGGCTCTTAGCTAAGTTCACAGCAGCCTGCTTGATTTCCGAAACGGTCTGCTTGCTCAGATTGTGCGGCGGTATACAGCACGCCGAGTCACCCGAGTGCACACCAGCTTCCTCTATGTGCTCCATCACTCCGGCTACTATCACATCCGTGCCATCACAGATGCAATCGACGTCAACTTCTGTCGCATCCTCAAGAAAACGATCTATTAACACTGGTTGCCCTTGAGCAACTATAAATGCTTCTGCCACAAATCTTTCAAACTGAGATTGGTCATAACAAATTTCCATCGCACGACCGCCGAGTACAAAGCTCGGGCGAACCAACGAAGGAAAACCAATCCTGGAAACCTCCTTCCGGGCCTGCTCAAGAGTACGAGCAATTCCACTTGCAGGCTGCTTCAGATTCAGTCGATCCAGAAGCTCACGAAACTTTTCACGATCCTCTGCTTCTTCAATCGTGTCAACACTTGTCCCGATGATTGGTAGACCTGCGGCAGCAAGTGCTCTCGCCAGATTAAGTGGGGTCTGTCCACCAAGCTGAACAATCACTCCATCAGGATTAATTCGATCCGCAATGTTCAGTACATCTTCACTTGTCAAAGGCTCAAAAAACAGCAGGTCACTGGTGTCGTAATCGGTGCTGACTGTCTCAGGGTTCGAGTTCACCATTACGCTCTCAATCCCTAATTCTCGCAGTGCAAAACTTGCATGGCAGCAGCAATAATCGAATTCGATCCCCTGCCCAATTCTGTTAGGCCCACCTCCGAGTATCATGACCCGTTTTACGCCATCTGCTTTTGGCGGGGTCTCGTCTTCATCCTCCCACGTTGAATAGTAGTAAGGGGTTTCAGCCTCAAACTCTGCGGCACAGGTATCAACTGCCTTAAACGTGGCGACAATTCCTCGAGATTTCCTGTTCTCTCGGACATCGAGTTCCACCTCTCCCAAGAGGGTCGCTAACTGCCGATCTGAAAATCCTGCCTGCTTTGCCTGGCGAAGCGTTGTGTCATCAATGCTCTTCAGACTCCCGGCATCTCGCACGCGTTGCTCTAACTCAACAATCTGTAACAACTGATCCAGGAACCATCGATCAATACCCGTCAGTGCGTGTAGTTCGTCAATATCCAAACCAGCTAATATTGCATACCGCAAGAACCAAACTCTGTCCGGATCAGGCCGGGCAACTCTTGCACGAATATCATCGATTGATGGCTGTGTTGGCGTGCCCCAAAGGTCTCTTCCATCGCAACCAAATCCAAACGATCCTACTTCAAGCCCTCGAAGTGCTTTTTGGAATGCTTCCTTAAAAGTCCGACCTATTGCCATCGTTTCGCCAACACTCTTCATTTGAGTGGAGAGCCTGCTATCGGCCTCAGGGAATTTCTCGAATGCAAAACGAGGGACTTTTACCACGACATAGTCAATTGAGGGTTCAAAGCAGGCCTTCGTCTTCCGTGTAATATCGTTCGCCAACTCGTGGAGCCGCCACCCTACGGCAAGTTTGGCTGCTATTTTTGCGATCGGAAAACCGGTCGCCTTGCTCGCAAGTGCTGATGACCGACTCACTCGAGGATTCATCTCGATAACAATCATCCGACCCGTAACAGGATCAACCGCAAATTGGATATTCGAGCCTCCCGTCTCAACACCTATTGCACGAATGACTGCAAAACTCGCATCTCGCATGAGTTGATATTGACGATCAGTAAGAGTCATCGCCGGGGCGACCGTAACTGAATCACCTGTGTGAACACCACAAGGGTCAAAATTCTCGATAGAGCAAATGACAACTGCGTTATCATCAGCATCTCGCATGACCTCCATCTCGTATTCTTTCCAGCCAAGTATTGACTCCTCAACGAGGACCTCACTTACTGGCGAAAGATCAAGACCACGCTGTACCTTCTGGTCAAACTCTTCCCGGTTGAATGCAACACCTGAACCAGAACCACCCAGCGTAAAGCTCGGCCGTATGACTGCTGGCAAACCTATTTCGGAAAGTATTTCACGCGCCTCTGGCAGAGACTTCACAAGCCGTCCGCGACAGGTATCCAAACCGATTTTTTCCATCGTCGATTTGAACTGCTCTCGGTCTTCTCCCCGTTGAATTGCTTCAGCCCGCGCGCCAATCATCTCGACGCCATACTTCTTAAGAACGCCGTGGTGTTCAAGCTCCATGGCCAAGTTCAGTGCTGTCTGACCTCCTAATGTCGGAAGGACAGCATCTGGTTTTTCTTCAGCAATGACCTTTTCCAATACTTGCCATGTAAGCGGTTCGATATATGTTCGATCTGCAGTCTCCGGGTCAGTCATGATGGTCGCTGGATTGGAATTGACCAGCACAACTCGGTACCCGTCATCTCTCAGAGACTTACAGGCTTGTGTGCCTGAATAGTCGAATTCACAGGCTTGACCAATAACAATTGGTCCAGAGCCGATCAACAAAATAGTGCGAAGGTCATCGCGGCGGGGCATGTGGCAAGGTCTTTATCGAGGTAAAAAAAAAATTTCGTCGACTCTAGCATCCAAACCCCTATTCGTTCAATAAATGGCTACAATTCACGGGAAAGCACACTTCATTTGCCTCCCTAAGGAGAAAAATCACCATGTCGATCCCAACTCCTGCCCTCGACAAACTTCGTGAAACGCTGCCGGATGAACTGAAAGATATACGGCTTAATCTCTCGAGCGTTTTGACGGGAGAACACCTTGAACCATCGCAGGCCCTTGGAATAGCGCTTGCCTGTGGGTTTTTTGTCCGGTCAGATGAATTTGTCTCGGCTTTACAAACAGACCTCAAGGACGCATTGGGGGATGGCAGTGAACCAATCATCAGTGATGCCAGAGCTGCTGGAGGAATAATGGCGATGAATACGGTGTACTACCGCTTTCGGCATATGATCGGTAAGGAGAGCTATTCAGCGAGACCAGCACGTCTTCGGATGAATCGCATGAATCAGCCAAAGACCACAAAAGCTGACTTTGAACTCATGAGCCTCGGATGCGCCGCACTGGCAGGATGCGAAATGTGCCTTCAAAGCCACGAATCAAGCCTCCTTCAACTCAACCTGAGTGAAGAGGCTTGTCACGATGCAATTCGGATCGCCGCCGTGGTCAACGCCACCGTTGTTGGAATCGTGAACGGGTAATCATCCCAATTCATGCAGATACTCCAGGGTATAGATACCACTGTCGTGACCGTCTGAAAAAAAAACTTTGTACGCATACTGCCCAACAGGCTCCATGGCATTGACTGCCATTTCAACAACATCTGCAGGCTGAAGCACTTGAAGCGGGTTCGTATCTGTCGGAGCTGTTCTCTTTTCTCGACAAGTAGCGCAGGGACAGGCATCACGGAGGAATTGTGGCGAATACTCCGATTTCATGCCGTCACTCCAATCAATTTCAATACCACCATCGTTACGACGACGGATGGCTGAAGGTCGGTAATCACTCAATCAAAGTTCCCTTTCAAGTGACTGGTTAAAACTTTTTTCGGTTATCAATTACTCTTCGAGCCTTGCCTTCAAATCGAGGCAACGTACCAACAGAAACATTTGTGACGTCTACTCGAAGACCAAGCCGAACATGTAACTCCTGAGCAACCCGATCAGGTGCAGAGAGGCGATCCTCTATCTCGATGCTTAATACATCCAGATTTTCCGCACGATTGACTATGAGTCTGTACTCAAGAACTTCTGGAAATCCTCGAATAATATTCTCAACTGCAGATGGAAAAACGTTCACACCTCTGACTACCAGCATGTCATCCGATCGACCGAGAATTCCGCCTTTGAGCCAAACCCTCGGCGACCGACCCGCTTCGACCTCTTGTTCTGTTGGCCATACGGGATGAACAACATCACCTGTTCGATAACGAATCACAGGGCAACCATTACGACCGAGTGTTGTCAGCACCAGCTCGGCTGACTCACCCTCTCTCGCAGGTCGACCTGTTGAGATGTCGAGGAATTCTGGATGGAACCAGTCCTCTAACACCTCAAGCCCCGAGTGTTCAAGCCACCCAGCGCCCCATGGGCCAATCTCCGTCGCGCCAGCATGATCAAGAACATCAGCACCCCAGGCTGAGCTAATCCGTTGCCGGACTGCTTCCAGAGAGCCACCAGGTTCCCCAGCAACAAGAACACAACGAATTGCCGACGTAGACGTTTCGTATCCTTGCTCCCTGGCCACTTCGGCCAAATGCAATGCGTACGTTGGAGTCGCGACCAGGACTTTTGACTCTGTTTTTCTAAGGAGTTCCAAGCGAGCAACACTCGACAACCCTCCTGAAGAAATCGCCCGCCCGCCACTTGCCACTGCACCTTCGAAAGCACTCCAAAAGCCGATGTATGGACCGAAGGAAGCCGCGACAAAGACTGGTTCACCGGGCTGGAGTTCTGCCCGTGAGTAAATTGACTTCCAGCATGTCATCCACCAATTCCAATCATCTTGTGTGTCCCAGACCTGAAGCGGATGGCCACTGGTGCCACTTGTCTGGTGAAACCGAACATACTTTTGGTCACTCCACGTTCTGTTTCGAGCAGAAACTGTATCCTCGCTCCCAACAAGTTCGGACTTTATCGTGCACGGAAAATTGGCAAATTGCTCGAACGATTGAACCGGTGTTGTACAGCCGGAGAACTTCTCGCGATAGAAACAATTCGCAGGAAGTACTTCTGCGAACATGGCATTCAAGCGGTGAAGTTTTTTTGCCTCGAGTTGCTGACGGGAGCAAAAAACATCTTTTCTAGGTAATGGAGACATGGCCTCATTATGCCACATAACTTCAATTACCCACCCGTATTTATTGCGGTAGCGGAAACACTGGACCTGCTGTTGGTGACGGAAGTGGCTCAACTGGAGCCTGTGGCAACACGTTTGGTGAAGCAGGAGTTGTACTTGGCGAGAATGATGGAGGTGGTACAGCAACGGGAGCCACCGGAACCGGCGGCCCGCTTCCGGCAGACCGTCTTGCTAACTCCGCTCGGCTTACAACTGTCTCTGCAGGAACAGTTCCGGCAGGTATCATTGCGAGGTCGACAACACGCTCATCCCGAATTTCCCAGGGCCAAAGATTCTCCGTCACAAAATCAAGAGGGAAAATCTCGTACCAAGGAACTGGAAATGGCTGTTGAACGGTGAGGGTATCGTACCCATCTTTAATGAGTCGGATTTTCCTTGTGCCGTAATAGACAAAGTCTGTAGACACCGGCGTTGTGCCAATCTGGTAATCATCAACATAAACCAGCGCACCTGGGGGATTACTTCTGACCGTCATTCGCCGCTGGACACAGCCAATGGACATCAAAAGAAGTGCCACCACACAGAACATCATGCCTAATGAAGGTGCTCTCCTTAGGGAACGACCTGAACACAACTTGGATCGTGCCTTAGCAGGTAACGAATTTTCGCGATGTTTGATCATCATAGCCCTAAGGCTAGGGCGATTTATTTGATTAAACCAGACCAGATTGACGTTGTGTGTCACCAAAAAGAATGATTTGGATTAAGAAATTTCCCCCCAATCCTGCTACATTTCTTACTTTGACTACGTTGCTACGAAGGCAGCGTAGGGCACACCGTTCATCGTGAATGATCTCGCGAGGCAATTCAGTGGGACAGGGCAACACTCTTCAACACCACGTGCGTTCTCATGTAGGCCGCAGACGATCCAACAATCAGGACTCTGCCGTAGTCATACCAGCCGAGTCGTCAAACATTTTCCGAAAGCACGGATGGCTCTTTATTGTTGCTGACGGAATGGGCGCTCATGCGGGTGGTGAAGAAGCGAGCCGCATCGCGGTCGCACGCATTCCTGAAATTTACAGCGAACTCAAGCCAGAGTATTCACCACCACTTGCTCTCTCACAAAGCCTTTGTCAAGCCAATAAAGAAATCCACTCGAAAGGCGAAAGCGACCCCAACTACAAGGGAATGGGTACAACCTGTTCAGCACTTGTAATACTTCCTCAAGGAGCCGTTGTCGGCCACGTTGGTGACAGTCGAATTTACAGGGTTCGCGGACATTCCATCGAGCAACTTTCACGCGACAATTCACTCGCCTGGGATGTTGCTGCAGCAAGTGGACAAAACGACTCTACGCAAGGAGCCAATCTTCCGAGTGTTCCAAAAAATATTATCACTCGCTCAATGGGCCCTCACAGCGATCTTGACATTGACCTTGAAGGCCCATTTCCCGTCGAGCAAAATGATCTTTTTGTCTTATGTAGCGATGGTCTCTCCGGAACATTGAGTGATGAAGAGATTGCAGTCTTTGCTTCGGAACTGTCTTTAGAAGATGCTACAGCTGCCGTTGTCGGACTTGCTCTTGTGCGAGGTGCGCCCGACAACACCACCGTAATTATCATTAAAGCTGGCCCTGAAGAAGTGACGCATTATTCACGACGCGAAGCGCCATGGCCACTAGCAGATGACGGAGGGAGCCTTGCAAGTCACCGTCGCCCTTGGATTTTTCTTGGAGTAGCCGCTGTAAGTTTCTTTCTTTGCTTGGTGTCCTATTCTGCATACAAATCAGCGATCGGAAATGATGAGTTTTTTCGTCGCATGTTGCTTGCAGGCAGCATTATCACAATGGGACTGACGCTTGGTTCAGTTTTTGGTTCATTCTTTAGTTTTGCTCTCCTCAAACCGAGAAAAAAAATCAAGGTAATTTCACCAGGCAGAGGAACACTTCTTGGGAGAGCGCCTTACCGGCGTTATGACAGCACCCCCTCTGAAAAATTATTTAATCGCATGATTCGGTCTCTCGACCACGCAAAAAAAGAACTTGGAGAGAACAATCTGACGAAGGCATCACAGAAACTTGCCGAATCAACTGAAAAAGCCCGAAGCGCCGTTCAGTCACGTGATTTCTCAACGGCAACTCAGGCGATATTCGCGGGGCTTCAGACGTTTTCTGACACCATACAATCGTCTATGCTGACAGACACTGATCCCAAGGGATCGTCATAGGGCTACTGACCAGCTCTCTCTGACGATCCTTCAGGCCAGCGAAGGAATGCGGCCAATGAAAATAATCACTCGTTACGTGCTCTCAGAAATGCTTCAAGTTTTTCTTGTTGCACTTACGGCACTCACCCTTTTTATGCTCGTCATTGGGCTCACCAAAGAAGCACAGCAACAGGGACTAGGACTGCTGCAAATACTCGCACTCATTCCATATGTCTTGCCTGATGCTATGCGGTTCGCTGTTCCTGGAACGATACTGTTTGCAGTTGCAAGTGTTTTTGGACGTTTTTCAAGCTCCAATGAAATCATCGCTCTCAAGGCTGCCGGCATCACCCCAATGGCTCTCATCTGGCCAGTCGCCTTCTTGGCCATTTTGATCAGCTTGAGTTGCGTTTGGCTTAATGACATCGCCGTCTCATGGGGGCGTGAGGGTGTCCGCGGCGTTGTTGTTCAAAGTCTAGAAGAAATCATCTACAGCCGATTACAACAGCAACGTTCCTACAGTACCGACAAACTGGCAATTAATGTAAAAGGCGTTCAAGGACGTCGCCTCATTCGGCCAACAATGTCATTCCAGCCGAACAACTCGAGCCCCTCCGTGACACTCTCCGCGATGGAGGCCGTGCTCAAGACCGATGCCAAAAATGCAAGCATTACTGCTGTTTGTACGAATGGAATCGTCCGGGTTGGTGACGTTGAGGTTGCCTTCCCAGATACTATCGAACGAGTTATTCCTCTGGAGTCAATTGGTAAGAACAATCCCTTATCTAAAAGTCCATCTCAAATAGCGATGAACGAATTTAATGCGGCACGAAAAGATTCAATCCTGAATATTAGTCGGGCCAGACAACAAATTGCTGGCCGACTTGCTGAGGCCTTCCTAACTGGCCATGCTGAACTTACAGCACCGCAACACTTCGCTGGCGAACGGGCAACCATTAATCACTACCATAATCGTCTCAATCGCATTGCAATGGAACCATGGAGACGGTGGGCAAATGGCTTTAGCTGCCTCGCTTTTGTTCTTGTGGGTGCTCCGATGGCAATCCGAATGAAGAACGCTGATTTTCTAACAAGTTTTTTCTTATGTTTCTTACCGATTCTTCTTGTCTACTACCCAATTTTCATGGCCGGTGTTTCCGAGGCAAAAGCTGGTGACTTACCGCCTATTGCTGTCTGGGGAGGAAATATTCTCGTTGCAACTTGGGGCTGTCTACTTCTCCGCAGTGTTGTGCGTCGCTGAAAACGATTTATTCGAGTCTCGACTGGTATCGATACTCGCCGTTTTATTGCACACAAAGCGGATCTCTTGGCGATCACTCTGCGGCATGGTTTTCAACTGATAGAAAATCTGCCAGAATCCAAGAAGGTTCTAAAAACACATTGCTCAATGTTTCTTTCATCAGTCTCTCTTCACACTTTTCAAGGAGTTCGCTGCGATGGGTCGTCCTGTCACACTATTCACCGGCCAGTGGGCCGACATGCCGCTGGAAAATCTCGCTCGAAAAGCCCGTGAGTTTGGGTATCACGGACTCGAGTTAGCGTGCTGGGGTGATCATTTTGAAGTCGACAAAGCAATCTCTGATGACAGCTACTGCGCAACGAAGCGCGACCTTCTTGAACAGCATGACCTGATGGTGCATGCAATTTCCTGTCATCTTGTTGGGCAGGCCGTTTGCGACCGAGTGGACGAACGCCACAAAGCGATTCTACCCGCATACATCTGGGGTGATGGCGATCCGGAAGGCGTACGACAACGGGCTGCTGAGGAGGTTAAGCAAACTGCCAGGGCCGCGAAAAAACTTGGGGTGTCTGTTGTCAACGGCTTTACCGGATCAAGCATCTGGCACCTTCTATACTCCTTCCCACCGGTTCCTGAATCAATGATTGAAGCCGGCTTTCAAGATTTTGCTGATCGGTGGAACCCTATCTTGGATGTTTTTGCTGAATCTGGTGTACGTTTTGCACTGGAGGTACATCCAACTGAGATAGCTTTTGATATCATTACTGCTGAACGAGCACTTGAAGCAGTCGATCACCGAGAGGAGTTTGGTTTCAACTTTGACCCAAGTCACCTTCACTGGCAAGGCGTTGATCCAGTGGAATTCATTCGTACATTCCCGGATCGTATCTATCATGTTCATATCAAAGATGCCGTCGTTCTCCTGAACGGCAAGGGAGGAATTCTTGCTAGCCACCTCAATTTTGGTGATCCTCGACGTGGATGGGACTTTCGGTCTCCTGGACGGGGTGGTGTCGACTTTGAAGAGATTATCCGGGCTTTAAATGAGATTGGCTACAGCGGTCCGTTGTCTGTTGAATGGGAAGATTGTGGAATGGATCGTGAGCATGGCGCAACCGAGGCATGCGAATTTGTTCAAAATATTGACTTTGCTCCCAGTAATGTGCAGTTTGATTCTGCTTTCGACAAAGAGGAATAACGCCATCGCAATGAAGGTTGCATGGCCCCCTATTCTTTTCCTTTTTTGTCTTGTAAGCACTGGATTTGATTGTCTCCAAAGGCTGCATGCCGATAGCGGGGAGAATAGAACTCCGATCGGCGTGGGGTGGAATGATTGCTGCTTGGAGATAGTTCGCGCCGCTCGGGCTTGTGGCGACGAGCGACTGGCGGCCTACATTGAAAAATGGCCTTTGCCAGATGAACTGGGGCCGATCCAGTCTCAAATTGTTGCGAGAATCGACAAAAAACTTCAGAGGCCTGCTTGGCTTGGGAAGGCAAGTGAGCATGCGTGGACCGACTTTGTACACCTTCGACAAAAACGCGCTCTCTATTTTTTTGACAGAGCCAAAAATGAAATTCAAAAGCAGAGAAGAATTCACCCTCGCGATGGCATGCAATCAACCAATGACTCCATGCGGCTTCTTGTTCGTGTTCTTCGTGAAAACCCTGACCATGCAATGAGCCGTCGTGCTCTTGGATATGTCCGGCATGGCGACCAATGGGTCTGGCCAAATGTTGCTCGTCAACTTACGCAAAAAAAAGAGTACTCTCCTGAAGAAGGTTGGCTGAGGAATGGGAAAAAAACTATCCAAACATCGCCTCAGGATTTCTTGCTCCTTCCCGGCAGGTCGAGGACACAGCCTTTCGATACAACACTGCAACTGTTTCATTCAGACCACTGGCACATTCAGTCGACCGCTGGGCTTCTTCATACAGCCGCTCTAGCAAAACAGCTCGAACTGACTCGTTTCATCTGGCGGCAAGTTTTTCCGGGTTTTGTACTCACTCCAGTCGAGTTAAGTCGCAGAATCATTGGACAAGCAAGGCCTCGCCCAACAAGTTTATTCAAGGTGGTCTTGCTTGCGAATCGTGAGGAGTACATCGACAGTTTGCAGCCTTTGGAGCCGAACATTGGGAGAACCCTTGGCATGTACTGGACACCCACACAAACAGCATGGTTCTTTTCCAATCAAGACTCAGACATCCAAACTGTAGAACACGAAGCCACCCATCAGCTCTTCGCAGAATCTTGGCCAACAAGCCCCTTAGCTGGGAGCAAGCACGGCATGTGGGCGCTGGAGGCTGCTGCCTGCTACATGGAGAGCCTTGAGGAGACTGATTTTGGTTTCACGGCTGGTGGGCGCCGCAATGGCCGCGTTCCTGCGGCACGGGAAAGACTTCTCGACGACAATTACTTTATTCCGTTACGCCAACTGTCAAAACTTGGGAGAAGTGCGTTACAGAAGGAACCTGAATTACCTAAAATATATAGCCAACTATCTGGTCTCGCAGACTTCTTTATGAATGGTGAACGCGGCCGTTACCGAAACGCGTTTATCGAATACCTCGTTCAGCTGTACCGCGGAACGGCTGAACAGGAAACGCTATGGAAACTCTGCGAGAGAAGCCCGGAAGAACTTGATGCCGCGTATAAGCGGTATCTGTCGTCACCATGAGCATTATCGCTTATAGTAGTTCGCATTCCAGCATACGCTAAGAATTTATTACAAGCCTGATTGTGATACCGAAACACACCACTCCAAGCCTGAAAGCCAATTCATGCCTAGCTCAGATACAACAACACTCACCGACATAGATCAACTTGCAATTGACACAATCCGAACGTTGTCGATGGATGCTGTCGAGGCTGCAAAAAGCGGGCACCCTGGCACCCCAATGGCGCTTGCCCCAGTTGCCTACACCGTTTGGAAAGACTTTCTGCAGTACGACCCCCATGATCCGAGTTGGCCGAATCGTGACCGTTTTGTCCTTTCGTGTGGCCATGCCTCAATGTTGCTGTATAGCCTGATCCATCTCGCGGGTATAAGACAGGGCAGACCAAACACCGACGCTAACAAAATTCCAGCGGTCAGCCTTGATGACATTCGGGCATTTCGTCAACTCGATAGTGTTTGTGCCGGACATCCAGAACACCACTTGGCTGTGGGCGTCGAAACAACAACGGGACCGCTTGGTCAAGGATGTGCAAACTCAGTTGGCATGGCTATTTCCTCTCGATGGCTGGGCGCACAATACAACCGTCCTGATGCGACACTGTTTGATTTTGATACATATGTACTGTGTAGTGATGGTGATTTGATGGAGGGGGTTGCAAGTGAGTCTGCGTCACTCGCTGGCCATCTTCAACTGGCAAACCTCTGCTGGATTTACGATGACAACAAAATAACAATCGAGGGTGAAACCGACCTTGCGTTTAGTGAGGACGTTGGGCGTCGATTCGAAGGATTTGGATGGCGAATTGAATATGTTGATGATGCAAACGATGCATCCTCCCTGAGTCGTGCTCTTCAAGCGTTTAAACGTGAAACTGAGAAACCGACTTTGATCGTAGTCAAAAGCGTAATTGGCTTTGGCGCACCAACAAAAGCTGGTTCTCATTCATCTCACGGCGCTCCGCTTGGACCAGATGAGATCGCTGGGGCGAAAGAAGCTTATGATTGGCCCACACAAGAGGCATTCCATGTTCCAAATGGAGTTGCGGAACATTTCCAGGGCTCGATAGGTACACGCGGTCAACACGCAAATGCTTCATGGCAGACAGCTCATCAAAAATTAGCCTCTTCCGAACCAACCGCCGCGAAGGAACTGGACTGTATGCTCGCTGGAGAGTTGCCAGAGGGCTGGGCAGATGCAATTCCAGAATTTTCGACTGACGCAAAGGGACTGGCTAGTCGAGTCTCGTCAGGAAAAGTTCTCCAAGGTCTTAGCACCACTATCCCATGGTTCTTAGGTGGCTCAGCTGACCTTGCACCATCGACGATGACTCTCATCCCTGATGCAGGTGACTTTGGGCCTGAGAACCTCCGCGGGCGCAACTTCCACTTTGGTATCCGTGAGCACGCCATGGCTGCTGCTTGTAACGGCATGGCTTTGTGCGGCCTGCGGCCTTATGCCGCAACCTTTTTTGTATTCTTTGACTACCTCAAACCAGCTCTTCGACTTTCTGCTTTAGGGGAGCTTGGTGTCATCTATGTTCTTACGCATGATTCAATTGGTCTTGGTGAGGATGGTCCCACTCATCAGCCTATTGAACATCTTGCAAGTGCCCGAGCTGTCCCTGGGTTGAATGTTTTTCGGCCGGCCGATGCCAACGAAGTTGCAGAGGCGTATCGGAGCTCATTACTGAACCCGAAACAGCCAGCCGTCATGGTACTTTCACGACAAAATCTCCCAACACTCGACCGAACCAAACTTGGGCCAGCGCACGGCGTTGCCAAGGGGGGGTATATATTAAAAGAAGCTACAGGAGGCGAGGCGGAATGCATTCTCATCGGAACCGGTAGCGAGATACCACTTTGTCTTGATGCAGCTGACGTTCTTGACTCCGAGGGTATTCGAACTCGAGTCGTAAGCCTTCCGTGCTGGGAGCTCTTTGCCGAACAAGATGATGAGTACCGTGAGCACGTTCTTCCAGCGAGTATTCCAGCGAGAGTAGCATGTGAAGCTGCCTCAGGATTTGGCTGGGAACGGTGGCTCGGTCAGAAAGGCACATTCATCGGTATGAATGGATTCGGTGCTTCTGGTCCGGCCAAGAAGTTGTTCGAGCACTTTGGCATAACTACTCAAGCCGTTGTCGCTGCCGCCCGAAATCTCGTTCGTAAATAAATATCCTGCTCGATCGTTCTGCCACATGCCGACTGAGGACACCAACTCTCTTCAGTGACGAGTACTCTCGAGACTCAGCCTTCACTACGGCTGGTGATGGGAATCACCGATAACTGCATCTTCTGAATTTTTTCCAGCAGCAATTTCCCCATCGTTATTGAGATACAGATGATCATCTTTATGTAACTTATCAAGAGTCGAACTTGTAACCCAGATGCGCTCGACATGACCATCCTCGTACACAATATGATGTGCTCCGTCGGGGTGGTTGCTACTTTGCTTCCCGCTCGCGTCAGGGGCGTCTGCCATGATCGGATGGTGGCTTCGTTGCTGGTTGCGATTCGGCTTCAAACGACCAGCTTCATCACGATAGCCAAGTGTATAGCCGTAATCACCTCCCATAATATCGATTAACCTTTCAAATCTCTCAGTGCCAATAGCTGCCTCAAGTTCTTCCTTTGAAGGCACTTGAAAATCTCCATCCCGGTTGAGTGATGATCCTGGGTACACAAGCAAGCCGTCGTCCGGTCGAATCCTATGCTCTGATACGAGCGTCGGAGCGTATAGCCCTGCGCGTGACAGTGGCCCTTCACTAGGCGGCGTCGGGTACATGCTGTGCACATCGGCATATCCCTGAAGAGCCGTTGCTACCTTTTGTAGATTCTGTTGGGCCCTGGTAGCCCTGGCATCTTCCATTGTTTCAAGCAAGAGAGGAGCCAAAAGAATGATTGCCGCAAGAGAGGCTGCTGTGAGGATCACGCGATCAAGCCAAACTCGTGGTCGAATGATGGAATCAGATTCTGCTGGTTCCGAAAGGGTTGGTCTCTTATCGGCAGCGGCCTGCTTTACTGCAGCAATTGTTCTTTCCGCCAAACCAGATGGTGGCGAGAGAACGCCTCGGTCGCGTTCCAGTGGCTGCAACGCACGTTCAAGGATTGCAAGATCGTGCTCAACTTTGCTCGCTGTTTCAGGACTTTGACGCGCCGATTCAATCTCCGCCCGTTCATCCTCATTCACGCTATCCAGCAAATAGCCGATTAAATCTTGACGCATGTCACCCTTCCCTCCTTTGGCGACAAGCAACTTCGACTTTTGTCGTGCTTGACTCGTTGATGCCTGGCAAATTGTTCCATCATGCCTTTAACTCCGACTGATCAGTGCTTGTCCATGCACGATTAAGTTTTAATAACGCTGCGTGAAGCCTGCTCTTAACGGTTCCAACAGGTATTCCGAGAACGTCAGCAGCTTCACGATATTTCAATCCTTGGTGATACACTAAAATCAACGCCGCTCGCAGTGTATCTGGCAAGTCGTCTACGGCCCCACGCACCCATTCTCTCGCTTCTTCATCTTCAAGATTTTCAACCGCCGTCGGACCTGCCGACGACACAACTGACATTAAATCTCCCTCTTCATCATTACCCACCCGTTGATCAAGGCTTACCATGCGATGCCGTCGATTCCGTCGTTGTGCATCAATGGCCTGATTCGTTGCAACCGTGTACAGCCACGGACGAAACCGCCTTCCCGCTTCAAACCGATCCCGCTTGATATAAATTTGTAGGAATGTTGCCTGAAAAACATCCTCTGCCATCTCGGCACTCCCAACATACCGGCGCAGATAACTAAATAATTCTCGTTCATAACGCGAAACCAACACCTCATAGGCGTTGGTATCTTCAGTGTCACAAAAAGTCTTGAAAAGTTGCTCATCGGACGGCTCTTCCGCCGGGGGACGTAGACGACCTGTAGTATTACCAGTCGTCTCACCATGAAGAGATGATCCCCCAGCGAGTGGATGGATTCTCTCCGAAGATGGCTGGTCAATATCCATGGGTTACTACGTGGAAGGTTGTCTTCTGGTTCGGCTCAGTTCGCCAATATTATTTTATAGAGGAGAGCACGCAATAAGTTGTCCCTCCTAATGCCATGAAAAAGAGTAACTACTCGTTTTTCGACTCAAACTGAGTATAGTCCGTACCGTTACCGGCTGCGACCATCAGGTCAAACAGACGGTTAGGGGTATCTATAGACCTAAAAACTCAGTCATCTAAGAGATCTTCTATGCCGCCATCCACTCACTATCGCTGGGCAACACGCGGTGACACTAATGCTTTTTTTGGCCTATCGCTTGACAATTTGGCTGATTTGACACTTGCCGTGTCATTGTTGGTGACCGTCTTCAATTATCCACTTGAATTTGCGCTATCACATTTCGTTCCTGGAACTGCTCTTGGCGTTATCGTCGGTGACCTGCTTTTTACCTGGATGGCGATTCGTCTTGCGAAGCAGACTCGTCGAAGTAACATCACCGCAATGCCCTTAGGGTTGGATACACCGAGCACATTCGGAATGGTCTTTTTTGTAATCGGACCAGCCTACCTAGAAGCAACTGGAAATGGTTTATCTGAGACTGATGCCGCTCGCCAGGCATGGCACATTGGCATGTGCTGCATAGTTGCAAGTGGTATCTTCAAACTTTGCTGTGCACCTGTTGCCTCAAAGGTACGTCAACTTATCCCTCGAGCAGCATTGCTCGGGAGCCTTGCTGCGATCGCGCTGGCGCTCATTAGCTTCCTGCCATTTGTTGAGTTGTTTTCACAGCCCGTTATTGGCCTTGTCTCGTTGGGCATTGTCTTAGCAAGCCTTACAGCAAAAGTTCCTCTGCCTTGGCGTGTTCCTGGTGCTCTTGCTGCTCTTATTGTTGGTGGATCAATCGCCGCTGTTGGCCAATCACTTGCCTGGTTACCGTCAAGTGAACCCCATGCAGGTTTCGATCCTCTCTCTGCCCTTTGGCCAACTGGCTGGCTGGACGTCTTTCAATTCACATGGATCACAGCATGGCCTTTGACCTTTAAATATTTACCCATTGTCATTCCATTTGCTCTCGGAACTGTTATTGGTGGCATTGACTGTACAGAGAGCGCCGCTGCTGCCGGTGATGAATATGACACACGAGGTGTTATTGCAATTGAGGGACTCGCAACCCTTGTTGCAGGGATATGCGGCGGTGTCATCCAATCCACGCCATATATTGGTCATCCGGCATACAAGGCTATGGGTGGTCGGGCGGCCTACACACTGGCGACTGCCCTTTTTATTGGCCTCGCTGGACTTACTGGGTCTTTTGCATTGCTCTACGAACTTATTCCTGCCCCTGCGATTCTTCCAATCTTGATTTTCATTGGCCTTGAAATCTCTGCTCAAAGCTTCGAAGCCACTCCAAAACGTCATTATCCAGCTGTAGCTATCGCGTGCGTACCAGCGCTTGCTGCTCTTGTTGTCATCCAGACTAATAAACTGGTGGCTGCAGGCGCCGCTCCAGAAGGCCAACTAGCGAGCGAACTCTACAGCCTCAGGCTCCTCGCTTCCGGCTTCATCATTACGAGTTTATTATGGGCAGGGATGACTGCTGCACTAATTGATCGAAAATTAATTCAAGCAGCAGCATGGTGTACTTCCGCTGCAACACTTACTCTTTTCGGGATCATCCATTCTCCGTTCGCTGATGGACGGATGTTTTTGCCCTGGGCGATTGGGGATTTGCCACCAGAGTCAAACGGCCGTAGCCCTTTTGAATTGATGACCGCATATCTTCTGCTCACGATTACTTTTGTTGGGTGGGGCGTCTGGCTCGCACGTCAACAAAATCATTCGAGCCCATACGCTCCGGCAACCGGTGTACCACTTGGTGAGCCACCAAATGCAGACGTTCCAGCAGCTGAATCAGAAAGTCCAGCACCACCAGCAAACTGAGTACCCGACAGGAAGCGTGGCTCAATGGCAAATGTCACTCCAACATTATTACGGCTGTAGTCAACATTAAACCCAAAACTCATTAAAAAAGATTCGCCTATTCGGACAAGCTGGAAGCGTTGGCCAATGTTTGCTCCCGTAAGGTCAACCGACGACCCAAATGAACTCGCCCACTTTGGGCTCATTCGATACGTATACGAACCAGTAAGCACACTGGCGTTGATGGGGCCACCAAATGATTGATACCCCATATAGAGACTCCCACGAGCTGAACGATTCAGGAGAGCACCAACGGTATAGAGTTGCTGACCGCCGGTGAAAAAATCAACATCAGCAGTCGAGAGAATGGTTGTACGATCGCCAAC
>JAQWMC010000133.1 GCA_029246985.1 Pirellulales bacterium
CATATCTTGGCTAAAACGCCTCGCGAAGCCAGTAAAACTCAAGACATCACCGGTGGACTTCCTCGAGTCACAGAGATTTTTGAAGCCAGAAAACCAAAAGACCCAGCCATCATGGCTGAAATCGATGGCAAAGTCGAAGTAAGTGGTGAAAAACGACGTGGTAAAAGAACGATCATTGTTCGAAATGAAACTGGTGTTGAAAGAGAACACCTAATTACTCACGGCAAGCATATGCGAGTACATGCCGGAGATATCGTTCGAGCAGGTGAGGCGCTTGTTGATGGGCCTTTAGTGCCTCATGACATCCTTCGAATTTCTGGTGAAGAAGAAGTCCAGAGATACCTTGTTCGTGAAATTCAAAATGTCTACCGCAGCCAACGAGTAGAAATTGATGACAAGCATATTGAAATAATTGTTTCACAGATGCTTCGGAAGGTAAAAATTGACACCGTTGGAGACACGAAACTATTGCCAGGCAGCATGCTCGATAAACACGAGTTTCGGCAGGCGAATGATCGGATCGCTGAGTGCGTGCGAATTACCGACAAAGGTGACAGCGAATTTGAAGTTGGTGCGATAGTTCCAAAAGATGCACTCGCTCAAAACAATGAATCGATTGAAGCTCTCGGTGGTACTCCTGCAAAGGGGACCAAGCCAAAATCTGCTACAGCCAGCACCCAGTTACTTGGTATTACCAAAGCAAGTGTTCAAAGTACTAGCTTTATCTCAGCTGCTAGCTTCCAAGAAACAACCAAGGTTCTGACCGAAGCTGCGCTCGCTGGACGGGTCGATAATCTAGTCGGTCTTAAGGAAAACGTCATCCTAGGTCACTTAATTCCCGCAGGGACGGGCTTCAATACGTTCCAAACTTCAGAAGTACGGGTTCGCCCCGAGGCTCTTGAAGCCTTGAGAATCGATCGTGAAGATCTTTTAGCGCGTGACTTCCCACTTTTAGAAGCAGCCGAGCAAACTGAAGAGGAACTTGCCGCAGGTTCTGAAGGTCTTACAAGTAGTGGAAGCACGACTATCGGGGGTCTTCCGGAAAGTCCTAGTAAGACCGACAGCCCAGGTGAAGTTCTCTAAATAGTTTTAGAGAACTTCACCAGTTTTCCAAAGCAAATGATTTAATCATTCAAGTAAGGGAGTCATGGGGGCCCTACGGTGATTAACGAACAGATCGAAGAGCATCGGACAGGCTCGCCAATCAACAGTGTTGAAGGCAAATTGCCTCCACGGGACGGACCGGGCTACGATCAGGAAGCGGACCTCCCTTCGTCTCGTAAGCAACTTCCTCTCTACACGGATCATCTCGCATCTGATGTTGTAACAACAACATTACAAACCCTCCTTAACACTATGTGGAAAGCATGTTCGGCAGCGAGTGAACCCGCAGCTCATCCCGAAATAGTTCGTCGTCTCCGAGTCACATCACGACGAACTCTCGTTGCCTTGTCCGTCTTTTCGCCCCTACTACCGAAAGCAGTTGTTTCTTCTTTCAAACAACAGCTTCGTAATGTAAGGCGGGCTGCAGGTGCGACACGAGACTATGATGTGCTGTCTGATAGATTACATCTTCATATTCCCCCGGCAAGCGACCTACACATAGTACATGATTTATTCGTAGACCAGATTTTGCAATTGGTAGTAGAGCAACAGAGTAAAAAACGCAAATCTATTCATGCCATGCACTCAGAACTCTTATCTTGGAACTGGCCATTACGTGTCGCCGCAATCAAGAACCAAGTGCAACCAAAAAAAATTGTCTACCTCAAATTTGTGCGCGATCAAATGAAGAAATCGCGTACAAAGTTCACAAAAGTTGCCAACTCAACTAAAAAAAATCCGGCGCAACTTCATCGGCTGAGAATTGCAGGGAAAAAACTTCGTTATGCTCTTGAGCTCATGCCGGAAGAACACATGAATCATTCACTTCAGAAGTGCCAAGCAGGTCTCCAGAAAATACAAAAAAAGCTTGGCAACTTTACCGACCATACGGCTGCTTCAGAGATTTTGAAGCAATTTTCTAAAGAACCCTTAGCTGACGACATGTTATTTGTGATTCACAAGATGCAACGGGAGGAACACAAACTTGCAACTCTTTCATGCAGGCAGTTCTTTGGATGGTGGACTGGAAAACGCCGACGATCAATGTACAAAAGATTAGAAAAGGGTCTTGATAATGAC
This sequence comes from Pirellulales bacterium, assembly GCA_029246985.1. Classification (GTDB taxonomy): domain Bacteria; phylum Planctomycetota; class Planctomycetia; order Pirellulales; family UBA1268; genus UBA1268. The sequence continues at coordinate 2,185 of JAQWMC010000133.1, forward strand.
TAATCGAAACACTCAAAATCAAAAACAAGGCGGACCAAGTCCGAAGCTTCTGCACCGGCTCATAAACTCAACTGGTGTTCAAATTGGCATTGGCATTTGTGCAGCACTCCTTCTCTGGACCTGTTGCCGACTGGTAATACCCATGAAAAACACATCGCCACCAGCACCGACCCCCACTCCCATTGCTTCAGAACAAAAGACACCCCAGGCAAAGATTACTCCAGTCGGCTTTGAGACAACAAAACTGGCGAGTAACGCATCTCCAGGCAACACCCCAGAAGGAATGGCTTGGATTCCTGGCGGAACTTTTTCAATGGGATGTCTAGATCCTCGAGGAATACCGTACGGGGGAGACAAACCGATGACAGATGCTCGGCCTATTCATTCAGTAACCGTAGGTGGATTCTGGATCGATACTGCAGAGGTAACCAATGAGCAGTTCAACGACTTTGTCGAGGCTACCGAGTACGTGACTATTGCAGAGATACCACCTCGACCTGAAGATTTCCCAGGAGCACCACCGGAAAATCTTGTTGCTGGTTCAATTGTATTCACACCACCCGACCGCCCTGTTCCATTATCAAATCACCTTCAGTGGTGGGCATATGTGCCAGGAGCAAACTGGCGTCATCCTCTTGGTCCCAAATCAACAATAGAGGGCAAAGAAAATTTTCCCGTTGTTCATGTCGCCTTTGAAGATGCTGTTGCCTATGCCAAATGGGCCGGAAAGCGGCTACCGACTGAGGCTGAGTGGGAATTTGCATCACGAGGAGGCATGACAGGAAACGTTTATCCATGGGGGAATGAATTCCGTCCAAATGGAAAATGGATGGCAAACACATGGCAGGGTCAGTTTCCCATTCAAAACACTGCCGAGGATGGCTTTGCTGGCATCGCACCGGTTCGTCAGTATCCTCCAAACGAATATGGTTTGCATGACGTATCCGGTAATGTTTGGGAGTGGTGTGCTGACTGGTATCGTCCAGATACCTATCAGAAACAGGAAACTGGTGAGTCCTCTACAGTCAATCCGACTGGACCAGATACCAGCTTTGACCCTCAGGAACCAGGGGTGGAAAAACGCATCCAGCGAGGTGGCTCCTTCCTTTGCACCGATCAATACTGCTCACGTTATATTCTCGGAACTCGAGGCAAAGGTGAAATATCGAGTGGGTGTAATCACATAGGCTTTCGCTGTGTTCAGGACGCACAATGACCCACTCATTTTCATTCGAGTTTCAAAGACGTCTTCGTGGCGTCTCGTTACGTTTTTTTAATGTTTCTTTGAGCAATGGGAGCGACAGGGTGTTGACTACATCTCCCGCTTCTAGACCAGCCCTTCTTGCCTGAAGGATTCCACATCGCATCACATCGAGTCCCGTAGTTGTATGGGCATCTGTTGATATGGCGAGCTTTACTCCTGCCTTTTTTGCTGCAGCAGAAAGACGGTCATCAAGGTCCAGACGCCATGGGTTCGCATTGATCTCGAGGCATGTTGTATGTTCTGCCGCTGCGTCGATAATACGTTGTAAATCGACTTTGTAAGCCGGACGTCGATTAATTAGACGACCAGTTGGATGGCCAATGCAGTTGACATATGGGTGACAAATTGCATCCAGAAGACGACCTGTAATTTGTTCCTGTGACTGCTGCTGACCATAGTGCAGGCTCGCTACAACCCAATCAGCATGCGCAAGTACATCTTCTGGCAGATCAAGCCCCCCTTTCTCCAGAATATCAACTTCGATTCCTCTCAGAACAACGAGCGATGGTGATCCATCTCTTGCCAGAGATTCATTTAATTGATCGATTTCTTCCCACTGCTTATAGAGTCTTTTTGCATCAAGACCTCGAGCCATTGTCACTCTTTTACTATGGTCCGTGATAGCGATATACATCAATCCTCGATCAACAGCTGCGGCTGCCATTTCCGTCAGCGTCGCCTCACCATCTGTTGCAGTGGTATGCATATGAAGATCACCACAGATATCTGTCAGTGTAATCAGTTTTGGAAGCTCACCGTTTTCAGCTAATTCTAATTCACCACGATCTTCTCGCATTTCGGGAGAAATCCATTCGAGGCCTACAGCTTCATAGATATCTTTCTCACTTTTTCCTGCAAGTATCTTTCCATCAGTCTTATTCAGTTCAGTTACACCGTACTCATTAAGAGAAAGTCCCAATTTTTTAGCTCGGCTCCGTAACCGGACATTGTGTTCCTTTGATCCTGTGAAATACTGCCATGCAGCACCAAATGATTTCTTCTGAACGACACGCATATCGACCTGAATTCCGTGCGGTCCCCGAATACTTGTTTTGCTGTCTCCTCGTACAATTGCATGATCTGTATGTTCCCACGCAAGGAAGTGATCCATTACCTCTTTAGCTTGGCAACTCTCAACAAGAAGGTCTATATCTCCGACAGTCTCTTTGCCCCGCCGCCAACTTCCTGCTGCCTCAATTCGTTGAACTGACGCACACTCTTTCATCCATTGAATCAAAAGAGAAACAATCTGATCTGCCTCATCCCAAAGTAGTCTTGAGTTGTCTGGATTCTGGGCAAAGGCAATATTGGAGAGGATTGATTGCTCAGTCTTCTTCCCAAACCCTTTGAGAAGACTGACTTGACCCTCCTGGCAGGCTACTTCTAAATCTTTCAGTGACTCAAGTTCGAGTGCTGCCATTAACAGTTTCACTTTTTTTGGGCCAAGACCTGGTACACGCATAAGATCAAAAACGACCTTGGGAACCTCTTCTTCCAACTGTTTGAGCATTGGCAACTGGCCGCTGTCTAACAACGTTTCCAGTTTTTGAGCAAGATCTTTACCGATACCATCAAGCTCTAGAAAAGAGCGATCACTCGCATCTCGGATTGATGTAAGCGGCTCAACTATTCCCTGGACTAATCGGGCTGCATTCCTGTAGGCCCGGACGCGGAAGACGTTACTTCCCTGATACTCCAGAAGATCGGCCACATGGTCAAAGATTGACGCAATCTCGGCATTTGTCACGATTGAGACTACTGAGCGGTTTTGGGAAGGGCTGCAGTCGGATACGTCGACTGCCAACCCTGAGCATACGCGCCGGAAGGTACTTTCGTGAATGCTGGTTGCCAAGAATTTTGATTTTGCACATTCCGCGGCTGGAATTCCATTTTTTGGCTTGCTGGCTTCCATGACGTCGTATGGCCAGTCGGCTCTAGAAGTTTTGGAAATGCTCTGGTAGATGTTGTTGGCCCATTACCTGGGAGTACCGGCATATCACTATTACCCCTCAATGGAGTGCCATATGAATTTCGAATGTTACTCGTCGAACTGTTTGTCGCTGGCGGAATTGGCCGCAATGATGGTGACGGAACGATTGTCTGAGGATTGCTTTGTTGCCGCTGGGTTGGTTGGCCGTAGCCGTTGCTAGAAGGACCATAATTCCCTGATGTATTTGGATGAGCAGGAACGGTTGCGCCAAAATTGGATGACTGTGAAGCACTAGAGTCTCGAGACAACTCTGGAATTGGCTTGAGTGAGGGTGCCGGAGTTAATGCCGGCGGACTCGTTGGTTGCGGCTGAACAGGATTTTGTTGCGTGGGTGCATAGTTTCCGCTCTGTGGAACTATTTGTTGCTGGTACGTACTATTCGGAGCCGCTGGTGGTAAAACTGGTTGCTGGGTTGGCACTAATGGCGACGCTGCCGATCCGGAAGCACCCCAAGCTTGTGGAGTTGTTTGAGACGGAGTTGCGAAGGGACTTGCAGCCACACCCGTAGGGCCTGGAACAGTTCCCACGGCAGCTGTTGCACCTGCGCCCGGCTGTACTTGAACGTATTTCGTAGTGTAAACAGCCCGATATTGAGTGACTGGAACACTTACGGCTTTTTGAACATAGTTTGTCACTTGCTCCATGCATTCAACTGGACAACCTGTGCACGGATCAATCTCACATGAAGGTCGGTAACAGGTTACAGGTACGCATTGATACTGAGTCTGGTACGTCGTTTCTGGAACGTAACTAACTTGTTGCGTAGGAACCATAACCGGCTGAGGGGGGGGTGCAGGTGCAGCCACGACAGCTGGTGCTACGATAGGCATGACTGGAGGAGGTGCTGGAACTGGTGCAACAGCATAGGCTGGAACGGCCGTCTTGAAGCAACCACAACCTGAAAAAAGTCCGGAAAGGCAACATTGTGCCCGAACAGAAGTTTGGTCACCAAAAACTATTCCAGTGAAGAAAAACACTATTATCAAAACACGCGGCAAACGCATCACACTCTCCTTAGGACTAATGTGACAGGCTGGAAAAATAACCTTTTAATCCTGTCACCACTCTTACCCTAGGTTGCGATCGTGAACCTCCGCTCCATAAAAATATCGTTTTGTTTGCTAAATTTTCTCATCTACCATGGCATATTTGATACGGCCGTTTTTATCGATACAAACAGACAGCTTTACCTCTCCTTAACTTCTACCGCGGTATCTTGCAGGCTCTATTTCGCGGAGCGTATTATCCGGGAATGTCGTTCATAGTGGTCATAAAGTTCAAAAAAAGCTTCCCTTAAATTACCGGAATGGCGCTGAAAAATATCGTTGAGCATTGCCCCGCTAAATTCGGTGGTCTCAGATCCAGCGTGTTGTGTCATGAGTTCGTGAACTAGCCGGCGAAATGTTTTGTCATTCGCTTTCGTATGAAGAAGCACAGGCCAGTTATTCCACCACGGTCTCTCGTGGACAGTCACAACCACACAAATACTACGGAAGTCTGCAAGCTGACACAGAAACCACCCAAAAAAACCAAGTAGCTCCCAACTATCTACAGAAACAACGCTTTGCTTCGGATCAATTGTGGCAAATACTCTTATAACGCGTATTACATCAAGCCAAGAACAAATCCGAAGACAATGGACTTTGAGTCCTTGTCTTTGAGCGACAGAAGCGAGATGACTGAGTATTGTCGATTTACCGCTGCCATGTGGTCCACAAATAATGGCACGATTGCCTACGTCGTAAAGCCTAAAAAGCAGAGAACCAGCGGAGGTGTCTGTCGCGAACCAGGGTATTGCACCAGGCTGTACAAAACGTGTGGAAAATGGATTCTGGAATACTAACGTGCTCATTTATTTCTCGATTTTAGCTGGAAGTCGAACTACCGGAACACTTCCTAGGAAAAAAATATGCTCAGAGACAAAGTCTCGGCCACTCCGAAAAAAAATGCGAATACGAACACACCATCTAATTTTCACAATAATTCCCTCGTATGATAAGGGACTATGAGGGAGGTCTGTTGCAAGAGCCCCTGTCAAATGATCTGCAATCAATGATGTTGACGATGCTTGAGTACCATCTCTTCGCCGATCCAGCTGAATTCGTTCAAAGAAAACAACGCCTAGATCTTCTTCACCTTTTCCCTCCGTGTACCAGACAACTGATCGCTCGACAGCAGAAATACTCTGCGACTCTATACCTTCTACAATGTAGTGCGATCGAAGCTGATCTCCCCCACTGTATTGAATATTTTCACGATTGAACGTGACACTAATCCGGGGATTCGGCTGAATGCGATACGAACCTAACGTGTTCTGGTCCATTCGTTTTGATTCTGTCATCATTACGTTTTTTCTTACGTCCGTGTCAGGACTATAGTTTTCCCCCATAGGTTGAGACACTCTCAGCTGGGAATACCACTACTGGAAAAACTCTTACGAGTGCTGGCCAACGCTCTGGTACGCCACGCAAGACTAGTCGCCAGCTCACTGTATTATGAGTTGTGGAAAAAGAATGCATGGCCTTACTTGGTAACTGCAATTGCACTTCTGCTTCGAACGGCGTGCCTGGCAGTGGCTCAACATTGTTCCAGCGACGAATGAGTGACTGCCATACAACCTGCCGTTCTGTTCTGACGTCGGTTCCTTGACGAAACGTCGCCTGCTCTTCCAATTCAAGAAAAAGTTCCAACTTACGAAATGAAACTGAGCCTGCCTGTGACAAAAGAACCTGGTATTGATTTCCAGGGTGTAAGGGATGGCCTGAAATTTCGACGTGGGTTGGGCCAATAGCGGTAATGAGAAAAAGCTGCCTAAAAAAAAGTGCTACTGAAGCCAAACCAACAATCGTAAAAGGGGCAAGAAGCCCCAGAAGCCATAAGTTTGCCCGACCTCCTGCTATATCAAACCCGACATTCACTGCCAGCAGAATAACAACGACATTCCAAAGCCCCGAGAACAGTCCAGTTCCTATCAAAGACCATGCCTCGGGGCTCTCTGTTGGCAAACGAAACCGAAGCATTGTACCTGGAGAATTGACCAGATTGTCACAGGCAGGAATTGTTGGAAAACCTACCGTTTCTGGAGGTGGGCTGCCTAACGTTTCGAAAATTCGGCCAAACTGAACAGCCTGACGCTCCTCCGAACGGCCCCACGATTGTAATGATTGAAGCAATCCCGTTATGCCAAAAGCAACAAGGGCTCCTGGCAGCAAAAGCGCTAAGAGCCAAAGCCACCAACTATAACCTTGCTTGAGCACAACTGTTTTGATGTCAGCCGGGTCGTACCAGCAACGCAGTTGACCACCAAGCTCCCAGTCGTCTAACTCATGAAGTGCAAATGCCCTGGTTTCACTTGTTTCGGAAGAATGAACTGTATTCCATGACTCGACATTCTCTCCTTCAACTTCGTACTGAACTAATAACGCCGGTCGCCATGAATACTTTGCGCCTCCGAATACATCTCGAAGCGTATGGCGTGCCAAGCCCTTTCCAATAAGCCGACCATCTACTTCTATGAACTGGTTATTAATTCTCCATTCAGGAACCGCGACTCCAGCAAGCATTAACACACCAATTATAAGTCCCGCCATCAGCAAAACTGTGTGATAAATTCCTTCACCCAGTGACCCCCAGACAGGGAGACCGGTACGACGATTTCCACGTTTCTTACTGAAGAATGTAGGCAGCCTCACAAATAATTCTCCGGGCAGCCCAGAGGTCGACTCGAACAAGCGAGGACTCTCCGCTTCCGCTGATTACGTAGGACGATCATCACAATCCTCCATACGTGGTAGGAGTCAGACCGGGTCTCATAAACCGCCCCAACATTTCTGCTGAGAAATAACTCTTCAAAGCGTGTTTGACACTACCCTACTTCGAGTCACAACGATATCATCACCCGCCTGTTGTTTCCGGAAAAAACCAATTTTCTCAAGAGCCTTATAGACTTCTTCAAGAGTCTTCTCACCAAAATTAGAAATACTCAACAAATCCGACCGAGTGCAGTTAAGAAGATCGTGCACTGTAAAAATGCCTTTCTCCTCAAGACAATTTGTCGTTCGAACAGATAGTCCAATTTCAGCAGTACTCATCTCTAACTTCTCAGAGAGTTCGTCTGATTGGGTCAAACTTTTATATGGAATGCGTGGCATGGGGTCCTTCCCGTGCGGTTAAGTTTTTGTGACTCGGGCCTGACAAAAATTTGCCCGAACGTCTATTTTAAGTTTACAACGTTAGCCTACATTCTAACGCACCGATGTGATGTAGAAAGATTTTATCTTTCCAGCAATCTGTCAGTTTACTGAATATACTCAAAATAAATCTGTTTCGACTACTGCCCCAGTGTTGTGAAGTCTGTTTCTTCACGCCGGCGGGCTTGAAATTCCTACCAAAGCCTTTTTTCCACGGGTAGCGATGCCAAGCAAACCGCAATTTTCGCTTGATTCTCTCAATCCGAGCCAGCAAGAAGCCGCAATGCATGTGCACGGGCCACTTCTTGTCCTAGCGGGCCCAGGTAGCGGGAAGACCCGGGTCGTTACTCATCGAGTGGCCCATCTCATTACACAAGGCATACCTGCGCACCAGATTGTTGCTTTGACATTCACGAATAAAGCAGCTGATGAAATGCGAAAAAGGGTTACCGACTTGGTTGGTCCACAACCGATTGAAATGGGAACATTTCATCGCTTTGCGGCCCGTCTATTGAGAAAACATGCCCGTCTCTGTGGTCTTACGAGTGACTACTCCATTCTTGATCCCGATGATTCACACGCCGTGCTTAAGCGGGCAGCGAAAAAACTAGGACTCTCGCTTAAACATACTCCAATAGGCAAATTATCCGGTACGATTAGCCGAGCAAAAAACGATCTTGTTACGCCAGAAGAATTTCAACCTCGTTGGGGTCGTCCAGCTGATGATATTGTCGTCAAGGTCTGGCCGATTTACCAAGAAATGCTCCTCGATTCAAATTCAGTCGACTTTGATGATTTGTTGGTGCACACCGCAAGGTTATTGCTGGACAATCCAGATCTACGACGCCAACTCGATGCCCGCCATCGTTGGATCTTGGTAGATGAGTACCAGGATACGAATGCCGTCCAGTACTGTATTCTTCGCGGTCTTTCACTCGATCACCAACACCTCGCCGTCACTGGCGATCCTGATCAAGCCATTTATGGATGGCGCGGTGCAAGTATTCGAAATATACTCGAATTCGAGCGCGACTACACGGATGCTCGTGTTGTCACGCTGGAGCAAAACTATCGAAGTACTGCCAACATTCTTGGTACTGCTGATCGAGTAATTGCAAACAACAGCCGTCGAAAACAAAAGCAACTCAAAACCGATGCTATTGACGGAGAACCCATTCGGATTTTCCTTGATAGTACAAGCCATGACGAAGCCGAGCGTATCGCAACTGAGATTGCTGAGGCTATCAATACAAAAAAACATCAACCTAATGATTTCTGTATTCTTTTTCGAACAAATGCACTTTCACGTTCCCTCGAAGTTGCGTTACGAAATCGTAATGTTCCGTATCAACTCGTGCGCGGCCTAGAATTCTTCAAAAGACGGGAAGTACGAGATATCGTAGCCTGGCTTAGACTTCTCAAAAACCCGCGTGATGACGAGGCCTTCCTGAGAATTGTAAATGTGCCACCGCGAGGTATTGGGAAACAGTCTTTGGATCGTCTAGCTGCGTGGGCAGAACAACAACATATGTCTCGTCTGGATGCTGCTGGTTATGCCGCAAAGGTACCCGCACTCACTCGACGGGCTGTTCAAGCGTATGAAAAATTCGGCGTGCTCTTCCGAGGGATACAGCAGGTACAACAGCAGTCAAATGGTGCTGTAGCGCCACTTGTGGAGGCAATTCTCGAAAAAACTGGGTACCGTGATTTACTAGCTGCTGAAAAAGATGAAGAAGGAGATGAGCGACTTGCTAACGTGGAAGAACTTGTCACAGCTGCAAGGCAGGTTGACGAATCATTTGAGGCTGTGATGCCCGATGATGATCCACTCAGCCAATTTCTTGAACAGACCGCCCTCGTAGCGGACACCGACATCTGGGATCCAGCCGGAAATCAGGTTGCGCTCATGACCTTTCATGCATGTAAAGGCCTCGAGTTTCCAGTTGTTTACATGATCGCTCTTGAAGATGGGATTCTTCCTCATGAAAGAAGTCTTGATGATAACGATCAACTTGAGGAAGAACGGCGGCTTGTATTTGTTGGGATTACGCGTGGACAACAGGAAGTTCACGTGAGTGCGTCAAGAATTCGTGACTACCGTGGTAATAGAAGAATATCAGCACCAAGTGTTTTCCTTACCGAGATGATGGGAAAAGAATCGTATCTATCTGGACCAGAAGCGCCAGCACTGAGCGAGGCACCCTCTTTCGAACATAACCAGGATGAAGGATTTTCAACTGAAGCGTTCGCTGACTACTTTTCTAAAGAAGAAGTGACTGCGTCCGAAAGTCAGTTGGACGAGTCGACCTATCCAGACACAACTCACCAGAAAATACGATCCGATGGGCTCGTTCTCGAAATTGAATCTGACTTTATTCAGGAAGTGGATTCCGACAGAAAACACACAAAAAAAACAGTGGAACAGAAATCACCTACCTTGCATCAATCTCCTGCAATTCAAACAGCAAACAAACTAAACCAAAGAAAAAAACCAGACATCAATTTTAATGTTGGAGAACGGGTGTCCCATGAGGAATATGGCGAGGGTATCCTTGAAAAAATTAGTGGCACAGGACACAGGGCCATTGGTGTCATACGGTTCGAGGGTGCAAATAGAACACGAAGTTTTGTTCTCATGCACGGTGCGCTTAAAAAAATATAGCGCCCCAAACTATTGCATCCCCTACCGCAGAAGAAATCTTGTCATGCTTTCAAAGTAACGATCAATCCATTGCCAGCAGACTATAAATATCGCTGTTGCTATCACCAAATCTATCAGTAATAAAAATGGCAATGCGCCATTCCTTATTCTGATTTCACCGATGGATAAGAACCTGGCCAACGCGTGCCGCATACTTGCAATGATTACCCACAAACAACTTACGCTACCTACCGCCGACCAGCCACAGAGCGTTCCGACCAATGCAAGCCCTTGAGGCCCATATGTCCCAGTCTTACCAAGGCTCTTTAAAGTCAGACCGACACACCACCCAACAACGAGACCACATAGACTGACCAAGCCAGAGGTCTTCCAATAATTCCATGAAATTCCTTCAGCAAAGATCATCTTCTTTAAATTTGGCCCCAGCTCTAGCGGCTGCAACCATGGAAAACATCCAATTAAGCAGAGTAAACCAAGCAATGGCACTGCCCACCAACAAATCGGAACTTGCTTTCGATCCCATTCAATAAGTGCCCACGTTATCAAGATAGCAAGACACCACACATGGAGCCCACAGAGCAGAAAGAGTCGAACATTCGGCTGCAGCATTAAACCATCAGTACCTCGCCATAAAAAATGAGTGGCGATATTATTACCCAGAGGAAAATTCGCGCCGCCCGAAAGCAACTCACATGTAGCAACTGAACCCAGCACGATTGCTGTAAATCCTTCTACGCCGGGGTACCGAATAGGTATCGGTACGAAACAATCACGACATCGCCCCTGTAAAAAAAACCAACCCAAAATAGGGACGTTGTCATGGAACCGAATTATTTGTTTACAACGCGGACAGCATGAACTACCAAATACAACAGATTTTCCGAGTGGAATACGGTAGACAAGAACGTTCAGAAAACTGCCAAGATTGGCAGCAAAGGTAAAAATAAAAAAAGTGAATATCAAATTATCTAGAGTGCTATCAGAATAACCCCCATAAAAGAATTCCCACACCATGAGTTTTGTTCCCAAAACAGCGACTGACTGATAGCAACTTTTCAAATCGACTCGACATCAGCACTCATATAAAGTACTACCATTCTGTGCTAAAGCTTCGCGTTGAGCTTACTTCACTTTAATACGGCACTTGCTCACTTAAAACCTTCAATTTTTGGTTCTGATGTCGACGACTGTAAAACATAGCTCCTCGTTGACCCATAAAGCGAATGATTCTCTCAATCATTCGAAAAACAAAGGTAGTCGAAAGACGTGGCTGAGCCTGACTTTTCGTATCCTTGCGACAGTTGCTCTGATAGGATTCGTTCTACAACGTGTTGAATGGGAATCACTCGTCCGTCTCTTAGGTTCTCTTCAATGGCAATGGTTTGCCGCTGGCCAAGCAGTCGCTATTGCAATTCAAGTCGTTGCTGGCATCCGCTGGTCAGCACTTGCACGACCTATTGGCTTTATTCATTCCACTAGTTTTTTTATATGGCGTTTTTTTGAAGGTGTCTTTTTTAATCTTTGTCTGCCATCTTCGATTGGTGGTGATGTTGTAAAGGCGTACAGGCTCTCCAATACAAACCCTGGGCGTCTTCTTGCGGGATGTACAATACTTGCCGATCGTCTCGCAGGAGTCTCTGCACTCGGAATATTGGCTGGATCTGCACTACTGTCACTTAGGCTCAACCTTTCGTTACCATCTACAGTTGCTGTAGCCTCGCTCCTGCTCGTCTGCGTACTCCTTTGTTTCCGATTGACTATTGGCAATCTAGATCGCTTTCTTGATCTGCTACCAACAACTCATCGCCTTCGTCAATTTCTTGCACAACTTCTTCCGTATCAGGTACGCCCAAGCCTTATGGGAAAAGCTGTGGCTTGGAGTCTTATCGTACAAGTAGGTGCGTCAGTTTCGGTCGCACTGATGGCTCGCGGGATTGGTGTGACGCTCGAATGGATTACCTGGTTTTCCGTCGTTCCGTTAATTGCTCTGGCAATCGTCCTGCCGATTAGCATCAACGGTGTTGGCATTCGTGAGGGAGGGATGGTTTTCCTCCTGGGTCGTTGGGGAGTTGCTGAAGAAAAAGCTGTCGCCATAGGCCTACTATGGTTTTTTGCAACAATCGTGACCGGGCTTCTTGGTGGAGTTCTTTTTTTACTCGACCGACGGTCACCAAAAAGCGTACTGACAAACGAGCCCTCAGGATCGTAGCCAACTATCAGCAAGAAATATCGCTGCTATCGTCTTTGCATCCTCAATCAAGCCGTTGTGACACATCGCTACTGCTTCACTCCATCGCACGACCCGTGGCTCAATACACTCATTGGGCTCAAGCGATTGACTTCCGCCCTGCAACCCCTTTGCCACAAAGAGATGCATTTTTTCATGCAAAATACCTGGTGACATCCAGAGTTCACCAAGGCTTTCTAGAACGGCCGCCTGATAGCCTGTCTCCTCGCGAAGTTCCCGATGCGCTGCAGCCGGTAATGATTCAACACGATCAAGGGTACCGGCGGGGATTTCAATCAAGGCCCGTCCAACTGCTGGGCGAAATACGTTTATAAGACAAACTTGATCGTCATCGACAAATGGCACGATGGCCACACTCCCAGGGTGTTCAATAATATCTTTTGATCGCGTCATTCCATCACGGCATTTCTCTAAGAGCCTCACAACACGGAAACGCTCTGACTCGAGAAGTTGATCTCCTTCAAGTTTTCTCATTC
>JAQWMC010000142.1 GCA_029246985.1 Pirellulales bacterium
CTCAGCAGTGTCCGCAGAAGAATCTCAAACGCATGGCCTCGTCGGTCTCCGTCCTTTACCTCGCACGCAAGAGGACTGGAAAGCGAGCCATGGTGGAAGTTGGGATGGTACGCCCACGTATGAAGCACAAAAAGGAAAATATCCTGGCGTCGCTGAGCATATCGATGTGGTCAGCGGTTGGCTTGACGGTGACTTCAAGACCAAGCGAGTATTCTTCGAACATTATTGGGGGTTAGCTGTTGAGTTGGATGACCTCGACCCGAAGAATAATCAGCTTGTAAAGAAGATAAGGAACTGGGAAGAGAAGGGTGGTACTGTCGAGCACATCCTAATCTGCCGTGAATACGACCTAGCCATACACCGAGGACACAAGGATGCGAAACCAGGCCCTTTCAAGGAGGATACACGTATCCTTTTTGAGAAGGATATCGACGACATTCGCGTAATGTTCAAGAAAGCCCACAAGCAAGGTCTTCTGAAGAAGGATAACTACAGTCTCATCCAGATAGTGCAGCACCCCGATTTCTTCGCAACCGACAAACGGTTTCAGCCAATTATGAATAAGGTAGAAGGCATAGCCTATGAATCGCACCAGTTTAATCGACACTGGCCGCGTGAAACGGGCTGGGGAAAACCAGACAGAATTATCGAGGGAGCAAAATGGACGCTCGAACAAGGAAAGGAATACATTTTCTACTACGGGCCGATTATCTGGAAAGATGACAAAGAGAAATACTATGACTTTGTAGAGCGAGACTGGCTGATCAAGTTCTGGAAAGAAGGCCTGCCGAAGCATCACCCGAAGATGCACTACTATCTCAATATATTTCCTCACGGGTCAGGCCGCATGCGTCCATGCGGTCCCGAAACAGACCCTCACTCCAAACTCGGCTTCACCAAGTGGCTAATTGAAGAAATTAAAATGCCTGCCGAGATGGGCCCGGATACGTTAAACGAATCCCCTTAAATCAACTACACGATGTGAGTCGCCTGCTTCCCGCATGAAATAGTGGTGGACATCTGGGTTCAGTATGACGAACTTCATCGAGTCACAACTCACCACACCCTCAGGCCAACGGCTTGCAAGACCTGCTCAACAGCTCTAGAGGCGCTGTTGGGAAACTCTAAGAGACGATTCCCGCACAATCAGTTGAGAAGTGTCAACTGAGTTTGATCGTCATTTTGACTTCAGTGATTGATCACTTGAGACCACGCGCGAGAGTCAACATTTCTTTTACTCGTTCCGGTTGATCAGCTGCAACATTTTTTGATTCACTAATATCTGTGACAACATTGTAGAGCTCGGTTTCCTGAGTTCCGCGATCAAGCTCTGGCCATTTACGCAAGTTTTTCAGGCGAGGAAGTCTTAGTTTCCAGTCGCCGATTCGGATAGCCTGAAGTTCATTGCCGTCGTAGTATCGGAAGGAGTTTCTCGCTCCTTCATCAGATTTACCAAAAAAAACTTCGCGTTGATCGACGCCATCAACTATTCGATCGGTTGGAACTTTATCTTCGACTCCAGCCAGCGCCGCAAATGTTGGCATGACATCCAGAGTCGAAATGATGGCGTTGTTCGTTTTTCCGGCTGGAACATGCCCCGGCCATCGCACGATTCCCGGCACTCGTATTCCACCTTCCCACGTTGAGCCTTTCGCACCGCGAAGCGGGCCGGAACTGCCCCACGGAATCTTCGGTCCCTTTGTCCACTCAACAAACTTTGCATTTTTCATTCGTTGTCGCTTGTGGTCGTTGGACCAGGGACCATTGTCTGACGTGAAGAGCACAATCGTGTTGTCTCGAAGGTTGAGGTCGTCGAGCGTTTTTAGCAATCGCCCAGTTTGTGTGTCTAACTCCTGGAGTGTGTCGGCGTAGAGCCCGTTACCCGTTCGATCGCGATACTCGGGAGAGGCATCAATGACGACATGCATCATCGTATGCGCGAGGTAGAGGAAGAACGGCTTATCTTTGTTTTCCCTTAGGAATTCGATGCTCTTGTCGGTGTAGAGCTTTGAGAGGCCAGCCATGTTCTGAGTCGTCTCAAGTTTTTCGCGATTTTTATAGAGAGTGACTTTGTTGCCATCGTTGGCTCCAAGGGCTCCGTAGTAGAAATCGAATCCCTGGGAATTTGGGACCAGTTCTTCCTGGTACCGCCGTCGTGACATATCCCACTTACCAATACAGCCAGTTGTGTAGCCTGTTTCTTTCAGTACTTCAGCGACTGTCACTTCTTCAGCGTTTGTTGTCCACCCGCCACCGACTCGGTATGGATAACGGCCCGTCATCAGGGCGCCTCGTGATGGGCCGCAGACTGTTTGGGCATAGAAAGAGGTGAACCGTGTTCCATCTGCTGCAAGCTGATCAATGATTGGAGTTTTCGCGGTCTCGCAGCCATAACAGCCAAGATCACCGTATCCCATATCGTCAATGAAGATGATCACGAAGTTTGGACGGTCGGACTCTGCGGAAGCGAAGGACGATAGGAACAGGCATGAAATCAGGGTGTAGATGAGTCTTAACATAGTGCCCCTAAATATTCGGAAACGTAAATGGACTAAGCGGTGAGCGATTTGTTTTGAAGCACAATGACATCGCTTCGTTTCATTCCTCTATTGAGCCGTCGAGCTGATTGCCTTTTGATGCCTAGTTACGAGTTCGTCCTGTTTCTTTCACGTTCTCCAGCATCACTGTCAGGCGTTGTACGATTTCAGGATGTTTGTCGTACAGGTTGTTTTGCTCACGAATATCTTCTGCAAGGTTATAGAGTTGGCCAGCAGGTCCAGCAGATTGGAGGGTCTGACCGCGTTGCGAAAATCCGCCGGAACCTTTGCCCGTAATCAGTTTCCAGTCACCTGAACGAAAACTCATGTGATTTTTTCCGGCTTCGACTGCAAGTGATGGCCGAATCTCTTTATCTTCTCCACAAAGTAGTGGCAGAAAGCTGAAGCTGTCTGGTCCAGCGTCATGTGGTAGTTCTGTTCCCACCAGATCAGCAAACGTGGCCAGTAGGTCACAAAATGAAATTGTTTGATCTGATGACGTGCCAGGCTCAATAGTTGTGGGCCAGCGAGCAATAAATGGCATGCGATGCCCACCCTCCCAGGCATCAGCCTTCATGCCGCGTAATTCCCCAACCGACGAATGGCCGAAACGTTCACGATCAGACTCGTACCAGACTGGCCCATTATCTGATGAAAAGAATATAAGCGTGTCATCAGTAAGGCCATTTCGATCAAGGGTGGCAAGTACGCGACCGATCATTGCATCCACCATCATCACGAAGTCACCGTACATTCCAACTTTACTTTTTGCGGCAAACTGCTCTGAGGGAAGCCATGGCGTATGCGGTGCTGGATACGCGAGATATAGCATCAAAGGTTTTTTTCTAGTACCTGCTCCATGATCATCAATCACTTTGATTGCTTCCTGAGTAAACCGAGGAAGAACATCCTTCAGCTGGAGGTCAGGGGCAATTCCTCCCGCTCTCCAGAATGCACCCTGGATTGGGCTCCAGCCCTCTGAGGAATTTGCAGGAATTGTCTCTGTGGGTGGTTGTACTGCTTTGTTATTACGAATGTAAAAGTATGGTGGTATGTCAGTAGATGCTCGGATCCCAAAGAAGGTTTGAAAACCACGGTCAACGGGCCCGCCAAGGAGAGGATTTTCAAATCCATTTTCATCAAATCCAAGATGCCACTTGCCAACCATTGCTGTGGTGTAGCCCGCGTTTGCAAGGAGTGATGCAATAGTCTCCTGGTCTGACTTAATTGTGGGCCCTTTATTCCAGGCTATGGGTGACGATCGAAATGGGTAACAGCCTGTCAGCAAGCCATATCGTGAAACATGGCAGAGCGGGCCGGAGGCATGGGCGTCTGTAAAGATCATGCCTTCTGCGGCGAGTCGCTCGATATTGGGCATCTCAATTTTCGAGTCGGCATTAAATGGACGGGGGTCCCCGTAACCCATGTCATCAACAAGAATAAATACGATATTCGGTTGCGTATTTTTTTCAATCGGAGCAGAGCACGCGCGGTTCGGTGAAAGGGGCAAAGGCAGCAGGGAAATGGTAGTGCAATAAAGTGCAGCCCAGCATGTTGTGAGTCTTCTTGTGCGGCCACTCTGCTGAAGGTGGTTCAAGTCGTCTTTCATGTGCTTTGTTATTTCGGGGTAAATGGTAGGAGATTGAATATTTTTTGTCAGCTTTATTCAGTAGCAGTGTCTGACCATTGTACTTCAAGTAATGACACGACAGAGAGAGGATTCACGTGTGACTCGCTTGTGATTTGGTGTTCCTTGCATTTTCATTAGTTGACTCCACCGAAGAGCAGTAATTCCAAAGCAGCGGACTTTATTCTTATCGCTGATTCATGTGGAGCGATGTAGTGTTCGGAATTCTGACTTTCATTAGATATCTCATCCACAGAGGCCGCCTTGGGATTCCTGTCCTACCCCTTAGGGAGTCAGGCTGGTGGAAGGCCCTGCATGCGACGCCAGGCAGAAAGCTGTCCAAGATGCGACATGATGTGACCACCACAGTAGAACGCATGAACCGATGAGAGCGTTGGGAATCGTTCAGCGAGTGGGCCTTCAGCTGGATTTGGATGGTCGAATGCCTCGTTGGCAGTTCCTCGGAGTGTTTCAATGAGTTTTTTGTGACCGGCACTAAAAAATGCGAGAACCTCGTCGAACGACGGATACACCGTATGGTTCGGGTCATCCTGGCAGGTTGCTGTCTTGTCGAAAGATTTTTCAAACCCAGTCGGTATTGGGAGTGACTTCTGGTCAAGTTGGCCCAAGACTTTTGGTGGATATAAACTCAGGTGACCGAAAATGAAACAGGGGTGGTTTGAGGAAACCATGTGCCCACCCGGTCGCGCGAATCGAGCAGCCTCTATGTGAGGGATGTCCTGCCTCAGCCGGTCGGCATAGCTCACAGCAGATTCAAGTGAGTCAGCAATAATATTTCCAGTTGTACGTTGCATAACATGTTCCTCTGTCCGCGGTGTGATTACTGTTTTAGTTGATAGCGTTGGGCGAGCAGTTGTATGGCATTTGGAAGTGCCTCGCACTCCTCTTGGAAGACACGAGCGGCAAGTGTCTCTGGTGTGTCATCAGAGGCTACAGGGACCTGCCGCTGAAGCAAGACAGTTCCGTGATCGTATTCATTGTCAACGAAGTGCACAGTGCATCCAGAGGTTGTGGCGCCTTCTTGAATGACAGCCGCATGAACTCGATTGCCGTAGAATCCCTTTCCGCCAAAAGCAGGAAGCAACGACGGGTGGATATTGATTACCCGATCGACGAAATCATCCGGAATAGCCACAAGTTGGAGAAATCCTGCCATGACGACGAGATCAATGTTCGCTTCACGACAGGAGTCAAACAGACTTGTACTCCATGCTTCGAGTGATGCCTCACCTTGTGGGTTCACTATGGTGCGAATACCTGCGGACTCAGCAATAGTCACTCCGCGGACGCCTTCTCGGTTGGAAAGAACGAGCTCAACGGTGGCCGGAAGCTCACCGTTCTTTTCACGTCGCAGCAAGTTTTCGAGGGTCCGTCCCGATCCGGATAGGAGAACGGCAAGGCGAAGTGTTTGGGTGTTGCCTTCTTTACTCACAAGACCAGATTCCCTTCTCTTAGGCTGTCTCAGGCGTGACGACCCGTTTCAGGGTGATGGTGAGTGCGTGTCCATCAAGATCAAGCGTCTCTTCTTCAGCATTTGGTATCGGCTCGAAACCAATTGACACAGCAAGCGTCTCCGACGCAATTGTTTTGACATGTGCCTGCAGTGCCACTCGAAGTTCATCTGATTTGGTAACAAACCCCAAGGCAATCCGGTCAGTGAATTCGAGATCTACTGTTTTTCTTTGTGACTGGACAGCATGAATGACTTCCCGGACTCTGCCTTCGGCAATAAGGTCCGGAGTGAGCTCGCTGGAAATCACCACAACACCTCGTGTGCCTTCAGCGGCAGCCCATCCTTCGCGGGCGGTCGTGCGAATGAGACATTCTTCTTCGGTGATCGGGACGTCCGTCCCATCCTGCAGTGTGATGATAGCTTGGCCATCTTCTTGAAAGGAAGTCATGAGGGTGGCGGCATCGGCCTGCTGCAGGGCATTGCGAACAAGAGGAAGTTTCTTTCCGAGCCGTGGCCCAAGTTTCTTGAGATCAGGAAGAATTGTGCGAGTAATGTATCGATCCGGTTCTGCACAGATTTCAAAGGCCTTCACATTCAGTTCGTCGCACACCAGATCTGCATGCGATGTCAGCCAGTCGGCGTCAGCCTTGTGTGATTCTGCAAGGATCACTTCAACCTTTGAAAGTGGCTGTCGCACCTTGAGCTTTTCCTGAGCTCGTGCTGCCCGGCCAAGTGAGGCAACTTCACGAATCAGTGCCATCTGGCGCGCAAGATCTGGATTAATCAGGTCGGTGTTGGCTGTGGGGTAATCAGTGAGATGAATGCTCTCGGGCACTCCACTTCCAAAGGGGCCAACGGCTAGATTCTGCCAGAACGCCTCACTTACAAAGGGTACGAAAGGTGCTGCTAGCCGAGCAGTTGTCGTAAGTACCTCATAGAGCGTCCAGTAGGCATCGCATTTTTCTGGATTGCCATCAACGGATGTGTCTGCTTTTCCAGCAGCCCAGAATCTGTCTCGGCTTCTTCGCACAAACCAGTTGCTGACTGCATCAACGAGATCAGAAAGTGCTCCGGCAGCAACGTAATGGTCATAGTTGTCAAGCGCGCCGACCATCTTCTTCTCGGTGGCATGCAGTTCAGCCAACATCCAGCGATCGAGTTCGCTTCGGTCGTGTGCCGGGCGAAAACCGTTACCGGTCGTGAGATTCGC
This sequence comes from Pirellulales bacterium, assembly GCA_029246985.1. GTDB lineage: Bacteria > Planctomycetota > Planctomycetia > Pirellulales > UBA1268 > UBA1268. The sequence goes on from JAQWMC010000142.1 coordinate 6,849, forward strand.
ATGGTCAAGCTGGCCGGGAGACTCCATATCAGTCGCTGGATTGAAGCCGTCGATGTTGGCGTAAATGACAAAGAAGCTGTAGACGTTCCAGAGCCGCAATAAAAACTCCGGGACACTTTCACGAATCGCTTGTTCACTGTAGCGGATACTATTCCATGGAGGCTGCCCGGCGAAAAAGTACCAGCGGAGTGCATCTGCTCCGTATCGATCCAAAATTTCGGACGGCTCTTTGTAGTTCCGCTTGCTTTTAGACATCTTGCCACCGTCCTCGCCGAGCATATGACCGAGAACGATGCAATTTCGGAAAGGGTGTGGGTAGTCTTTGGGTGGCATCGCTGTCGTGGCGTTTGTCGATACAGCGTCAGTCGTTGATTCAGGTCCGAAAAGCAGAGTACTGATGGCAAGCTGGCTATAAAACCAGCCGCGAGTCTGATCGATGGCTTCAGAAATAAAATCAGCGGGCCATTGCGACTGAAATTCTTCAGCGCCTGTGTGTGGCCAGCCCCACTGGGCAAAAGGCATTGCTCCAGAGTCGAACCAACAATCAATCACCTCTGGTACACGACGCATACGAGCATGTGCTGCAAATGGTGAGTCGTATGTGATGGCATCAATATAGGGTTTATGGACGCGAAGGTCCTCCGACAAGTCAGGATTATCGACTTTGGCTTGATCAAAAACTTCAGTGCCCGTCGCGCCAGGTTTGGCAAGTAGTGCGTCGTATGAAGAGATGGCTTCAGCTTCCCCGGTTTCTTCGCAGACCCAGATAGGAAGAGGTGTTCCCCAGTAGCGTTCTCTGGACAACGCCCAGTCAACGTTGTTCTTGAGGAAGTTGCCGAATCGCCCCTCCTTAATGTGTTCGGGCATCCAGTTGATCTGGCTGTTATTGGCGAGCATTTCATCTCGGAAATCGCTGGTGCGAATAAACCAGCTCGCTCGCGGGTATTGAATCAGCGGATCGTTATCAGCCCGCCAACAGAATGGATAGTCATGGAGATACTGCTCTTGGTGAATAAGCAGGCCGCGACTGCGAATGTCCCGAGTAAGATCACGGTCACACTCCTTGACAAAACGCCCGGTCATCGTGGGAAATTCGTCTGTGAACGTGCCGTCGGGTGCGACGCAATTTATAAGTGGTGGCAGGTTGTTTTCGAATTGCTCTCGCTCCGCCATTAAAACACTGTAGTCAACCTCACCAAATGCTGGTGCGATGTGCACAATGCCGGTGCCTGAATCTGTGGTAACAAAATCAGCTTCGATGACTCGCCAGGCAACAGGCACATCCCCGCCGTTCTTCAGAGGTGCGGCTTTTGGCTCACTGTTTGAGTAAAAACAATCAAATGGCGGTTGGTAGCACAGTCCTACGAGATCTGATCCAGGACAGGAATCAAGAATCTCAATCTCAGTCTTTTTCTTTTCGGCAAGTGATGCGGCAAGAGGCTCAGCAAGAACGTATTCGTGTTCCGGGTCATCTTCAAACTGGACAACAACATACGTGAGATCTGACTTCACAGCTGCGAACTGATTTGATGGGAGCGTCCATGGGGTTGTCGTCCATGCAATCAGGTTTCGCTTTGTTGGGGCACCATTTGCATCGAGAAGCGGGAAGGCAACATACACACTCGGGTCAGCTACCTGTCGATATCCCTGTCCAACCTCGCCGCTGGAAAGTGCGGTGCCGCCCTGCGGCCACCACCACACAATCTTGTGGCCTTGGTAAAGAAGACCACGGTTGAAAAGTTCCGAAAGTGCCCACCAAACACTTTCGACATAGCTTTGATGGTAGGTCACATAGGCTTCTGAAAGATCAATCCAGAATCCAATCCGCTCGGTGAGAGTCTCCCATTCCTTCATGTACCTCCAGACAGATTCCTGGCATCGTTGGATGAATGGCTCAATGCCGTAGTTTTCGATTTCGGCTTTTGAGTGGATGCCCAGGCTCTTGCACACTTCGACTTCTACGGGCAGACCGTGGGTGTCCCAACCGGCTTTACGCTCACAGAACTCACCTCGCATTGTCCGGTAGCGTGGATAGAGGTCTTTGATAGCACGTGTGAGGCAGTGCCCTGGATGAGGCATGCCATTGGCTGTTGGTGGTCCTTCAAAAAAAACGAATCGCTTGGCGTTGCGACGGTTGTCGAGTGACTTTTGGTAAATTCCCGCAGACTTCCAGAGGGCAGCGATTTCGGCTTCTGTGGCTGGCAGATCGGGTCTGCCTCGGACGGGCTGGAACATGAAATTTATGAGGCGAGTCTGTAGGCAAAAAAGGGAGGTTGGTAATGAGACGCTTTATCCTACCCAGCAAAACCTTCTGGCCCCAGTGCTACCCGACGAAACCCGGCAGGAGTGGCTTGGCGGCATCAGGGCACGAGGCTGCCATGACGAAGAAGCAATACGAACGTTTCAGGACTTGGCTCACCGCGTAGGGTGCCTGCCAGAGCATTGCGGCATGTCACTCAGAGACGCATTAGATCACATCAGCTGCCGCATTTCGAACGGCTCCTTCTAT
>JAQWMC010000013.1 GCA_029246985.1 Pirellulales bacterium
AATATCATATGGCAGGTCGATTAGTTCAGGGAAAGTTGAAGCGTCGGAAGATTATCGGCCGTATTGAGAGTCTGGCAACTCTTTGTGGTGGTAGAGATGCAACGCAGTGTCTCGAAAAGCTGACACAACTCGTAGCAAAAAAGGCACCGAACGACAAAGAGAGCCTCGCCGGATGCTCTTTGCTGATGGAGTGTCTCTCAGTGAGGTCACAGTTGGCCTACAAAGCCGACCAATGGCTAGTGGGTGAAGCTGTCGTCTGGGGTTTCGTGTGGTTCACTCGAAGTGTCAGAGTTGATAGTTCGGCCGGGAAAATTTTGGAAGATCTTGTTCAGATTGGAGAAGCCGGCCTTGAAAATCTATTCAATGGTGAATTTTCTGCGAGCCCCTTCCTTCTGACCTGTGGAGGTCTCTTAAAAGACGTCGATCGTTGTCAGTCTTTTGTGGCTGCGGCGCGAAAGAATCTGTTTCTTGAGGTTCAAGAACGTGTAGGCGATGACGGCGGTGTTGGGATGGAGTCATCGTTTGAAATTCTTACTGCAGTCAATAGGTGGGCTCGTTGTCGAGAAGTTATTCATGCAACGAGCGGTAAAAAGCTGGGCAAGGAAACAAATAGTAAAATAGACCAAGCGGTTGGTTTTGCTGTTTTGCTTTTGAGCAATAGTGGTCAGCCGGCAACAGAATGTGGGTTCGAGGCAGAACAATCCGTGACTCCGATACTTCAGGCGGCTTCATGCGGACGAAAGAAAGTCGCGGCGACTGTACTTGCACTCACAGATGGGAAAAATTCAGCCGGGGATATGCGATGGACGGAAAAAGGGCTCTGCGAGCGTTCTTTGTTCGATGAAGTGCAAAAGACTGCGGTCTTTCGTAGTGGCTGGAAACGAGAGGCAACACGGGTGCTCGTGTCGTATCGTGATGAGTTCCCCTACCTTGAGATTGTAGCTGGGGGTCGGCTGGTTGTTGCAGGAAGGTGGGATGTCGCTCTTCGTTGTGACGGCAAAGAGCTTCAACGTGTTGGGGAATGGCGGCGAACATGGTGGGACGCGAACGATCGTGCGGTCTATTTTGAAATGTCTGTCGAAGTAGAGGGCGGGAGGCGATTGGAACGATCCGTGTTACTTCTGCCAAAAGATAAAATCGTGCTCCTTGCCGATGCGCTTGTTGTTCCTGAACTAAAATATGGTGACCAGTCGGACATGCTCGCAGCGGGGCTTCAATTACGGAGTTCGCTTTCTGTGGCACCTTCGATTTCAATTGAACCATGTGAGGAAACTTGTGAAGTGTTTGGGAGTGATGGGAGACCCCGATTCCTTGCCATTCCACTCGCTTTGGAGGAATGGCGTGAATCATGTCGTGGGCATGGAAGTTTTGGCATGTCAGACCAGCGACTTGAATTGAAGCAGAACGCTGAGGCCGGAAGGCTCTATGCGCCGCTCTGGATTGACTGCAATGCGGGGCGACTGAAGCGATTGCAAGAGCAGCCCGAATATAATCAGCGAACATGGCGGCAGTTGACAGTAGCAGATACTCGGGAAACACTCCGTGCTGATCAGGCAGTCAGTTTTAGAGTGCAATCATGTCTGGACCAGTGGTTTGTCTATCGGTCACTGGATGAGGCACGTAATCGCACCGCCCTGGGGTGTAATACGTCATCAGAATTCCTTGTCGGCGGCGTAGCTGAAAATGGTGTTGTGAAGCGTTTGCTGGAAGTCGTCGAAGACCGCGTATTGTATTAATTCAACATGGATACACAGAACAGTCAGAGACCGACAGCCGAAGTGCAGTCGGTTTGCACAGAAAATTGGAAACATGTTACTGGTCGGGTGGCCGACTCATGTACGAAAGTTGGGCGAGAACCAACATCTGTACGAGTCGTTGGTGTGACAAAATATGTTGATATGGCACGGACGAGAGCACTCTACGATGCGGGGTGCCAAGATCTTGGTGAAAGCCGGCCGCAGGCTCTTTGGGAAAAAGCCGCAGCGTTTGCTGCTGACGATGTGAGTGTCCAATGGCATGTGATTGGCCATTTACAGCGGAATAAAGTAGCAAAGACGATGCCGTACAATCCCATGCTTCATACGCTTGATAGCGTACGGCTTGCCGAGGCAATCAGTCGGTCGGCTATAGAGTTGTCTATGGTGTGCGACGGGCTGATAGAAGTGAATCTATCCGAAGACGTTGGACGAAGCGGTGTGTTGCCAGACCGCTTGCTGGATAGTGCGTCACAGATTCTTGAACTTCCTGGAGTACGTATCCGTGGCCTCATGGGAATGGCAAGTCATCCAGAGGCGGGCCGAAATCCACGACAGGAGTTTGCACATCTTCGTGAATTACGTGATGGCTTGAGTGACAGATTTCCTGACGCTGGTGGGCTGCCGGAACTATCTATGGGAATGAGTGGTGACTTTGAGGACGCAATATCCGAGGGCAGCACGATAGTTCGTATCGGATCCGCGTTGTTCCACGGATTGAGGTAAGAATCAGGATATTGGGGCTGGGTGGCCAATGGTGAATGCCGAAATATTTGCTAGAGACACGTCATGTCACGGTGCCTGAGTTGTGGCACTTTGTGCCAGCCACTATTGAGATTTATTCTTGGGATTTAGCAATCTTGTTTGGCCTATAAAATCATCGGGTGGTCGAATCTTTTCGCCTGGCATACGGAAAACGTACGGGTGAAACTTCTCCACTATTTCTTTCCAGGCCTTGAGTGATCGAGTTGGATAGTCAACCGGCCAGCCACCCTGCCGAAATGCATCAGTGACACCCTCGTCATTCATTTCATTCTGCCACTTCTGAAGTGCCTGCCTCAGGTCAGCCGCTGTTTTTTGGAGCGGGGTTTCATGAATCAGATTGTTTGTTTCCCATGGGTCAGCTTCGAGGTCATACAATTCTTCGGGTGGTTTTTCTGATGCCATGAAATGTGACTGCTCTGGCGAAAGGGTACCTTCCTGGTGCATCACATTAAGTACTGCGAGAGTTGGGTATCTTTTCTCTTTGTATTCGTTGTATTGGCAGTACGCTCGTTCGGGCATGAGGTTCCGAATGTATTTGTATCGTTTGCTTCTCACTGCTCGCATTGCGTCATGTGTGTCATCCATTTTGTCACGGGCAGCGAATATATACGTGCGTTTTTTAATCTCATCGCTAAATAGGTTCATGCCGTGCAAGGGGTGCGGTGGTTCCACTCCAGCAAGATCAATAATTGTTTTACAGATGTCTAGAGTATTAACGAGATCGTTGCATACTGTTTCAGACTTGATGTGACCGGGCCATCGCATGAGAAGCGGAATACTGATCCCACCGTCATACAGGAACTGTTTCCCGCGCGGCATGCATCGACCGTTGTCTCCAATGAGAATAACCAAAGTGTTGTCTCGAAGTCCGTCGTCATCGAGTTTCTGGAGAATCTTTCCTATGGTCTTGTCGGCAAGTTGGAGTTGCTCGAGGCCATTTGCCCAGTCGCGTCGAATGAGCGGCGTATCGGGGTAGTACGGCGGAAGTTCGACATTGTTTTCATCAATCGGATTCTCTTCGTCCCGTTTCCATGTGCGGTGAGTTGTTGCTTCTGTCACTTGAGCAAAAAAGGGCTGGCTAGGCTTTCGTTGGGACCAGTTGTTCGCTGTAAAGCCGAGTTTGTTTGTGAAATTCTGGTCGGTCTTCTTGCTTAGACCGCATCCCAAAGCAGTGCAGTATCCTGCTCTTGAAAGTAGTAGAGGGATCGGTTCAATGCCATAAGGAAGAATATGTTTCTTCTGGGTTCTGTGTTGGTTTGTATGCGTGTAATTCTGATAGTGCCCGGTGAGCATGGCTGACCGTGATGTGGAGCATACGGGCGCAGTTGTGAAGGCACGAGTGTAGCGAACACCTTCGGCCGCTAATTGATCAATGTGCGGAGTATGGACGGCTTGTGTGCCGTAGCACGAGAGGTCTGTTCCCCAGTCTTCGAGCATAATCCAAAGGATATTTGGACGAGGTGATCTGTTGGTCTTGGCTTCGGCCTCGATAGTATGGCTCAGGACGAGCCCTGTAATCAGCAGGGCCATTGCTCCAAAGTTTTTGCGCATGTCGTAGATTTCCTGTACCAGTTGAATCCGAAAGACTGATTGTGGCACGACGTCGCGTCAGCAGATTGTGTCGAGAGGTATTTGGGCGGCATGCCGCTTTTGTGATGTGGGCAAACTAGTCGTCAAAGCGAACTTCAAGAATTTCAAAGTTCATTTTCCCTGCTGGTACATCAACACTTATTTTTTGACCCACCTTGCTGCCCATAAGTCCCTGTGCCAGTGGGCTTGCAACATTAATTTTCCCTGCGTCGTAATCTTCCTCGCCGGCTCCAACAAGAACGAATGTTTCGTTGTCACCAAAGTCGAGGTCTTTCACGATAACGGTAGCACCGAAGACCACTTCGTCACTTGCTTCCTTTGATCGCTCGACAATGACAGCTCGCGCGAGCTTGTCACGTAAAAGATTAATCTTCGCTTGGAGCATGCCCTGACTCTCCCTTGCTCCGTGGTATTCAGCATTCTCACTGAGATCTCCTTCGCTTCTTGCTGCCGCAATGCGTTTCGTGATCTCGGGCATTTCTTCGAGTTCAAGTTGGTCAACTTCTGTCTTGAGTTTTTCGTAACCGACCTTTGTCATTGGGATTCGGTCAGACATGCACAATCTCCTCGTTTTTCTCCATTAAAATTGTTGCTGCGTTGAAAAGTAGTCTGTCGCCGCAGCCTATGAATTCGCCTCGGGCTCGTAGAGAAGGCGACCGCAGCTTCTGCACATTGCAACATTTCCTGCCAGGAGCTGTGACAGCATCTTGCCAGTAAATTGTTGGTGGCATCCACCACAGCACCCTCCTTCGGATACTGCCATGCCGTCTTCACCTTTATGCTTGACAACGCGTTGGTATATTTCTTTCGTCTCGCTGGTGAGGTCACGCTCGGCTTCTTCGAGTTGACCCATCACGCGAGCAACTTCTTCTTCAAGTTGTGCCGTCTCTTTTTGAACTTGTTGCTTCAGGGTCTCGAGGGCCTCCGTCACCTTTTTGAGGTTATTAGCAGCAACAGGCTGTTGGTTGTTTACTTCATCAACGCGTTCGAGAGATTCGAGTATCTCGTCCTCAAGCACTGTGATTGCCATTTTGTCTGCATCGATTTGTTCGCCAAGCAACTGGTATTCACGATTTGCTTTTGCCGTGTTTCTCTTTGCTTCGAGATCATGGATCTTTGCTTCAGATGATCGGAGTAATAATTGCTTCTCATCTGCATGTTTGCGTGCTTTTTTCAAGTTTTCAGTGACCTGCTCCCGTTCATGCTCGGCGTACTCGACTCGCTTTACTTGAACAGCAATTTGTTTTGGGCCGGCAGCCAACTGACTGCGCAAATCAGTAAGTTGCCGTTGAATACGGTGAAGCGTTCGAATAACGGTAGCGGCAGTAACAACAGCCATAATGGGCCTCCAAAGGTGCTTATAAGCTACCACATGAGCGGTATCCTCAAAAACGGTGGCTGATAGAGGCGGCAGAAAATCGCACCGGGCCGTGGCTTGTCGCCACAGCCCGGGGATGTATTAGTTCACCGCGTTGCCAAGAAAATTTTCCAACTGTTTTGCCCGTACGGGATGCTGGAGTTTTTTAACCGCTTTCGCCTCAATCTGTCGGACTCGTTCCCGAGTCACTCGGAAAATACGTCCGACCTCTTCAAGGGTGTACGTATATCCGTCAGTCAGGCCGTATCGCAGTCGAATGATCTCTCGTTCACGATACGTAAGCGTTTTCAGCAATGAATCAAGTTTGTCCCGAAGAAGACCGTGAGTAGTTGATTCAGTTGGACTCGATGCCCCAAAGTCTTCGACGAGTTCACTGAAACTGGCATCTTCGCTTTCACCGATTGGTCGATCGAGGCTCATTGGCTGTCGGCCCATATCGAGCACACGGCGTGCGTCATCGAGCGGGACTTCTGCTGATTCAGCGATCTCTTCGGGTGTTGGCTCTCGACCAAGTTCATGCAAAAGCTTTTTTGCGGTTGCACGAAGTTTTGTAAGCAAGTCGATCATATGCACAGGGATGCGAATTGTGCGAGCTTGATCAGCGATTGCACGTGTAATTGCCTGTCGGATCCACCAGGTTGCGTACGTAGAAAACTTGAAGCCCCGACGATACTCATACTTGTCGACAGCCCGCATGAGACCAGTGTTACCTTCTTGAATAAGATCAAGGAAGGAAAGCCCCCTGTTTCGATATTTCTTTGCAATCGAAACAACCAGGCGAAGGTTTGCAGCCGAAAGATTCCGCTTCGCAGCCTCGTATTCAGCCTTTAATTTGTCGAGAGACGAAACTCTATTGCGAAGAGACTTTGGACTTTCTTGTGTTGAAATCATCAGGTCGCGAAGCTCTTTGCGCATATCTGCGCGATCATCACACGAAAGGGTGCCTGATTTGATTTGTCGAAGGTCCTCTTGCAATCGGTCCATTCGTGCCGACATGCCCTTCAGGAGCTTCATCATGGGTTGAACACGCCGGGTTCTCAGGCTGAGTTCTTCAACAAGCGTAAGCGTTTTACACCGCGTTCGGCGGAATCTTTCGCGTGCCTGCCGAGCTTCAGCACGTCCGGTACGCGTGCTAATGAGCAGTTTGAAATCAGCGTTGTTCTGCTCCATTAGACGATCAAGCGTTGGCAGATTATGCGGCATGCGAGCAAGGATCTGTTCCTTTGTCAGACGTTCAGTCAGCGATACCTTGATTGTCCGATCAAATGGCAACTTGCCCTCATGCACTCGGCGGAGCGTTTCAACGGTTGACTGCATGGCGAAGCCACAGCCAAGAATAGCACGGCGGAATCGTTTTCGTGTGACCTCGATCCTCTTTGCGAGCGAAATTTCTTCTTCTCGAGTAAGCAGTGGAATTTCTGCCATCTGAGCAAGGTACATCCGAATTGGATCATTCGCGGCATTTGATGGGGGAGTTGTAATCGCTTCATCTCGCCGCGGGCGACTCGGTTTCGCTGGAACTTGTGTTGCTGCTGTCTGGGCAGTGGTGGCTGGCTCAAGGTGTTCTGGTAACTCTTCGACAAGTTCGATGCCTTTGCCATCAAGGGCAACAAGGAGAGCATCAATCTTTTCAGGATCCATAGCTTCGTCAGGAAGATACTCATTCACCTGATCAAAAGTCAGGTAGCCAGTCCGACGACCTTCGGCAATTAAGCCATTCAGATCAGCACTTTGAAGGCTATCGGACTCAGGTTGCGTCGGTTGTACCGCACCTTCGGGAGGCGTTGCAGAGTCCTGCCGATTTGTGGACGAAGCGTTATTCATTGTCATCTACGGGTTCTCCTTCACCGGCGTATCACCCAAGTGATACGCGCTCTTGCAGTCACTCGTGCACAACCCGAAATCACATTTGACGGTATGCCAAATGAAACGATTCGAATGTAGTGACGAGTTGGGCATCCTCACCCCTCCTTGGGATCGGTCATGCCCTGAGCAGCACGTCTTGCTGAGACGAGCTGCTCGATCATCGCTGCCTCGTCGTCCGGCTGGAGCGGCGAGGTTTTCAATGTTCGGACGGTTTGCCAGGCGGTTTTGTCAGCCTGACGTCTTTCCAATGCTTCACTAAGGTGATGCAAGCGGCCAATTTGATCAAGATGAGTCTGTTCACGAATGGACTCATCCAGTTGTACAAGGAGGCCGTGGAGCTCAGTTGCTGGTAATTCGAGCAGCAAGGCTGCCAGGCTCGGTGGCTTTTCAGCGGCAATCAAGCTCTTTGCGGCTCTGAGGATTATTTTTGCCGGTTCCGCTGAGAATTCATCCTCAGAAATACGGTCAAGCAGCTCAGAGACCCCCTCAGGAGCTGCAAGAATCGCCGACAGAACTTCTCGGTCCCATGGAACAAGCTCCGCCGCATCGATACGGAGGCCCTCCGGTGAAGGGGAGACGTCATTTGTGCGTCTGGAGCGAGAGAGTTCCTGAAGTCGTGCGTGGAGAGCGTCACGCGAAAGTCCAAATCGGCGAGCAAGCTTTCCTAGAATCTGGTCCTGCCTCAGTTGTCTCTGCGAAGGGGGGAGTGGAGATCGTGGAGATACTGCAGAAAGAATTTTTAAAACACTCTCCACAGCCTTCAGGGCAACCTCATCTGAGGCATCTTGGGGTAACCGCTCGAATGTCTCCCTCATTCTGTAATCAAGCGGATCGACTGCCTCATCGATAATCGCCTCGAATGCTTCAGGGCCAGCAGTGAGGCATTGATCACATGGATCAACACCGGCAGGCAGTCGCGCAATCCGTATATCAACTGGCTCGGCAAGCAGAACCTCAAGCACCTCGTCTGCGCGTCGGCGACCCGCGTCGTCACCATCGAGCACCACAACAATGCGATCTGCATAGCGTCGCAAAAGACGTGCATGTCGCTGACCGAGTGCCGTACCGAGAACTGCAACAACGTCGTGGATGCCAGCCTGGCGTGCAGCAAGACAATCTGTATAGCCTTCAACAACAAGGGCTCGTTTCGAATGACTAATGGCCTCTCGAGATGAGTCGAGGCCGTAGAGCATCGATTGCTTTGAAAAAACAGGAGTTTCCGGAGAGTTGATGTACTTGGCACTGTCAGGTGGAGCGTTTGGTAGTACTCGTCCACCAAATGCAACGCATCGACCCTGTGGGTCACAGATGGGAAACATAATACGTCCACGAAATCGATCGTAATGTCCTGACCGATCTTGGCGAGTCACGACCAGTCCAGCTTGTTCGAGATGGCTCGTCGAAATGCCTGACGCCTGCGCCTGTCCAAGGAGCCAGTCCCATTCGTTGGGTGCAAAGCCAACAGAGTTAGCTTGCAGTGTGTCATCTGTCAGACCCCGTTCGCGGAGGTATTCACGTGCTTCCTTTGCGAGGGAGCTATTTCTGAAACAGTCAACAAACCGATCAGAGGCCCATCCACAGGCCTCATAGAGAGAACGCTTTACGTCACTTCCCGGTCCATGCCCCCGAGACAGTTCTATTCCTGCACGATCGGCAAGTTGTTCAAGTGCTTCACGAAAGTCCAATCGATCCATCCGCATCAGAAAACTAAATGCATCACCACCTACATTGCACACCCAGCAACGAAATGTCTGACGTTCAGGATTGATCTGAAGGCTTGGCCGTGAGTCTTCATGCCAAGGGCACAGACCAACAAAGTTTTTGCCACTTCGTCGGAGCGAGATGTAACTGCCGGCAAGATCAACGATATCGATTGCCTCTCGAACGCGTTCCTTGACATCATCACCGTGTGCTACGCCACCCGAATCATGTCCGGTGTGTGGGCTCAGGTTGTTGATGGCAGGGTGCATCGGTGAACGACGTTTCGAAGGAATCGAGTGAATGAGGACGAGGTGGTGGTTAGACTTTCTTGTTCTGCAACATAGGACCGCGTACCCTATCGTTCTAACCCGCCGCGATCAGGTGACAAACAGAAGTTTTTTCGCCAACGCATATTTTCACATTTCGGGATAAAATGTGAAAATGGACAAGCTGGGCTACTGTTTTTTGACGAAATGCCGATTTCTGCGTCATTCTCAGGTGAGAAGCTTTTGGACGCTTTCGAGCAAGCGGTCCATTGCAAACGGTTTGCGAATATAGTCATCCACCCCGAGCATCTCAGCGTAGGCTCGATGTCGATTGCCCTCGTTTGCTGTCACCATGATGATACGAATCGGATGATTATATTCGCGGCGTAGTTTTTCAAGAACAAGAAACCCACTTCGTTTCGGCATCATCATATCAAGGACCACGAGATCAGGATTTTCTCGTTCGGCGATGGCGATGCCCTGGCTGCCGTCACGTGCGACCAAGACGGAATGGCCCTTCGCCTCGAGAATAGTACGCATGGATTCAATGATTTCTGCATCATCGTCAACAAGTAGAATCCTTTTCACCGCAGCAGGGGTAGCTGCCTTGGTCGACTTCTTGGCACGGGTTGCTTTTTTGGCGCGTTTTGCTGCTGGCATTGAAAGTACTGTTACTGCAGGAGGGTTGTCTAACGTAAGTGTTCTTAAACGAGACTTCTGATTCTAGCAGATTGGTTTGAGTTTGATGCGGCCCAAGGAGAACAAAATGAGATCACACAGTTGGTTTTGGCTTTGGAGTGGTTGAAAACCAATGAAAATTCTTCAGACCGAATATTGAGCGTTATCTCGGCCGAGAACAACGGCAGCGCCAAGAATGCCACAGGCCGCTCCAAGACACACGTCACTTGGGTAATGAGCCATGCTGAAAATTCTCTGGAGGCAAGCACTGATAGCCACAATCAGAAAGAAAACACGGCCCTGAGGGTATTTCCAAATTAAAACAGTTGCTAGAGCTGCTGCTGTTGCCGAATGACCGGAAGGAAAACTGTGGAGGTCGCTGCCACTACGAGGTCCAGCGACAAGTGAGGCAGTTCCAAATGTGTCCAGGGCAGATGTCACAAGGTTGAAGTCAGTTGCACGGGGACGTGATCGGTCAATCAACTGTTTTAGAATAAGGACTCCAAGTGGTCCAAACAAAAGTCCACCGAGCATTCTGGCTCCGTATCGCTTTTTTGTCGTGGGCTGAAATGTAGGCCATCGGATTGCAGGCCATTGAATTGACGGGAACTGCATAGACCGATCCAGGCAAAACGCACCAATCATGATCATGGCAACGCCGATGCCGTGCCCAAATACTTCAGCAAGGTCTAGGTACCGCATCAATTCCTTGGGTAGATGTGTCCTCTGGACCCATAAAGCAACGGAAACGTCAGTGGGGAAGACAAGAATTCCGAGGGCGACCAATAGCCCAGCAGCAACCGTACGCAGTTTGAAGGCGGTATTGTTGAGGGAGGGGAATTTTTGTTGGGACGAAGAGTTCATCTAATGAATAGGAGTCGATGGTCAGACCAAGTCAAAGATTTTCTTAAGGAGCATGGCCTTTTGGTTTTCAAGAAGTGTGCCACGCCACGCCGGAATCTGTCGAGGCGAATATATTGGGCTGAGCCGCCTTTGAACGCTATGTCCAGAGTTTGCGGTCAAGCAGACGGTATTGTATCGCCTCGCCGATATGCCCTGCGAGTATTGCTCCTGCTTCATCAAGGTCTGCAATGGTCCGCGCTACACGAAGTACTTTGTCGTGTGCGCGTGCAGAGAGTCCAAGGTTTGAAACTGCGGTGCGCAGTAGTTCCATTGAATTCTTGTCAATGTGACAATGCTGACGGATTTCTCTGGTTGTCATTTGAGCATTCCAGCGGTGTCCAACTGTCCTTGATTTTCCAAATCTATTTTGTTGAATCTCGCGAGCAACACACACTCGGTTTCGTATCACCGCACTTGAGGTTCCGGCTTGCTTGGATGCTAGGTCGCTAAAAGGAACAGCAGAAACCTCAAGGTGCATATCAATACGATCGAGAAGTGGGCCTGAAATTTTACTCATGTACCGTTCGACTTGCGGTACCGTGCATTGGCAGTCACGGCTTGGGTCCCCACGATATCCACAGGGGCATGGGTTCATCGAAGCAATGAGCATGAATGCTGAGGGGAAACATGTCGTTGAACGGGCGCGACTAATAGTTACGGTTCTGTCCTCGAGGGGCTGGCGAAGCACTTCAAGTGTGCGGCGATTGAATTCGGGTAATTCGTCGAGAAACAAGACGCCATTATGGGCAAGGCTAATTTCACCGGGCATTGGTACCGACCGACCGCCAATGAGGCCGGCCTCGCTGATCGTGTGATGTGGTGCACGGAACGGTCGCCTCGTAAGTAGAGGCTGTCCTGGTTCGAGGAGCCCAAGTGCACTGTAGATTTGAGATGTCTCGATGCTCTCTTCCGTTCGAAGTGGCGGAAGTATTGTTGGCAGACGTTTTGCGAGCATGGTTTTGCCGCTACCTGGTGGACCAAGCATGGCAACGTTATGGCCACCAGCTGCTGCAATGCTGAGAGCACGTTTAGCCGTTTCCTGCCCACGGACGTCAGAAAAATCTACGGTGTGTGTTTCGGAAGACTGAAAACACTCTTTTATGCGCGGGGCTGTAGGTGTGATATCAATTTTTCCAGAAAAAAATTCAACAGCCTCACGAAGTGTTGTGACGGGTATGACTTCTATTTTTTCTACGACAGCAGCTTCACTCGCACTCGCTGTCGGGACAACGATACCTTTGAGGTTGTTTTCTTTTGCGGCACGGATCGCCATTGAAAGTGCACCACGTGCTGGCCTTGTTGAGCCTTCGAGAGATAACTCACCGACAACGGCGTAGTCACGAAATCGATTGGATGAAAATTGACAACTGCCAGCTAAGATTCCAAGACTTATTGGAAGATCAAAAGTAGCCGCCTGTTTCGGAAGATCGGCAGGTGCCAGGTTGATAACAATTCGATCATTCGGTCGACTAAATCCACAGTTCACCATGGCTCGGCCTACTCGATGGGTGCTCTCGCGAACAGCTGCATCGGGCAGACCAACGAGGATGGTCGCCGGCAGCGCCCCGCCGGAAACATCAACCTCCACATCGACTGGTATGGCATCGACACCAACCAATGAAAAAGTTTGTAAGCGAGCAAGCATCAGGGGGTTTCCTTCAAACGCGGTGTGGGGGGAGAACAATCGACGCCTTGCAACATAAGAAGTATACATGCGTACACCTCTTTTATACAAGTCGATTGAATGAACAACTGCCTGGTGTTTCCCGAGGCGTTCAGAACCGCACGGACGCGGTAGGATGATGTGTTGCGTACGCTGGTGAGTGGTCCGTGCGACGGAGAGAGGGACAGAACAGGTGAAAGATACTCGGTTTCATTTCGGTAAAGGGTGGTGTGGCTCTCTGGCGATGCACGTCGTCGTGCTCGTTCTCATTGCGTGTCATTCAGCGACTGCTGATGAGGGAATGTGGCTTTTCAATGCAGTGCCAGAAGAACGGTTGTCCCGTGATGTGGGATTTGTGCCCTCACGTGCGTGGTTGGATCACCTTCAGCGATCTGCTGTTCGTTTTAACAGTGGTGGTTCTGGTGCTTTCGTTTCCCCAGATGGACTTGTGCTGACCAATCACCATGTTGCTGCCAGTAGTCTCCAGAAGTTGTCGACTCCAGACAAAAATCTTGCGAGAGATGGCTATCTGGCGCGGTCGCACGAGAAGGAAATCCGCTGTCTTGATCTCGAACTCAATGTGCTTCGCTCTATTGAAGACGTTACAGCACGTGTGGAAGAAGCTGTTGCGGGTGCTGGAAGTTCATCAGATGCACTGGTAGCACGACGAGCTGTACTTGCAGAAATTGAACAAGAGTCTCTTGTGAAAACAGGTCTACGTAGTGATGTCGTTACCTTGTACGGTGGTGGCTGCTATCACCTCTATCGTTACAAACGCTACACCGATGTTCGTCTGGTGTTTGCGCCTGAGAGGCAGATTGCTTTCTTTGGTGGCGACGCAGATAACTTTGAATTTCCGAGGCACTGTCTCGATATCTGTTTCTTTCGGGTATATGAAAAAGGGGAGCCTCTCGCAGCCAAATCGTTCCTTCCATTCGCTGACCAAGACGTTCAGCAACGTGATGTGGTCTTTGTCGCAGGACACCCGGGCCATACTGATCGTGGCAAGACGATTGCAGAAATTCAGTCCATGCGTGATCGACGCCTACCGTTTTTATTAGAATGGCTTAACCGCCGAGAGGTGTTACTGCAATCTTACTCTGAAGAAGGGCATGTTGAGCGGCAGCGGTCGATGCAGGATCTTTTCTCAGTCCAAAATAGTCGGAAGGCTCGAGGTGGCACGCTGTCGGCGCTCCTGCGGCCGGACATTTACAAACGTCTTGAAAAAGCTGAAGACTCGTTGCGGCAGAAGTGGGAGCAGCAAAACCAGGAAAGCCCGTGGGAGAAGATTCAACGTGCACAGCAGGCGATTGACGCAGTTGCTGTTCGATATAACCTTCTCGAAGGAGCGATGGGTTTCCGCAGCCGATTCTTTTCAAACGCACGGACTCTCCTCCGGCTGGCGACCGAGTCAGAGAAGCCTGATGGTGAGCGTCTTCGTGAATATCGTGAAGCTGCGCGGACGTCACTGAAACTTCGCCTCTTGTCAGACCAGCCGTTGTATGACGACTATGAAACGCTTGGGCTTGCAGATTCATTGACTTTTTTAGTGAAGCAACTCGGAGTCGACGACCCTCTTGTGCAAGACGTTCTTAATGGACAATCACCTGCAGATCGTGCAAGTGAGCTCATCGCCGGCACAGCCCTCGGAAAGCGTGGTCCTGGGAACACGAAGGAAGCCCCCGATGATCGAAACAAACTCTATCAAGGGGGGCTCGCTGCGATTGAATCAAGTGACGACACAATGATTGCGCTTGCGAAACTGATTGATAATGAATCTCGCCACCTTCGCGATATAGTTGAAGAAAATTCAGAAATTAAAAAGCAGGCTCATGCTGAACTCACACGACTCAGGCTTCAAACAGCCTCTGCACCATTTGCTCCCGATGCCACATTTACTCTGAGACTGGCGTACGGAAAGGTGCGGGGTGTTGCGGGGAGGGCGAGTGAGCCAAGACCATGGACAACAATCGGTGATCTATTTTCTAAAGTGGATCAAGAAGAGGGTCGAGTGCCGTTTGATCCACCGGAATCGTGGCAGGCGGCTCGAGGTACCCTGACCGATTTGGACGTGTTGTCGACTCCACTGAACTTTCTTTCGACCGCGGACATCATCGGTGGAAACTCTGGCAGTCCGGTTGTGAATGTCGCGAGTGAACTTGTGGGTGTCATTTTTGATGGCAACCAAGATTCCCTGGTCCTGGATATTGCCTATGACAGTGATCGGGCCCGAGCGATTTCGGTCTCGGTTGGTGCCATTATGCAGTCACTTGAACATGTCTATGACGCCGAGGAATTGGTAGCTGAATTGCAGAGGGCGAGGCAGATTGGCAGCGTCACGTGGACGCCACTCTTTGACGGACACAAACTCGGCAACTGGCAATCAAGTGAATTCGGAACGGATGGTCTTCTTGAGGTGATCAACGGAGAAATCTCAATAGGCATGGGCGACCCTCTCAGTGGAATCACCTGGCAGGGAGAGTTTCCTCAGG
>JAQWMC010000021.1 GCA_029246985.1 Pirellulales bacterium
ATATTAAGCCAAACATGTTATACGCACCAGTGTTCAGGGTCGCACCTTCCAAATCCGCACCGGTCAGGGTCGCACCGGTCAGATACGCACCGGTCAGGTTCGCACCAGTCAGGTCCGCGCCCGTCAGGTCGGCGTTAGACAGGTCGGCGTTAGTCAGGTCGGCGTTAGTCAGGTCTGCGTTCCTTAGTACAACATTTTCTAAATTCGTCATGTTGCCGGACTCATCACCTGGCTTGAGATTCGGCCCGTCATAATTCAAGACGTTACCGGACGTATCCCTAATAGGATCAATAACAATGCCATCAACCCAAACGTATGAACCCGTCGACACCGTCACCGTTGTTGCTTCACCAGTACCCTCCGAACTATTTGCGTGAACGGTTACAGAATAGGAGGCTGGGCTTGCTGCCTTGGCAAAAGTGTGGCTCGTTTGGGTTGATGGCACAACAGTTACCAGATCCAGTTGTTGATCTAATGCGTAATTCGTAACTGCTGCACCAGTTGTTGGTGCATCCCATGTCACCTGTACTTCATCACCAACAATATCTATCTCTAGATTCTGCACGGCACCAGGAACATTGACGCCTTCTGGTTCGGTTATCTCTGAACCATCATCCCAGCCAATGATTTCAAATGCTTTTTGGGTTACCCCGCCTGTGGACCTTGGTATCCAACGAATCTGATCATCTTTTTGAATAATTCGATTCTGCAGGAGTTGTAAAAGTTGTCTTGGATTACTGGAAGTTGGCGGTGTCGACACGTCACGCCATTGATTGGCTGCTGCGTCCCATTTCTCAACAGTTGAGCCGGCAGCAACGCTTGTAATGACAAAGCTCTTGGTGTCCTGACCAATCAATTCCGACTTCCCAAATACAATTGGTATGGGGCCAACAAGTGAGTCATCAATGTAGACTTCACGCACAGCTTCAAGTTGTGGCCTGAACCCAGATGCATCCAGGGCGATGCGTTGTTCCAAAGACTCCAGTGAAAGTGTCTTTGAACGCTTGCTCAGACTACGGCGGTTGGTGTTGGTAGACCGGTTGAACAGAGTCTTGAGAAAGTGCATTTTTATCTTTTTGTGTAACTCATATGGTGATGTCTTTAAAAGTACCTTTATTTTTCACGACGAGCAAGAAATCGTTGAGCCTTATATTTGTGGCCGCAAGGCAGTTTTGGCTGGTAAATGGCCACTCTTGCACAGCAAACAATGCCAGCCATAGCACTGACGACAGTGGCTGATTACTCTTGGATTGTTGCTGTCCTTCAGAGCAGGTCATAGCGAGGCATAGAGTTTCAGGACCGTCACGGGTACGTTTCAGCAAGAATGATGACACAAAACGCCATAACTCCGGACAAAGACGATCTCTTTAACAGTTCGACCATGACATTTGGCGAGCACCTTGAAGAACTTCGATCATGTCTCATTCGGGCCGCCATTGGTCTGGTCTGCGGCGTTGTCATCGGATTTTTTGTTGCCAGACCAGTGATCCACATTATCGAGTCTCCTTTACGCAAGGCGTTGGGTGAATATTACACCGAGCGCGCGATTGAGACCTTTGACGCCTGGAAGCCACGCCGAAGCGGCGGGCGTGGACTTCCGTATTCTCGAACGGAAGTCGTGGACGCAGTCGAACAATACAACCTCTCTTTTGATCTTCGTGAAATCCACCCAAATCGACTGCCAGGGGCACAGACAGAAGCAGAACACAACGACCTGTTTGACATAGAATCCCTCGCCCCCGTCCTTCTTTGGCAACCACTTGCCCGAGACAGTCGAGTAAGCATTACAACACTCAGCGCTCAGGAAGCATTTGGAATCTACGTCAAGGCATCTGTTCTTGTTGGGCTTGTACTTGCTGGGCCTTGGATCATTTACCAATTATGGACTTTCGTTGCGGCGGGGCTCTACCCGCACGAAAAGAACGTCGTGCATCTTTTCCTGCCAGTGAGCACTGGGCTCTTTATTGCCGGAGTCCTTCTCGCGTTCTTTTTTGTTTTTGACTTCGTACTCACATACCTTCTTGCATTTAACGAATGGCTTGGTCTCGACCCCGATCCCCGAATCAGTGAGTGGCTTGGTTTCGTCTTGTTTCTGCCGGTTGGTTTCGGCCTTGGTTTTCAACTCCCTTTGATCATGGTCTTCCTTGATCGGCTTGGCATTGTTGAAGTAAAGACATTCGTAAGCCAATGGCGGATGGCGTTTGTCGTAATCTTCATTGCTGCAGCGATACTCACACCGGCAGATCCGTACAGCATGCTGCTTCTTGCGACACCTTTGGCTGCGCTCTACTTTGGCGGCATTGGCCTTTGTCGATGGCTCAACAAACCCGCCACCACATAAGCGAGCCGGGGTGGAGTCTTTGATTGGGCTCCGACTCATCGATGTACTCGTCAGCAAGGCAATTACACGACAAAAGCCAGCCAGTAGAAAAAACCACCTGTCACAGTTGTGATCAGCAGATCAATTGCCGCCAATCGTGCCATGAGCCGATGTCTCTTGCTGTGACTTCCTGGAGCCGGTGGCTTGGGGAATCTCAAAAACGCTTCGATCAACACCCACAAAAGAAGCACGAGAGTCGAGACTGCAAACACCAGGTGCACAGCTAGCGAAGTGCCGACACCTACTGGCCAGTACGGACTTGGCGTCGCACGAACTCGCCAGTCACTAAATAAACGAATATCGATTTCAAAAACGACAATGGCAGCCAGGAGTGCGGCCATAATGAAAATCTGCAATGACTTGTGCAGACGGTACCGCCCTTGCTTCACTGCCATAATACTGACGAAAAGAATTGGCAGCAGCAAAACCAGGCCGACGATCACCACATCCATCCCAATTGATGCTCGACTTCCAAGAAATCCATCAAATCCTGGCATTACTATGAACTCGTTCTCTGTCACGTCACCGCCCTACCTATACTTTGCGAACACTGGTCGTATGATCGACGAAATTAGAAGAAACTCGACACTTTTCGATGCAACTGACCGTACGCTGCGACAGCGTTGAATTCCAGACCTGCGGGTAAAGTTGGCACCATTTGCGGTGAAGTACCATTAGCGGCTAGTATCCTGAAACACTTGGCCGAGTGGCGAAATTGGCAGACGCACGGGACTTAAAATCCCGTGGAGAGGAATCTCCGTGCGGGTTCGAGCCCCGCCTCGGCCACTTTACCCTAGCTTACCCACGCTCAATGACTACGAAAAACACGAAATCTCCGTTGTCATAACGGGCCGGAAACAGCTATTTATCCACTTTCTGGCAGATCTGGAATCTGTCGTTGAGTTGTTCTGTACTCGTTTAGGGTAATCCATGCAGAGTGATCGCCGCGTCCTTGTCGTGAAGGACCGTATACCAAGAAGTCCCAAAAGACAGCAGGGAAGTCCCAAAAGACAGCAGGATGCCCTTTCGCCATGGCTTCCGTGGATCATGGCGCCGCTCTTCACACTGCTGCCTATCGTCGGATGCTGGCTAGCTAATGTGTATCAACAGCCTCGTGACATGACTCTGCGGCATCCCACCGTCGCGACCCCATCGCCGTCGCCTGAAACGGTCGTGACGGTTGCACGGCCAAACGAGCAGTTCTGACGCATCGTATTCCGGCAACATGACTCGGCTTTCTCAGGGTGTTGGACTTTACCAACTGGCATAGTCACAAAAGGTGGGCTAACTTTAAGGGTTGTCTTTTTGTGTGTTGCGGGGCATGTGCCCCTCGCCAATCTCTTGAATCCCCTGCACTTCCAGCCATGTCACTTCGTTCCCGTATCGCCCTGATCGCGGCCCTTCTTATTACGCTGGTCGCTGCTGTCACAACTGTTGTTGAGACGCTGGCAAGTCGCCAAGCCGTGCTGGAACAGGTACGTGTTGGAGGAAACAGCATTGCAACGAGTTTGGCCAGTGCAGCGGCCTTTGCCGCCGAAGTCCCTCGTCAAGTTGAAGATGAAATGGGCAAGCAGATGCGAACGCAGGCTTCACTCCTTGCAAGCTTAGTCGCAATTGGTGAAGCCGCAGGCATATCAAACGAAGTCATCTGCGAGCAACTCAAACCAATAGCTGAAGCTGCTGGTATTGAACTGCTTGCCACAGACTCGACTGGACAGACTGTCATTTACACCGCTGATGCCAAAGATTTCACATTCTCTCCCGATCCAACCGAACAACCTCAAGCCTCAGCGTTTTACCCACTTCTTGAGGGTGGAATACGAAGCGTTGTCCAAGAAGCACAAAAGCGTGAAACCGATGAAAAGATATTTAAGTACGTTGGCGTGAGTGGCATCGACAAACCACGTATTGTACAGGTTGGCATGGAGGCGTCGTTTCTTGAGCGTCTCGATCAGAACCTTGGGCTCCAACGACTTCTTGACCAACTCGTTGGTGGTGATGTCCAGGAAATTACCATCCTGTCATCAGAGCTGACTCCTCTTGTTACTCGGAGCGTTGCCAAAGATCATTCTGAAGAAAATCTGGCTGCACTCTCTGATACTGACAGAGGCATTGTGTGTGACTGCATTTTAGAGCAACTGCCAATCGGCCGCCTTGATAACAATGGTTATCACGTAGCCGCTCCAATAGAGACCGCCGATGGTTCTATCAGCGGTGCAGTTCTGGTGACGATCTCGACAAAAACAGCCTCGAGCGTTATCTGGCAGCAGTCTCTCGCAGGTCTCATTGCTGCCTGCGCTATTGGCATCCCTGGCATTCTTGCTGGAGTTTGGCTCGGTCGTTCGATTGCAATGCCTGTCAGGCAAGCTGCTGCAGTAGCAGAAGCTATCGCCTCTGGTGACTTAACAAGTCAGCCGCACGAGTCGGGCCACAATGAGGTTGGACGATTGCTTCAAGCCTTTTCGGGTATGAACACGTCACTCAGTCAACTCATCGGCCGTATTCAAACAGCTGGCGCCCGACTCTCTGCAGTAGAAGCCGACACCACAGCTTCCCTTCGGCAGCAGGAGCATGTCATCAGTCGTTTTGACGGGTCGACCGCAGAGATTGCAGCTGCTGTCAGTCAGATTTCCGCGACAAGCAACGAACTACTCGAAGCCACAAGCCACGTTCGTGAAACAGCACGCGAGGCACAGCTCGTGGCCGATGAGGGCCAGACTGGGGTTGATCGCATGACGACGTCCATGAAACAACTTGATGAATCCATGCATGCTTTCACCCGCAAACTATCCGCAATCAGCCAGCGAGCTGCAGGTATTACGACTGTCGTCACAACAATTGCAAAAGTCGCTGAACACACAAACCTTTTATCACTGAATGCCACTATTGAGGCAGAAAAAGCTGGTGAAGCGGGCCGAGGTTTTCGAATTGTCGCTCAAGAAATTCGTCGCCTTGCTGACCAGACAGCCTTGGCGACAAAAGACATCGAACGTCTTGTCAGCGAGATGCAGGCAGCTGTCTCAAGTGGAACAATGGAAATGGACCGCTTTCGGAATGAGGTCAGTGGTCGTGTCTTAACAGTTGCAGAAATCGGCAACAGTCTCGGACGTGTCGTCGAACCTGTTGCCGCAGTCAGCAATTCACTTGATCAAGTTCATGAAGGCATGCAGGCACAATCACAGGGTGCTGGGCAAATTCGTGATGCCATGGAAAACCTGCGGACTGCAGCCGGTGAGTCCTCCGCTGCAAACGCGCTATTTTATGCATCACTTGATGAATTACGGGCATTGATTACCGAACTCAATACCGAGGCTGGGCGGTTCCAGATTCGCGATTCCAGTCTTGCTGAAGAGCCAGACACGAAATCTCCATAAGTACTGTTCAGTCGCACTATCGGCGAGTTGGAGCTGCCTGGCGGGCATCTTGTCGTGCGATAAGAAACCGCCGCAGCCCACTGACAATTCGTTTTGGTGACTGACTTCCTGAGGCCATGAACACCGGTGTTTCGCCGTCCTCTGTTACGATTACCTCGACAGCATCTGGCTCAAGGGTGCCACCAAGTAATTGCTCTAACGACGTATCCGTCGGTTGCCCGTCTTCTGTTGAGGCTGGAATGGCAGCAACCACAAAGCTCTCCTCGGCAAGTGCGCCAAATTCCGGATCGTTGACGAGTGTTGCTGATCGAATAATCGCTGTCTTATCTCGGCTGCCACTTACCACAAGCAAGATCGGACGTTTTTTTCCCCGAGCTTCATCAACAGCTTCACCGAGACTGGTCAGCATTGGTTCTTCAAGATCAGCAACTGCTTCAGGAGCAGGAACCTTTGCGGCTAATCGTTTGATCCATGTGGACGCTGGTGTTCCCCGGTACCCTTTTTCTTCCGTAATTTTTTCACCAAATGAATCCAGCACCAAGACAGAAGGAAACGTTCGCACTCCGTACTTCAAACAGATGCGGGACCGCTCGCTACGAACAGCTGGACTGATTCCAGATTCAGGAAGATCAATCATCAGAAGCACAACGTGCTTTTCAGACCATGACTCAAACTCAGAGGTTGAAAAAACACGTTCTTCAAGTGTTCGACAGTGGGGACACCAATCACTTCCTGTGAATAGAGTGAACACTGGCTTGCCTGTCCGAGTTGATTCAGCAAGTGCTTCATCGTAATCGGTGAGCCACTCTTCAGAGGCCTGCGATGACACTCCTACGAGCAGCACAGCAAGCACCGTCACGGCAGCGATCGAAGCAACGCGTCGTATACGAGCAAAGGCTCGCCTAATCCGAGAAGTCATCGGCAATTTCCTCCGTGATACTATTTCACCCAATGTGTCATCGGGCGAACGTCGCCCTGGTCACGAGGACCTTCCTTGAGCAACTGATTACAACGGTAGCAGCGACCGCAATAACTGACAATCAGCCTATATCGCCCAGATTGCCTGCGCCTAATATTTTCCATTGTCACCCGTAATTCTTCGGAAAAAGAAGGTGTTTTTGTGCAATTTATTTTCCTGACGGTGCAATCCCGAGCACTGAGATCGTGCTCGGGGGTCGCTCAGCAGTTCAATTCACACCTACATAACTTGATTCCGGGTGATAGGGACTCAAGCGACACAAAGATGTCCAGGGGCTGTGAAATGCGAAAACGCCACTCACCATGAAGTGAGCAGCGTCCTCGCCTAAACAGGATTTTTTGGCCTGGGCTACCAGCCCCGAGAGGGGCTGGTAGCTTCAAGCTAGACTCTTAGAACTGCCAGATGATGTCGCAACCACCATAAAACTGACCGTTATTATTCAGGTTCGGACCGTATGGCATGTTGCCAGGACCACCTGCTTGTCCCTGATTGCGGCTGTACCAGTCATACCGTACTTCTGGACGAATGACCAAGTTGTTGCCAACGAGGTAGTTCAGACCCCAAGTTGCTTCCCAGAAGTTACCGGCAAAGCCGTTTTGGTTACCGACAAGGGCACCGTCACGGAAGCCACCGGTACCGACGCGGTATCCATTCACATCCGAGAACCACTCCAATCGAAAACCACCAATCAGGTAATCTGTGAAGTTGTAGAACACGTAATTATTGACACCGTACCAGTACGCTGAACCAGCCTGCTGACCCTGAGTCTGAACAGCGGTATTAGCATGTGCCTGATAACCAATGTCACTCTGGTACACGTACGTTAACTTGTCAGTTAACTCATTCGTGTACACAACACTGGTGACTGTTCGGTTACCAATGAAATCTTGGCCACCAGCATTCACGAACCCAGAGGCTTCATTGCCACTTGCATTAGCAATGGTAAGGGCCTGAGTTCCATCAGAACTGGAGAATGTTACAGCTCCAAGGAACGATGCATTGCTCGTGCTTCCGGCAGAAGGGTTCGCCTGATTTGTTGGCAAGCCAACGTCCCAGTTATCCCAACCGTTGGTGATACCAGCGATGATGGACAACTGATCATTTGGATTCCACGTAGCAAGTACACCAGTATGGGTAAACGGTTCGCCATACTGCATAGTGTAAGCATGAGTATAGAAGAAGTTACCGATCGCCGGTACGACTTCATAACCAATCAGCGTGTAGAAATGTCCAAACTTCACATTCAGCGCTTGGTTTCCGACTTCACCATAAAGCTGTGGCATGGCCAAACCATAGTAACGATTTGTAGCCCAATCATCAGGTGCAAATCCGTCGAGCCCAGCAGCTTGGGTGTAAAGGAAGTCAGTACCGTAGAGCAGGTCGATTCGACCACCCAAACTGATTCCTTCGTCTTTCAGAATCCGCTCGTTGATCAGATAGAGCTGATTCATCTGCCCCTGCCAGGCACGATCATTAAACGTGATTGGACCATTCCAAGGGGAGCCCAAGGCATTGGCACCAATACCAAGTTCAACGAAACCATACGTTTCGATTCCACGGTCTAATAAAAAGTCTGTTTCGAGGTAACGCGTTGCTCCCTCTTCAATTGCTGCTTCTTGTGGTGCAGCTCCACGATACTGATAGACGTCCTCATCAGGTACGCCAGCACGAGGCATCAGCGTGACGGGCGCCTGCCCTTCAGCCTGTGCAAATGAATCATAAATGCTGGTATCGACTTGTGACGGTATCGTTGGTTCTGCACCAACAACCGTTGAAGTCACCAAGCCAGCAGCTACCCATAATGGCAGCTTAAACTTCAGGAAAAGCATGTTCCAAACTCCCCAAATCCATAGGTGCGAAACTCAGGTGGCATCCATTGCTACCTGCTGGGTGTGCAGGTCAGAAGCAAAATTTTCCGCCAAAAAAATTACGCTAAAAAACCCACTGAGAAAGAATCGTCACAAGAATGTGACAGATCTGATTTTCACAAACGAAAGCCGTACACTTTTCCAAACCGGTACGATCGGTATGTAAAAATAGAGAAGAAGAGAGGGTCTTAAGGTTTCAGGACGCCTTCCAACATCGCATCAACAAATGCTTCAGGATCAAACGTCGTAAGATCATCTGCTGATTCACCGAGCCCCACAAATTTGACGGGCAACTCAAACCGTTCAGCTACAGGCACAATCACTCCACCTCGGGCAGACCCATCAAGTTTCGCCAGAACGATTCCGGTGCAGCCGGCGGCCTCCTTGAAACCCTCTGCTTGAGCGAGAGCATTCTGGCCAGCTGTTGCATCAATAACGAGTAACACCTCATGGGGTGCATCAGGAATCTGTTTGCTTATCACGCGACGGATTTTCCCGAGTTCCTGCATCAGGTTCGATTGATTCTGGAGCCTGCCGGCCGTGTCAATAATGCAGATATCAAAGCTTCCTTCGATAGCCTGTGCGACTGCTCGATGGGCAATGCTGGCGGGATCAGAACCAGAATCACCACGCACAATGTCTGCCCCTAAACGACCTGCCCACATTGATAGTTGTTCGACGGCAGC
The DNA here is from genome assembly GCA_029246985.1 of Pirellulales bacterium. Taxonomy (GTDB): domain Bacteria; phylum Planctomycetota; class Planctomycetia; order Pirellulales; family UBA1268; genus UBA1268. Next base: position 9,288 of record JAQWMC010000021.1, read on the forward strand.
AGCACGAAACGTATCACCCGCTCCAAGAACAACACGAAGACCCGACTCGGTAAACCGTCGAGTCAGTTTCGCAATTGATGTGGTTTTTCCTGAACCATTGACACCCGTCACCAGAATTACCGTTGGCCCGGATGATGCCTTGATGAGGTCTCCAGTCGTTCCTGCGAGCTTTTCAGAAAGCGTTCGACGAATCGACTCGACCACAACCTCTGGGTCAACAACTCGGGATCGCAGCCGTTCCTCAACATCCTTCACAATGGATTCGGCTGCAGAAGGCCCCATGTCAGTCCGCACCAAAGCACCGCGAAGCTCCTCAAGAAATGCTGCATCGACATGTCGTCCTTCCTGCTTCAGCAGGTCTCGCACGTCTGTATTGAGAACCTGTGCAGTCTTTGACAGACCCGCCCGAAGACGATCAAAAACACCAGGCTTGGCTGCAACAGGCTGGTCTTCTTCACCTGATGACGATTCGGACGCAGATTTTCCAAAGCGAAATAATGCCATGACTAATTATTTATTGTGAAAGAATAGGAGGAATGAATTACCTGACCTAGGCATCAGCTGGGTTTACTTCTTCTTGTAATGACTTTCGAAGTTCTTCCCGATCGTCGAGGCAACGCCCGAGTATTCCGCTCACGAATGGAGCTGAATTGGCTGAACCATAGCGACGCGCAAGCTCAATACCTTCATCAACCACAACTGGGCCGGGCGTGTCAGAACAGGCAAGCTCAAACACCGCCAGCCTTAAAACGGCACGGTCTGTTGAAGCCATTCGACTTACTCGCCAGTGTTCAGACCGCTGATCAAGAAGACCGTCAATCTGCTGCTGATGCTGCGAAACACCTTCAACAAGTGCCTTCGAAAAAATAACCGATGCCGAGTTTTGAAGCCGCGCATACAAAAAAGGCTTGTAATCTACTGAGGCAGCCGAAGGGTTAAGATCAAACTGATACAGAACCTGAAGAGAGACTTCGCGGGCACGGCGGCGGGTCGACATAGTTAAGAAATCCGAACAATTAAAATGGGAATCGAAAGTATAAACGATAAGTATAGTGGAGTCTTAGGAGAGGATGAATCAATTCTTAGGAAGATCTTCAAGGAGATTCATCATGGCAATCGCAGCCTGAGCACACTCATCGCCTTTGTTACCGACATCACCGCCAGCCCGTGCCTCTGCTTGGCTTCGCGTCTCACACGTGAGCAACCCGAAAAGAACAGGGATTCCATACTGTCGACCAACACTTTCCACACCGTTGGCAACGGCTGTATTTATGTGTTGATCATGAGTTGTCTCACCGCGAATAACTGCACCAAGGCACAGCACGGCTGCGAACTGCCCACTACTGGCAAGAGCATGAGCAGCAAGCGGCAACTCGAAAGCTCCTGGGACTTCTGCTATTTCAATTCGTTCAGATGAAACACCGGCGGCATTGAGAGTCTCGACCGCCCCGGTTACCAGTCGGCCTGTGATTGCCTCATTATATTTCGACACAGCAATGGCGACGCGTACATTACCCGGAGCCGACGCCATTTGTAATGCATGTATTTTGCAGCCTGCAACTGCTTCGCTATGTGGAACAGATTGTGGTGGAACCCGCATATTTGCCTCAAGATTTCAAGCTCTGTAAGAACTCATGATTTGAGCTCGTTTTTGACAAACGGTTGATGAGCAACTCCATTGCGTCAGGTGGATTCATTTCACTGAGTACTCTTCGCAATACGCTTGTTCGACGAAATTCATCGCTACTCAGGAGCATTTCTTCGCGACGTGTGCCAGATCGATTGATATCAATTGCCGGGTACACACGCTTATCAACCAAACGACGATCAAGAACAATCTCGAGGTTACCGGTCCCCTTGAACTCTTCAAAAATGACATCGTCCATTTTACTACCCGTATCAACTAGGGCCGTTGCAACAATTGTCAGCGAACCGCCCTCCTCTACTTTCCGGGCACTCCCAAAAAACCTCTTTGGCCTTTGCAAGGCGTTGGCATCGACACCGCCAGAGAGAATTTTCCCCGAGTTTGGAACCTCAGAGTTCCAAGCTCGTGCAAGACGCGTGATGGAGTCGAGAAAAATAACGACGTCTTTGCCACATTCAACGAGTCGCTTCGCCTTTTCGATTACCATATCGGCTACTTGAACGTGCCGACTCGCATTTTCATCAAATGTTGAACTAATCACCTCACACCCTGGCCCTTGCACCTGACGCTCCATGTCGGTGACTTCCTCTGGCCGTTCATCGATCAGGAGCATGAACACAAACGCCTCTGGGTAGTTCGCCAGCACTGCTTTTGCCATCTTCTGCATAAGAATAGTTTTCCCGGCACGCGGAGGACTCACGATAAGCCCCCTCTGGCCAAATCCAATCGGGACGACCAAGTCAACTATTCTTGTCGACAACTCTTCGGCAGAGGTTTCTAACTGAATCCTTTTGTCCGGATGAAGCGGCGTGAGATCATCAAAGAACACGTTACTAGCAAGTCGAACAGGATCATCTCCATTAATTGCCTCAATACGGAGTAGTGCAAAATAACGTTCACTCTCTTTTGGTGGGCGGATTTGACCAGCCACACTCATGCCATTGCGAAGACCAAAGCGTCGAATCTGGCTTGGTGAAACATAGATATCATCCGGGCATGCCAAGTAGTGGTAGTCAGGACTTCGTAGAAATCCAAAGCCGTCTGGAAGAATCTCGAGTGTTCCCTCACCAAACATAAGTCCGTTGAGCTTTACTCGTTCTTTTAGAATCTTAAAAATAAGATCATGCTTTTTCTCACCTGCGATTTCAGCAACTTTTTCAGATCGAGCAAGCTCGATGAGTTCTGCCATTGAGAGCTTTTGCAATTCAGCAATTTTTGTATCAGTCTGCTTGAGCAGGTCATACCGCTCACGTACTTCCAGATCATCATCATCAACCTCGATCGCAATTTCCTCTGCAATGGATAGTGGCCTATCTTCAGGGTCAGTTGGCAGATCTTTCGGGGTGCGATCGTTGTCTGACATCAATCTTCAGCTCTCGAAATGAGATTTGCTTCGCAACAATGCTAATCTATCGAGTGGACTCAACCTGACGCCAGGTGATCTCAATACAGTTTGTTGAAGGCAAACCAATGGAAGGAAGTGGAGGCGGGAATCGAGAATGCCGATTAGGGTGAACCGTGCGTGAGTTTCTCCCAAAGCTTCTCAATCTCTTCTTTAGTATAGGCAATATCGCCTGATGTATCCACGGTGGAAACCGCTTGGAAAGAGAACGAGTCGTCTGGAAACCCTTGACTCCATGCCTCTTCTCGTGCAGCAACCTGTCCAACAGAAAGCCCACGGACAGCTAACCGCTGATGCCTCACAGAATCCTCACACTTAAGCCAAATAAGGCGATCACAACGATTATGAAGCCCAGCCTGTACGAGCAACGGCACATCAAGCACGACAACCGTTCTTCCTGCTTCATGATCGACTTCCCTCTGAGCAATCGCCCGCAGCCGTTCTTCGAGACCACTCCGAACCCTCGGATGAATTATGCCCTCCAAATCCTTTAGGGCGTTTTTCTGTTCTGGCTGATTGCCAAATACGTATTCTGCTAAGCGTGAACGATCAATCTCATTGCCCGTGAAGACACTGGTACCAAAACGAGCTCGAACCTGTTCCTGAACACTTTCATCCTTCAGTGCATCGTGCGTCAACGCATCAGCATCAATGACCACTGCACCATGGTTCCGCAACAGATTGGAAACTGTTGTTTTCCCTGCACCAATTTTCCCAATAAGACCAACGACAGTCATTCAGACGACCTTTATTTTTCACAATCAGCCCATGTTGATCCAGTCTGTACTGAAACTTCCAGCGGCACTTCAAGATCCATGGCACTTCCCATTTCATGCACAACAAGTGTCTGAAGTGACTCAGATTCAGCATGCGGATATTCAAAGAGCAACTCATCATGAATTTGAAGCACAAGAAATGACGACAACTTGTCACTCACGAGCCGACGGGCTACTTTCAGCATTGCCAGCTTAATGAGATCTGCGGCAGAACCCTGCACAACAGTATTCACTGCGGTCCGTTCTGGTAGGGAAAGCGCAAAGACACCTCCTGCACCTCGACGTCCTTCGTAATCACGAACACCATCTATTGCCCGCCGTCTTCCTAACATTGTCGCAACGCCTCGTTCAGCTCGACACCGATCAAGCACCTCGTCAATAAACTTGGACGCGCCAGCAAACTTCTCAAAATATGACGCGATGAATTCCGCTGCCTCAGGCTGAGAAATACCGAGTGACTTCGCTAACCCAAATGCTGACTGTCCGTAGAGAATCCCAAAATTCACAGCTTTCGCTGTACGACGCATTTCAGAGGTAACTTCTTCTGTTTCCACCTCAAAGACAGCAGCCGCTGTTCGAGTATGAATATCTTCTTTGTTGCGAAAAGCTTCGAGCATTGCAGCGTCACCAGAAAGGTGCGCGAGAATACGCAGTTCGATTTGTGAATAATCCGCGGCAAGAAAGTGCCACCCCTCCTCTGCTGGCTGAAAAGCAGACCGAATCTGCTGCCCTTCTGCAGTTCGAATCGGGATGTTTTGCAGATTTGGATCACTTGAACTGAGCCTTCCGGTGGCCGTAACGGTCTGATTAAACGTTGTGTGGATTCGGCTTGTTCGTGGATCAACGAGAAACGGAAGCGCATCAACATATGTACTTTTAAGCTTTGAGTACTTGCGATGCTGGAGAAGTTTGGCTGGCAACTCATGAAGAGTCGCTAGTTCTTCCAGCACTTCTGCATCTGTACTTGGCCCCGTCTTCGTTCGCTTCACAACTGGAAGGCCCTGCTCCTCAAACAGCACCGTCCGAACTTGCAACGGTGAAGAAAGTGAGAATACATGTCCGGCCAATTCATACGACTCTTTCTCAAGTATCTTTATTTTTGACGTATAGTCGTCTGACAACCCAGAAAGTAGTTTCGTATCAACTCGAATGCCCCGACTCTCCATTCCAGACAACACTACAGCCAGCGGCAGCTCTACGTCAGAAAAGAGAGAGCCAAATCCACCCGTTTCAATTTCCTCCGAGAGCACCTCAATCAGTGATGCAACACTGTGGCAAGAAGAGGCGGCCTGCTCTGCTGTCTGAGGTACGTCCTGAGCCTGAGTGCCTGATGAATCCACGTCGGCAAAACGGTCAAGAAGATCAGAAAGCCCTTGATTCCGCTGTCCTGCATCGAGAAGGTGACCTGCAATCAACGGGTCGAATTGCAGCCCGACCAGGTCAATACCAAGTCGCGACAGGGCAACTATTTGTCGTTTCAGGTCATAGCCAACTTTTGGAACTCGAGGATCGGACAATATCTTCTGTAACGCATCGGAGGATGTGATCTGCTTTGCAGAAAACCAGACACTCGCCTGAGTACCTGAATCCGTGTGGTCCAGAAGAGTAAGGCCTGTCACTTCTGGCCACACGGGAGGCTCTCCTGCTTTACTTCGGCCCCGTCCTGCAGACTCAGTTACAGACACAATCAAACAACCACCAGACGAAAGACTCTCTCGCAGTTTCTTTACAGCTGATGTGACTGCAGAATCCTTTGCGGGCAGCACCGGCGCCGGGTAGCGAGCATGTTCACCCTGGCTTTCATCACCGAGCGCCAAGAGTCCTTGACCACTCGTCTTTGACGGCTTCGCGACAGTCGTCTTTCCGCCGGAAAGACTCTGGACTTTTTTCACAAGCGTCTTAAAGCCTAGTTCTTGCAAGAACTGAGTGAGCGGCGCCGGATCTGGACGTTGAACAACAGCTGATTCCCATGAAATCTGTATCGGCGTATTCAGTTCAAGCTGAATCAGACTGCGGCCCTGTCTTGCTGTATCTCCGTGCAACGCTATGTTCTCTTGACGTTTTTTACCTTTGACCTCGTCGCACCGAGACAGAATTTCCTCTAGCGTTCCAAACTGCTGCAGAAGACTGGACGCGATTTTTGGACCAATACCAGGAATCCCAGGAACATTATCAACCGCATCGCCCACAAGTGACAAATAATCGACAACCTGATCAGGCCTTATTCCCCAATCCGCCAGCAGTTCAGCCTCACCAACAAAGGCATTGTTGCGTAAGTTAAGAAGCCGTACATGTGGCCCAAGAAGCTGACGAGCGTCTTTGTCTGATGTAACGAGCGTACATTCACCTCCAGCCGCAACTGTTTGCACCGCAAGTGTTGCAAGTACATCATCGGCTTCGTAGCCAGCAAGCTCAAGACACGGCACACCGAACACTTCAAGCAGTTTTTTCACAAGAGGCAACTGCGGAACAAGGTCAGCAGGCATCTCCGAACGCGTTGCCTTATAGGCCTCGAATTGCTTATGACGAAACGTTGGCTCTGGCGTATCAGAACCGCAAAACAAATAATTTGGTTTTTTCTTTTCAGTGATATCGATCAGATCACGCGTGAGACCGAATATGACCGAGACCGGCATCCCTTCGGGGCTACTCATTTCAGGCAAGGCATGAAAGAGCTGATAGACCCGAGAAAAGAGGTCAATCACCCAGACCGTCTGCCCCGAAAGATCGACATCGTTTTGAGATTGTTTTTGTGCCATGGCGCGATGCGAAGATCATACCACCCCGTGGACCACTTCGACCATATGCAAGGCAAGACCGGATCACGTGTGTGGCAAGTACCTCCTGCACCCACACTGTTCCGCAGAGACGAAGCGACCGCAGAATCCATCTGGAGGCTTCATATCCACGCCCGTCCACTAGTCACTACTCGGTGGCTCGTATTCGAAGTCTTTCCATTTCATAGCGCGACGGAATGGCTCGATTCGTAAAATGACTTCACCATTCTGAAAAATGCGGACCGTGCCGCTCGTTTCACTTACAGCAACAGCCACACTTTTTGTCCTTCGAGTGATTGCCGCTGCCGCCCAATGTCTCGCCCCAAGACCTTTCGCCACAGAAACACTTTCTGCTGACGCATCAATATAGCGAGCTGCTGCTTCAATTGTTCCATCGGCACTGACAACAAACGCACCGTCAAGCTGTGCTATTTCTTTCAGCCCTTCACGGACGCGACCATCGTTGAGCTTGCGTTCATTACGATTGTATCCACGGACTGGATCAAATCCTGTGGAGTGACTCGACTGAATGACCTTTCGGGCATCGCCAACAACAAACAGTGTGCCGACAGGTTTTCCTTCCCGCCCCTCGCGACCAATTTCAACAGCCATATCAACTACAACCTTGAGCGTCTCAAGCGGCACTTTGGTATCAAGGTTTCGTAAATCGCGACTCGTCAACTGGCCAAGATGCTCCGTCAATCGGAGCACGCTTACGGAATCTACTGTGCCCGCCTCAAACCCGCTGTAAGCAGCAACTACTTGAGATTCCGGTCCTATCTTGTCTTCAGCGACACACTCAAGCAGGGCTTGGGTTAATCTCTCATGCACGGGAAGACCAGTCACATCGATCATAACGCGATCCATACCATGGTCTGTGACCCCAACGAGATGCGATTCATCATCTGAGGCTATCAATACGGTTTGCGTGCTGAGCAAGTCACGAAGCCGCGACCAATCAAGTCGTTGCTCCACAACGAGAAGCAATGCCGCCGAATCAGTCACATCGACGAGTTGCGATGCGGCTTCAAGAATTTGCACTAGCTGTGGAGAGAGTACTAGTGTGCTCATGGCTGCTGACCGCAAATGCTTAAAAACTGACGCCGTATGAATTTCTTATTAGAAAGATACGGGCGACTTGCTTCGCATTCAAGAAAGACGTTTTACAACCGGGTCTTATCATCGTTCGGCAGCGTCGCCTGCCGAATTTCTTCATCAGACCGGGCCACTTCGACTGTGGTAGCCGCCTTCATAGGTCCCGTAAAAGCAACCACATTTCCGGGGAGTACCACACCCCACACCCGTTCTTGATAGATAGACAAGGCGTGCAATGCGTGTCCAAGCGGGCCATCTTTCCAGTTCCGTCCAGGCTCTCGAGCGAGCGCTGTGGCAATAAACTCTGCGGCTGCAATGATGCGATTCTCGTAAAGCTTCTCTTGATCCAGAGACGCTACAAGCCACTCCAAAATGTGCCCAGTTGTTTGTACTTTCCGGTCAACATCGTCGTCTCGGTTGTCGGGGTACTTAAACCACTCCGTACTGAATGAACCATCTCTATTCTGCAGACGACGAAGGGTCAGATACTGATATTCCCGAACATAGGTGTTTGCTCGCAGATACACCCCATCTAATTGTCCCGTTGCTTTCAGTCGTCGCTGGCAACCATACGCAAGACTAAAAAGGCGATGCGTTCCACCACAGGGGGCTGTTCGAATCGGCTGGCGAAGTTCTTCCTGCATCAAACGCTCAAGCGACCACATTTCTCCATCGCTGCTCCGCCAGACAGCATCTGTTGGCAGATAGTGGGCAAGCCCGATCAGTGCGAACGTTAATTCTGTTCCGGAGCGACAGTTCAGTTTTTCATCTTCGATGAGGTCAGCAACGGTAAAGTTCTTCCCTCCAAGTAAGAGGGGAGACTTTGCCGAAACACGACATTGAGCGAGGATCGCAAGGTACTGAGCAGAATGCCCTTGAAGTCCAACGCCGTATAATGCATGCGGCCTCTCATCGCGCATGGTAAGCATGACCTGCCCTCGACACCGTCCACCGGAATTCATCCAACCGATTGCGTTGACTAACTCTCCTCGTGGGCCACCGACGCGGATCTTTGTGGGAATACCAAATCCGACAAAACCGTGCATAATCTCCCACGGGCTATGGTGCGAGGTATTCATTGGCCTGCGTTGATAGGTCGCAAGCGTCTGAGCGATCCTCACCCGCAGACGCTGAAGCCTCGCAGACTTTGGAGGCAGCGACCCAATTGGCTTCTTACTTGCATACGGGTTTGATGATGCTGCAGTTACACGAACAGGAGCCTGCCTCCCTCCAGCACCACTGCCTACCGAGGAGGCAACTCGCTGCTCCTCAATCACAGCCAACTCTGAAGCATCAAAAATGGGCTGGTACTTCGGCTGCTCGGCGGGGCTGTACGTTGGGTCAACAGCAACACGAGTAACATGCTCGCCAACAGCCTGAATTGCCTCAGTAAAACGAACAAAAGACTCCCAATCATATTGGGTTTTGGATACAGAAGGCTTCTTTGAATCTTTCTTTGGGAGGCCTGCTAACTTTTTTTTACCCGCCTGCTTTTCAGCGACAGTCGGTGGCCTTGGCGTCGGCACAGAAATCAGTTGGGGAGTTGGCTCATTCGAGCGGAGAAGCCGATCGATGAATCTCCCTGATCGCGGGGAGGCCGCAAAGAGCAGTCCCTCAACAAAAACGATACAGACGAGAGCACCTATGACAGCCGCAATTGTCACCCCTGGACTTCCTTTTCGCCAAGGGGCACACCGCTCCCTAAACCAAAGAGGTACACATGCTCTATTGCGAGGAGGCTCTTTTTTCACATCAATGACAGGGGGAGGTTGTGGCACAGTTGGTCGAGTCAAGTTGAGGATTCGATTTGTATAGCATCCGTCACCCCACAGACCTCCTGTGGCACACCTGACGTAAGCCCCGCAACGGCATCAACACATACAAACCCTTGTTACCCGTACGAGTGCAAGAAATCTGCGATGCCTAATCAGGAATCTTCTGTTGATACAGATATGGTGTGTATCGGCCGGAAGCAATTAGAAAAGCGACTATCAGCCAGAGGCCCAAAGAACCTCCCCAGACTCTACAATCAGAAAACTCGTAGATTCGTCAGGGATTTCTTACTGCAGTTGTTGTTACACACAGATCAACCTGGAATTTCAGCCGCATTGAGCCCAATGCATACTTTTCTCTCAAGCGACCAAAACAAGAAAATAAGAACCCGTAGCCACTTCCTCAAAATCTCACTTTAAAAAAATATTGTGATTGGTTTATTCAAGGCTAGAAAATCTGTCGCCATACCTCAGCAACTGACCATTCTTCACGATACGCAGCAGGATCTTCGGCCCATTCACGCCACGCATTTACATCATTACCAAGGTCACGACCGCTCACTTCCTTGAGCGAAGCCACTGCCCGGAATTGGACTGCAGGATCAGGTGCCTCAAGTGCTTCTGCGAGCACGGGTATAGCGGCTTCATTACCGAGAGCACCAAGATCTCGTATCGCATGAAGTCGCACGTCAACATCCTCATCACTCCGGAAACGATTGGCCAGATACTGAACCGCCTCATCTCCTCCAATCTGAAGCCAGGCATCACAGGCAGCAATACGAACGAGGGTATCTGGATCATCAAGTCCACCGATACAGATTGCACGCGAGGACGGGTTGTCGAAGTCGGCACAGAGTTGCAGTATTTCCGCTCTCACTCGAGGATCATGTTCAGCCAACATTTCATTTACAAGTTCTCGTGAAAATTCTGCCTGTGCCTCAGAATCATCGCTTCTTGATTTTTTTGCCTGTTGCCGCAGTTCTTTAATTCTTTGATCTGCATTAAGCCCATACTTTTCTTTTTCGATTGCAGCTTGCTGCGAATCAACCCAAGGCAAGGAACTTGCACAGCCGCCTAAAAAACAACTGAGAACACACCCAGCAAGCAAAGCTCTAGATTTCATAGTTTTTCGAACGGCCGTGGGGAGACCCTGAAACAGACATCGTGACATTGTGTAAACAGTCCTCTGGAAAACAGAGTGTAGGAATTGATACTCTTCAGCGAGGAAAGTACTCATTCACTCGATGCTACACCAACACCAAAGCGGCCTTGTGAACCCAAAAAACAGACGACCTGTCTTGCCCAGATCGCCGCGATGCGTGTGCTTCTCCTCTTCGGCTTCCTCATAATTGAGCCTCGAGCAGAGACGCAGACTTTGGGTACAGTAGAGGTCCGCCTTTTCCTCTGAAAGCAAGTCGTACCGTTTATGGGTAAACGCAGTTTTTTTCTCTATGTAGCACCTGTTCTTGTTGCTGTCTTCGTAGCAGAGGTCCGTTCATCACCTCCCGAGATGAAACAAGAAACCGCCAGTACAATCGAGGTCACTCAGCAGACGGCAGAAGGTGCCCAGCAAACACTGCGTGGCAAACTTGTTGTGGAAGCTCAAGACGGCAGTCTTCTGGTCGAGGATAACCAACAGTTGCTTCACGTTGTTCCCGGTAAAAGCGTCACCCATCGAGAAATTCTCAATGCGGAGTACCTGCTTACCCCAAAACAGTTGGGGCAAGAAATCGTCACTGAACTTCCAGCCGGATTTACATTCCTCACGACTCGACACTACGTGATTTGCTATGACACCTCACTCGGGTATGCCCGCTGGTCTGCAGCCCTGCTTGAACGCCTTTTCAGCGGCTTTCACGCTTTTTGGTCACAGGCTGGACTTGATATTAGTCAGCCCGAACAGCCTCTTATAGTCATCATTTTTTCTAGTCGCAAAGACTACGACCGTGCAGCCAAAAAAGAGGTGGGAGATGCCTCACACAGCGTTGTAGGATATTACAACCAACTGACAAATCGAATTACAACCTATGACATCACAGGAAGCGACTCGACTGACACGACAGCGAGCCAGTCTTCAAATTCAGTTGGTGTCAAGATTTTACAAAACCCTCGGGCCTCGAGTCTTATTGCAACACTTGTTCACGAAGCAACTCATCAACTTGCGTTCAACGCTGGCCTGCACGTTCGGCTTTCACCAACTCCAGTCTGGCTGAGCGAAGGAATTGCAACATACTTTGAAACGCCCGATCTCACGAATTCCAGGGGGTGGCGATCAATTGGGGCCATCAACACACCCCGGCTTGAATTGGTGGTTCAGCAATTCACACCTGGTCTCATTTCCCGGCTTATTGCAGATGACAAGCCCTTTTACGACCCAGAAGAAGCACTCGTTGCGTACGCACACGCGTGGGCCTTTGTCTCATTCTTAGCAACCATGAAAAAAGATGCCTTTTGCTCATACATCGCACACTTCGAGAAAAAACAACCGCTTGCGAAGGACTCCGCAGCGACCCGAATGACTGAGTTCAAAACTGCATTTGGTCTAACGCCAGACTCTCTCGAGCCGGAACTTATCCAGTACATAAATTCACTGGCACGGAGAAACCGGCCGTAACTGACGCCGGCCACGCCAAACGAACCAACCCTCATAATCGGCTTGCTTCGGCACCATCTTGCCTTTGCCGTCCGTATGAACCCTACAATCGTTCATAGGCTCGATCCTCCGCGAAAATTTGGTCGATGCCAGACTTTGTGTGTTAAGGATAGCAATTCTTTCGGGTGATTGTGTTCACGAGTCGAGCCACCTGAATCACCTCCACCAAAACAGATTGAACTGTAAAAAATAATGGCTAAGAAAAGAGAAGGTCCCGTTCAGGCTCTTACGATCGCACTGATCATCTTTGTCATGTGTACATTTGTTTTGGCAGTGACGACCTATGTCTTCTACGCCCAAAACGAGGATGCCCAAGC
>JAQWMC010000039.1 GCA_029246985.1 Pirellulales bacterium
TCTGATTCTTTTTGCCAATTTGTGTGCGATGAAAAAATTGCAATCGCAAAGCTCATGAACACAACGCTCATGACCATCACAGCAAAAACAAATATCTTTCCAAGAGTATCCATGCCCGAATCCGTACTGTCTAATAAGGAATTAAAACAACGACTCGGCAACTCCGTAACTTTCGCTAGGGCAACCCAGTCATCCAAATATTACGCTTCTACCGTTTGATTCGTCCCAAAAGCCGGTATTCCTCCAACTTCTTACGATAGGGTACCTCTTCTCACCCAGTGTTCCAACGTCACTGTCGCGGTAATCACTACACATATCCCAGGCAGAAAACTGCCCCAGAGAAGCCAAAGTGTCCAGCGGCCGTCTGGAATGACTTCGACGCGTAATGTAGCTGTTTTTCGACGTGGACCGCACGCAAGCAAACGCCCACAACCATCAATAGATGCCGAAAAACCAGTATTTGCTGCAATGATAATTGGTGTTCGAACCTCAACCGAGCGAAAAATAGCTGCTGTGAGATGCATGTCAAGTTCACTGGAGCCCCAGAACCAGCCATCATTTGTCAGATTTGCGATGAGGTCAGGACCACCATTCATTTGGCGACAATATCGAACGAGCGAACGAATTGTTGCTGGAAGAGCTGTTTCATAGCAGATCGTACATGTCAGCCGTCTGCCAGCGACGGACGTTACGAGTGGCTGTCGGCCAGCTGTGAGACCAACAGGAAGTGGTGTGAGACGATAAAGCCATGGAAATGTCTCAGCAAAGGGAACATATTCACCAAAAAGAACCGGTTTCATTTTGGCATATGTGTCCCGGACTCGACCACCAGCATCGAGGAGAACAGCGCAGTTAAAGTATTGAGTACCTGTAATGGCACTCGGTGTCACAACCTGCTTATCAACACCAACAAGCCAATTCGTACCGTATGACTTTGCATAGGTTGCAAGTGGCTCGAGACGTTCCTCTTCGAGCCGCTGACGGCAGAGGGCCTGCAACGAAATATCATCAATATCAATATCGTTTGCCAACTCACTTTCGTTGAGAATTGCTGTCACAACACTTGCGGGTAATTGTTCATTCGGATTAATTTCAAGAAGTCCAATACGCCACATTGTTTCAGGCCAGAGAATCAGGTCAGGCAAGGAGGGGCTTTCCAGGAGACCGCTTCGAGTCAGTTCGTCATACTGCTGAGTTACCTCCTGAAAAGCATTTGGATCGTGTTTGAGCTCAGTATCTATTGAACCTTGGACAAGCAATGCTTTCAGAGGTGCAACACGAGGCTTGGGGGTCGTTGTGAGTCGCCAATAACCATAAAAAATACACGCACCAAGAATGCTGGTAGTCAGCAATACTTCCCTGACTGTTTCTTTTGCCCGCCAAGACCGTATTAACTGAAAAAGTGCTGCTGCCACAAGCATCACGATGCCACTGAGCCCAATGGCACCAGCAATGTCTGCAATTTGCAGTAGGGTGGTCCATCGCCATTGTGAATGGCCGAGCATTGCAAATGTAAAGCCACCGAAAAGCGCACCGCGCAACTGCTCACAGGCCACCCACGATATTGGTGCTGCGGCTAGCAGTGGCCACCCCCACCGCCTCATCAGGAGTCGAGCGGACCAGACAAAGACAGGCAGATAAATCGCGAGGTAGGCCGACAAACAAACCCATCCCAACGACGTTGCCGGGTGAGGAAGTCGGAGCCAGTGGATTGTTGCAAGCCAATGAAAAAAACCGGCACACCATATCATTTGCCAAAATCTTTTGGGCAAATGGCTGGTCTTTCTCATAATCAGCCAAAGCCATGGCAGCGGTGCAAGCCATGCTAAAAACCACAAGTCACATGGTGGTTGAATGAGAAACATTGTTCCTGCACCACCAAATGCTGCAACCGTCTCTTCTTTCAAAGACCTGCCGTGAAACAGTCTTCGAATGAATGACTGGTTCATTTTTGCGCATCCTCGGGAAGAATTTCTGCGATTACCATACCAGGATATACAACGGTATCTTCGTCCACAAATTGGTGGACGCACTCACCGGCGACAGGAGAGAGCAAATCGACCGTGGCTGGATTTGTAGCCAATTCAACAACACGATCGCCCTCAAGAACATTACTTCCTTGTGGAACAAGCCACAAGGAAAGAACAACCGGGGTTTCACCGAGCCCAAGATCTGGCACAACAATTGGAACAGGTGTGACTGGATTATGCGACTTCATCAATTCTGTATTCTCACCAATCAGTAGTTCTTTTGAAGCCACGAAAGCATAACCTGCCCCACTAAACCCAGAGAATGTGCGGAGCAATTTGCTGGAACATCTTGTGTTGTATGCCAGTGCGGGTAATCAAAGTCAATAATGTCACACGTTGGAATGCCACCGGTCATTCGAAGCGGCACATGATCATCATTAACAACATACTTCGGGCGTGGCACAAATTCTCGAATCTTTAGTTGTTTTGCTGTCGCCCAAATGGATTCCACAACGGGGCGTGTATCGGGCCAATCAACACTTTGCTGTTCCTGCCAAATTGTAAGATTGCGATCACCCACCATGTCCAAGATAACACCACAGCGATAGGCATGCGATATCGTCCCAGCCTTTCTCGAAGTGGCATATTGTCTCGCAAAAAAAAGCGACCCGAGACAGTAGGAATCCCGTTCCTCTTCAAAAACGTATTCTTCGGCATCGAAGAACACAAAATCGACACCCACTGATCCCTTTATTTGCGACATCGAGTCAGCAAGTTCCATCAAAACCGCAACGCCGCTTGCACCATCATTTGCACCAATAAAAACTCCCTGAGGATCACGACGATCTCGATCTGGGTACGGCCGGGTATCGTAGTGAACTCCTAAAAGTACCCGATCATTCCTATCGGGGTGCCATGAAACGATAAGATTCTCCATACGTACCCAATCGCCAGTCCGACCATCTCGGCTTCGAAAAGCCTGACGAAAGACTTTCGCCCCTGCTTTTTGAAAATGGCGAATAAGAAGTTCTCGCTGTTTCTCCATTCCTTTGGAACCACTCGGGCGCGGGCCCAGTTCACAAATTGCTTCCAAGTACTCCATTGCTCGTGTTCCTGAAAACGTAACGGACTCATTCGCTTCCAAAGATGATCCTGTCAGGAATGCCAAAAAAAGCAGTGTAGTGTTGAGGAGAACACAATGTTTGGTGACAACCATTTGGAATCCCCAGATGGAAGATCTCGTAGATTTTCTCGATCCCCTTTTCATGAATGTTCTTCCAATATCAGTACGGTTTATGTTTTTAAACACTGGGCAGAAATTAATTTTCTGTGGCAGGCTCCACACAGTCCCTGTCTGGGGTTGTGGCTCTCTAACGTTGTACGCCCGCCCAGATCATTGCGTCAAAAAAGCAACACGACATATTTTTTGTCCGCTCTCTTTGAAACACGATTTAAGACAGGAATATCCGACAATTATCTCACCTGATTGCTGGACTTGTTCACCAAGAAAACGAGCCTCTAGCATCAATCGAGATGATCCGTTTCATTAAAAGAAAGTAATTCCGGACCAGGCCATTTCAGCTGGGATACCGAGCAATTGCCAAGTGCCGGCAATCGTGTAAAAGGCCTTTCCGCAACTTCTGCGAGCAAAGGATGCTCACGTCCAACAAGAAGACCAAGTGCTGCCGTTAAAACCCCCCCGTGAGCAACAATGATCATGTTGTCAACAGGCCGACCTGAAAGAAACTGCAGGGCGTAACGTCCTCGTTCCGCAAGCTGCCGTCTTGACTCTCCGCCCGGTATCTGAAAATCAACATCACCTGAACGCCATCGAGCAATATCCTCGGGAAACCGATCCGCCAGATCATCCCATAGATGACCTTGGAATATACCTGCATTCAGCTCAACAAGTTTGTCTTCCGCCTGAACAGGAAGATCTATTGCCGTTCCGATCGCCTCGGCCGTCTCCCAAGCACGGCAAAGCGGACTACTCCAGAGTTCGCAGGATTGATTTCGGAATGATTGACTCTTGCACCATGAAGCGACTGCGGCTGCCTGCTGACGACCTGAATCAGAAAGCTTTACATCTGCCTGCCCTTGAACTCTTCCTTCGCGGTTCGACAAACTTTCGCCATGGCGAATCAGAATCTGAAGCATAGATTTTTCATATCTACAAGGAAATCACTTACTTGTAACATTTCCCTGTGCATGCACCTCGGATAGACGGTCAACAAAATGAGGGCTGGCGTTCTGAAGCATAAACACCTCACTGTCGGCTTGACTTGCTCCACGAGGACGAACAATGCATATCACCTCAGCGTCTCCTCCATGTTCCCGCACATGATCGAGTAGAGCTTGCTCGCCAGTAGAAAGACTCTGCATCTGCTCACCATCTCCCACGGCCTGTGACAATGGCGGAGTTGAGAATTGTTTTTCATTTTGATCAACACTCAGTGGATCACCACCTTCAGCGGGGGATCGTGGCCCACTTGACGCTGTCGGAACAGCATCTGCCCTATCGCGACGATCAAAAGAAAAATCCGGCATTGCATCGGGCAAATGCGGCACAGTTGATTTGTCGGCATTTCCTGCAAGCTCATTTTCGGTGCCGGGGTAGACATGCCTGTAAACAAACGCGAGTCCAGCCTCGTCAAGATGTTCATGAATTGATGGGAGTGCAGCAAAAAGACCTTCGTTGTCCTCCGGGTCAGCTGCGTTACAGACGCCTAAGAGCGTTCCATCGAGTGCGAATAAGCCGCCACCACTACGACCCTGTACTGGCTGTCCAGCAACCTGAACATTTGCCGGGCCGAGATACTTATCGACTGAAGTAACCCGGCTCACATGCATAGTGGGTTCACGGCCTCCGTCGCAACCAATCGTGACAACGCCTTCACCAACGTCACGCGAGCGACCAACAGATCCGATTTTAACAGGCTCCAGAATTGCCTCTGTAAAAACACTCACAAGTGCAAGATCACGATCCAGATCATAGGACACCATCTGTCCCGCTAAACGATCAGCAGACGGATCACCAAACAAATCGACCTCAATCGAACCTTCTCCAACGGAATCACGAAAAATATGGCCACAGGTCAGTATCAGTGCTTCTCCTTGTCGGCAATCGATGACGGTTCCGGTTCCCCACGAAGCTCCCTTCGGATCCTGCACTCGTAATCTCGCAGTAGCCTGGATCAAGTTCCGCTGAAGTGCAGATTTTGTTTCAACAGCTAATGTAGGTGGTGGTGGCAAAGCCTGTTGCTGTTTTGCTCCTTGTGGATCTCGCAGTGATCGTTCAGAGGCCAAGCCAGCAACCGGCTGGCTTATCGCACCTGACAGTTGTGCTGGTGGATGAAGTGTGGGTGCCGCTGGGGGCTCTGTTGCGAGATGGGTAGCAGATTTGCTGACTGGGACTGGAACCCCAGGGATTTCATTGACAGTTGGTGAATCACTTGGAACAGCAAGTTTTGGCAAACCCAAAGGCTGCCGACTTTTTGCAAGGAGTTTTTCGAGCTCACTGCGAGTGGTAGCCCCATCGATTCGACCAACTTCATGGCCCTTTACCAACAAGATATAGCAGGGAACTCCCGTCACCTGGAACCGCTTGACGATATCGTGTTCTTGATCGACATCAACGTGGCGAACAAGCCAACCGGCTGCACCGATTTCTCCAATGAGCGGTGCCATCTGCTTACAAGGGCCACACCAGTCCGCTGAGAAATCGAGAAAGACGACATCACCGGTTGTTGCAGCTGTTGCCGGAGCAGTCGTTTGGCAGCGCCCAATACTGGGTGACAGCCAGACAAGACTGAAAACAACAAATAACCGTATAAAACAAAAGACTCGGAACATCCGTGACTCCATGAGACCTAACCTTTTTGAGGTCAGTACGTGCACTCGTATTGTCAGGTGAGCACTTAGTCCGCCAGTGACATCCTTGTCACTGGAAAAACAAACCAACTCACCAAAAACCAGACGGCGGGATAGTGGCGGTGGTACGGGGCTGCGGACAAGAGCATTTTTCTCATACCAGCCTAAATCCGGAACGTGAGGCAATTCGGGTAGGGTACGGAAATCGGGGTTACTACAGCCTGACACACACGCTAATCTGCCCAACTACTCAAGTTCTTCGCACAATGGCTTTTCTTGAATTCTGTATTCGTTTTAGACTATCATTTCGCGGTTTCGACCAACGCAGCTCACGAAGCGGCACGATATCGCATTCCCAACATCCTGTGCTCTTTTGTTCATAAGGCATCATGCCCAAAACTCGCCGAATCCTGATTACTTCGGCTCTCCCATATGCCAACGGTCATATCCATCTTGGGCACTTAGTCGAATATATCCAGACAGATATTTTCGCACGATTCCAACGACTGCGTGGAAATAAAGCTATTTACCTGTGTGCTGACGACACGCACGGTACAGCCATCATGATCAGAGCACAGACCGAAGGCCGTACCGAACAAGATCTCATCGCTTCCATGCAAGATGCCCATGTAGCTGACTTTGAGGGCTTTCACATTGCCTTTGATCATTATGGATCTACCGACAGTGCAGAAAACCATTCGTTGTGTAACCATATTTGGCAATCTCTTCGCAAGCAAGATTTGATTGTCCAGCGAGAGGTGAGTCAGCTCTTCGATCTCAAAGCAGGAATATTTCTTGCTGATAGATTTGTTCAGGGTGGCTGTCCACGGTGTCAGGCAGCTGACCAATATGGTGACTCATGTGAAACCTGCGGTGCAACATACTCTCCCGCCGAACTGATAAACCCCATCAGTACACTTTCTGGCACGACGCCCGAGATACGAAAAGCTGAACACCTCTTTGTCACTCTGGAAAGCCTTCGACCTTTTCTTACCAAATGGACGAAGGAATCTGGGTCCATTGACCCAAAGATCTCGAATTATCTTGCCGGACATTTTCTCAACGAGCCTCTGCGCGACTGGGACATTTCACGCCCGTCTCCCTATTTTGGTTTTGAAATCCCAGATGCACCTGGCCATTATTGGTACGTCTGGTTCGATGCACCCATTGGCTATATTGCTACGACCGAACAATGGGCGAAAAAAAACGGTGGTTCATTTGCTGACTGGTGGTGCTCAGGTGATACAAACCAGCCAAATGCAGAAATTCACCACTTCATCGGAAAAGACATCACCTATTTTCACACACTTTTCTGGCCAGCAATGCTCAAAATTGCAGGCATGAACCTACCGACAAAAGTTCGTGTCCATGGTTTCCTGACTGTGAATGGTCAGAAAATGTCAAAAAGTCGTGGCACTTTCCTCTTGGCTCGTACATATCTTGAACACCTCAATCCAGCAGCTCTGCGGTACTTCTACGCAACAAAGATTTCTGGTGGCATTGATGATATTGATCTCAATCTTGAAGAATTTACCACGAAGGTAAACACCGACTTAATTGGAAAGCTTGTGAACCTTGCAAGCCGCACAGCCCGTTGGCTGAAAAAAACGGGACTCTCTTCTACATATCCTGACGATGGTGGTCTTTTTGCGAAAGCAGCCGATGATGGTGAAGCAATAGCCGCAGCCTATGAGTCGTGTGACTTCTCACGAGCAATGCGCATCATTATGCAGGCAGCAGATAGAGCAAATCAGTATGTCGATAATGAACAACCTTGGAAACTGGCCAAACAAGGCCTCCAAGAACAGCAAAGATTACAGGATGTTGCCAGTGTCTCGCTCAATCTATTCCGTCAATTAGTAGTTTATCTGACCCCTGTTCTTCCAAAATTAGCGGACAATGTTACTCAACTTGTTGGCCCTCCCATTACTGATTGGAAACAGTCACAAACTCCTCTAGAAAATCTGCCGGTTGCTACCTTCCAGCCATTAATGAAACGAATTGAATCCTCACAAATTGATGCGCTTCTTGCTGCATCGAATAGCTCATCATCCACCCCACAAGGATCTACCGTGTCTGAAGCATCAAATATCAAACCAGAAACGGGTACTCTTGCTCAAGACTCTACGGAACCACTTGAGTCAGAGGTTCTCGCAGAAACCTGTACTATCGATGATTTTTCTAAAGTCGACTTGCGGGTCGCACGAGTTGTCGATGCCGAAGAAGTTCCAGAAGCTCGTAAGCTCCTTAAGCTTACAGTGTCACTCGGTGGTGACGACCGTCGTACAATTTTTGCTGGCATCAAAAAATTTCATCGGCCTGAAGATCTTCATGGCCGACTTGTTGTCATTGTTGCCAATCTTGCTCCCCGGCAGATGAAGTTTGGTCTCAGCGAGGGCATGGTCGTTGCTGCAAGTGGAGCTGGAGCC
>JAQWMC010000049.1 GCA_029246985.1 Pirellulales bacterium
CGCCCAAATCGTTCCTTGATTCGGCAGTAGTCAGGGTAGGCGGAAAGAGCATGCCCACCGCGAGCGGCGAAGTCGAGTGCCCATTGCCAGGACTGGTCATCGAGATTTGCAAACGCGACCGTTCCCTTCACTTCATTATACAGGTCGTTCTCGCGAAAGCCTCCACTGCAGGCCACTGTCACGATGTGCTGTGCTAAACAGTCAAGAGCATTCGTGAGAGGACGTCGGGGTTCAACGGAACCAGCTGTGGCAGCCAATCGTGCGGCAGCGCACTCGATAAGTTCCAGAGCGTGAGTTGGGATGCAAATAAGTCGGCCAACGGCACCAGGCGCATGACCACTTCTGCCAGCCCGCTGAAGAATTCGTGCAATTCCTTTCGGGCTGCCGATCTGAAGCACCTGTTCGACAGGGCCGAAATCAACACCAAGGTCAAGGCTTGACGTGGCAACAACACATTTGAGCGATCCATCGCGAAGACCTGCTTCAGCAGTATTGCGTAGTTCACGGTCAACGGAACCGTGATGAAGCGCTAGCGTGTCTTTCCAGTCTGGTCTGGCTTCTCGGATTGCGTCATACCAACGTTCAGCCTGAGAGCGAGTGTTTGTAAACGCGAGAGTTGTTTTGGCTGAATCAATTGCTTCAACAACTTGTGGGAGGAGCCGTAGCCCCATGTGTCCTGCCCATGGAAATCGCTCAATCGGGTCAGGGATAATCGTCGAGAACTCAAGCCTTCGTGGTGCATTCGCTTGTATCAGCCGAGCATGGTCACACCGCGTTGGTCCAACAAGTGTGGCAACGGCTTCATCAAGATTCGCAAGGGTTGCAGATAGTCCCCATGTGATCACTTCGGGACGAATGGCCCGTAGCCTTGATAATGCAAGTTCAGTCTGAACACCACGTTTCGTTCCGAGAAGTTCGTGCCATTCGTCGACGATAACGGTGTCGAGATCTGAAAATATTTCCTGGCTGTCTTCGAGTGACAATAAAATAGAAAGTGATTCAGGCGTGGTGATAAGAGCCTCGGGCCAATTCTGTCGGAGGCGGCGACGGTCAGCAGCCGATGTGTCACCAGTGCGGGTGCCAACCTGCCAGTGGGAGCCAAGCATTTCAGTTAGGTCTGCCAGTGGTTCTTCAAGAGCACGGGCGGTATCGGTCGCCAGAGCACGTAGTGGAGTGATCCAGATGATCCGGATGCCGGTCTTCTTGTGGTGCGTGGATAAAGCAGAGCTTCGACACAATGCGCCAAACCATGCTGCGAGTGTTTTTCCTGTACCCGTTGGGGCGTGAAGAAGGCCGTTTGTTCCCGCTGCCATCGCTTGCCAGGTTGCACGCTGAAACTCAAACGGCGTTTGATTCCGATTTTTAAACCATTGTTCGCATGTTGCACCAAGAGTGGCCAGGTCAGTAACTAGTTTTGGAGTTGGGGCATCTTTTTTTCGTGACGAACCTTTTTTTTCTGATGGTGGTCGCCGTTGGAGAAGTGTGGCTTTAGGTGCTGAGGGCATTGGTTCTACTCTGTTTGTTCGCCAGATAGCTACTGTTGGCCAGTTGCTTGTGCAAGAAGTACTTTCAAGTCGCTAAGTGTTGCTGCCTCATGAGGAAGTTTGTCACGTCTCCATCTCGCTATTCGCGGAAAGCGAACGGCTATCCCTGACTTATGACGGGTTGATCTCGATACATTTTCAAAGGCCAGCTGAAATACAAGCGTTGGTCGTACGACCCGAACCGGACCATGCCGCTCAATCGTCGTACTACGAATAATCTTGTCGATTTCAATAAGTTCCTTGTCTGACAGTCCACTATAGGCTTTTGCGATAGTGACAAGTTGCTCTCCGTCCCAGACACCAAGCGTATAGTCGGTGTGCAGACCGGCACGGCGGCCATGCCCAGCTTGGGCATAATGAAGCACGGCATCAATTTCGAGTGGCTCAACCTTCCATTTCCACCAGTCTCCTCGTGGTCGTCCATGTGCATAGCTGCTTGTGATTCGTTTGAGCATGAGCCCTTCAACACCACGTTGGCGAGCTTGTTGTCGGGAGAGAGCGAGTTCGTCCCATGATGCACCATCAACAAGAGGAGAGTGAAACATTCTGATGTCACTGCTGGTGGCAGGAGTGTGGTGAAGTGTGGCTGGTCCGCCAGACGATGCTGGTTTTCCTTGAAAAGTCGATGGCACTAGAGTGAGGAGTTTCCTTCGGCGAAGAGAAAGAGGCTCCGATCGAATGTCCTTTCCCTGAGTTTCAAGCAGGTCGTACGCAACAAAGACCGCTGGGATATCAGTACGAATCTTTTTGCCGGCACGTTTACGGCTTGCTCTTCTCGACAGCATTGAGAAGGGAAGGAGATTGTTCGGGTGGGCTGCAAGCAGTTCCCCGTCGAGAACAGTGCCATCAGGGAGATGTTCTGCAGCTTCTACAATTTCAGGGAAGGCGTCATTCATTCGTTCTTCGCCTCGGCTCCAGATTGAGATTCCAGCAGATCTTCGCACAACCTGAGCCCGCATGCCGTCCCACTTCCATTCGGCTTGCCAGTCCATAACGGAGCCAAGTTCCTGAGGTTCATTACTTATTGGCGAAGCAAGAAAGAACGGGTAGGGGCGGAGGCTGTCAGCAGACGTGGGGTGTGGTGAAATAAGCGACTGAAAGTCTTCTGCGGTCTCAATTGTTGCGGCCATCATTCGTTCGGCAAGCACTGCTGGCTCCAAATCAGACATTTCTGCGAGTGCTCGTGCGACTAAAGTTCTCGATACGCCAACACGGCAGCCGCCGGTTAATAGTTTGTGCCAGACAATTCGTTCACGGGGCGTCAACCGTTTCCATGTTTCCTCAACGACCTGTCGTTTGTGGCTGTCTGGCTTTCCCTTGAGTCCACGTATTGTTTCTTCGAAGCAACGAGAGAGCGGTAGCGGTTCAGTGCTGTGGTTCTGGTTGCTCACATCATCTGTGGGCTGGTCCGGTAAGATGAGGGCGAGTGTCTCGGCAAGGTCGCCAACGTGAGCATAGCTTTCTTCAACCAGCCAGAGGGGGAGTTCGGCGAATTCTGCAGCCCATTGTCTGAGTAATCGTGTCGATACTGCCCGTAGTTGTTTGGCTCCACACAGCACTCTCAGTCCACATGCAGCATCTTCGGGAGGTGCCGACACAAAGTACTCTTTCAGAGCCTCAATCTTTTGGTTCGTACTGGTTGTGCCATCCAGTTTCCAGTATAGATCAGAGAAGCGTTTCATTGGGCATCCTCTGCATCTTTGTTGTCAGTGTCGGTAGGTTCACGATTGATTGCCTGAAGATCTGAGGCGTCTTCATCTGTAACGCCATCATCAGGATTTGTTTCACCAACGAAACGGGTTGCAAGTACCTCTGCGTTGAGGCCTTGTTCCGTAAGCAATCGTGCGACTATGTCTGTAAAACCGTGAGTAACAAGGACTCGTTGTGCACCCGAAGATTGAACCGCCTGCATAAGGTCTGGATAGTCAACGTGGTCAGACAGGATAAAGCCCTTCGGAATCCCACGTCGTCGACGGACGCCACGAAGAAGCATCCAGCCGGATACCATAGCAATAGATGTTTCACCAAAGCGATTGATCCAGGTTGTAGCTGCAGCACTTGGAGGAGCGATAACAATCCCACGCCCGCCACCTATTTTTCGGCTATGCGGTGGTATTCGATTAATCGGTGGAAGTCGTACGCCGCTTGCCCGATAGGCTTCAACAAGTTTCATCACGGCCCCATGTCCATATATTGGTCCGATTGATGGATCAAGCAATGAGGCAAGCCGCTGTGCCTTGCCGAGTGCATACGCCAATAGCACGCT
The DNA here is from genome assembly GCA_029246985.1 of Pirellulales bacterium. Taxonomy (GTDB): domain Bacteria; phylum Planctomycetota; class Planctomycetia; order Pirellulales; family UBA1268; genus UBA1268. The sequence goes on from JAQWMC010000049.1 coordinate 3,811, forward strand.
GGTACGGCCAGAGTCAGCGTTTGCTTTCCACCATGTATTTATTTCATGAGCAACAGTTTCTGGAGCAGGCCAACGATACACAGGTAGGCCAAAGGTGCTTTCTGTGACAAAAACATCACAGGGAACGGATTCAAAACAGTCACATGTGGAATCATTTTGGAGTTTGTAATCACCAGTTACGACCCAGGTTGTCCCCCGATGACTCACTCGCACTTGTGAGGAACCCAAAAGATGACCTGCTGGATGGAGCGAAACATCAACCCCATTTATAGAAAGATGCTCGTTATATTTCAGAGTATCGATCAATGCCTGACTGCCCATGCGGGTACGCAGGACATGCATGCCAGGTGCGGCGCAAAGGTAGCGATCACTGCCCGGCCGGGCATGGTCGGCGTGGGCGTGGGTGATAACGGCATGAGATACAGGTCGCCAGGGATCGATATAAAAATTACCGGCAGCGCAGAAGAGGCCCTTGGGCGTAATTTCAAGAAGATCGGGCACGGTGATTTGAGCCTCCTGTCAGGTGGCTCACTGTTTTCCGCCCTGTTCAGCGATATGCTGCATTGCCAACGGCCGGGAATCGATAGCCACCGAATCCAAATGGAGCGTAGCGTGGCCAGTCGCCTGCGGCGACCCCCGGCTCTGTTCCGTACATTTTCCACGTCGGCGTCCGCGGTATTGTCGGCGGCACATAATAGCGGGGTCGGCCCTCAATTCCAGTCACATATGGGCTTGCCCCTGGTTTGTAAGGTGCCTGATTCCTAGGGGTTCGAGAATTCTGGTAACTCGATGATTTCGTTTTCCTCCAGCGAGCAGCTTCAGCGGATGAAGCAATGCAGGCAGTCGTCAGGAGTGTAAAAATCACAAAAGATGGTTTTTTAAAATTCATGGTTTCTGGACGCCAAATGGACGGAAATAGAATCAGTCAGAGTTTCGGAAAAATCGTGTCTTCTTCTAATTCTACTCGGTGAAAGATGCCAAAGGGCTGAAGGTTCAAAAAATACGTTCCTTCGGGGCCGGTCGTATGGTTTATCCGTTTTGTGAGGAAATGGCGTGAGTATGCATGCCTGATCGGTTTTGTGTTCCTGAATGGTCAGTCATCAGGTCATGTCAACTTTTTTCCGGTCCAGCCCACCGAATCCGCACAGGCATATCGAACGCTCTCTCAAAAAGATCGGTTCTGCGCTCTGCGCCCCAGATATCAACTTGAGGGTTGGCGTCAGATACAACGACAAGATTTGCACCGTCGTTATCGATACTGGCGAGCACATCTTTAACTTGCTGTGACCGACTCCGATCGAGGCCCCCAGCGAGTCGCAGGATAGCCGCCATGCTCCGAACCCGCTGTTGGTCATCAGAGGAAAGTCGCGAAAAGTTCTGATGTTTTTTCTTAGGGAATGCTCCACGATGATAGCGAGCGATGTTCGCAATCATCTCAAGATCTGGGCCTAATATCCCAGGGAGTCGACTGTTCCGTATGAGGTGGTAGCTGTGTTTGTGGTGTTGGTCATAATTAATGACATACCCAACGTCTTGCAGCCTCGCAGCTGTTTCAAGAAGTTTTCGGTCAGCTGGAAGAAGCTTGAGTGGTGAGGCAAGTTGGTCGTAAATTCTTCCAGCTAATGCCGCAACAGTCCGGCCATGCTCCAATTCACCAGAGCATGTCTCTGCAAGCCGTTCAACTGCCCGTTCACTTTCAGCAGGATCGTTTGTCTCCCCCCCAAAATACTCATCCACCATCTCGCGGATGAGCCCGTCTCGAACTCCTCGGGTGTGTACCAGGATCGTATTGACTCGAAATCGTTTGAGGAGACCATCAATAATCGAGAGTCCGGCAATAATGATATCAGCCCTGTCAGATGACATACCCGCCATTGATTTCCTCGATCGAAGTGACATTTTCTTGAGTTGATCAAGGAGGTGTCGGAGTTCTGCGTGGGAAACTTTGTAGCCAGCGACCGGGATGTCGGCCTCCTTCTTTGAGGCCATGACCAGCTCTGCAAGGGTGGTAAAAGTACCACCGGAGCCAACAAGAAAATGAGGTGCAAATAGAGGCCGACTCGTCTCGCGCTTTAAGCATCCTGTAATTTCTTTGTCGAGCTTAATAAGTCCTTGCTGAAATTCGACACCGTCAGTACCGCTTCCAATTCCGCATCGTTCTGTAAGCCTCACTGCACCAAGCGGTGTAGAGAAAATAGATTCCACCAGAGATCCGGTGGCGAAGACAACTTCTGTGCTGCCGCCTCCGATATCAGCAATGACTATGTTTTTTCCATTCAGGTCGAATGCATGCTGCACGCTGGAGAAGGCAAGTCGAGCCTCTCGCTCTCCAGAGATAACCTCAACATTGAGGCCAACTTCATTTTGTATGCGATGGCAGAATTCGGAGCCGTTGGTGGCTTCACGCACAGCACATGTGGCAATCGTACGCAGTGCTGAAACCTGATACCCAGCAGCGATTTGCTTGAACGTCGCAAGAGCGTCAAGAGTTCTCGCCATAGCATCGTCATCGAGTCGCCCGTCAGAAGAGATGCTGCGAGCGAGTCGTGTCGGTTCACGTTCCTCGTCGAGAATTCGATAGCTGCTTCCGCGGAACACCTCAGCAACGAGAAGTCGTACGCTGTTGCTGCCGATATCAATTCCGGCTAGGCGGCTTGCCATCTCTGCATTGAGGTAGATTTGTTTTTGATCAGGCGGGGTAGTCATGGGAACTTGAACTCGAAAGAAAAAATTCAGTCTTAGGTTTTTCTATCATACTCCGAGGGCCACTGCTGCTGATTGGGTTGCACTTCCAGTCCGTATGATTTCAACTAATGCTTCCCCGCACTATTTTACCGCTTTCTGTAATTTTCACACGTGACACGAACATTTTCAGGTACCGTCTTTAGTAACCGCGAGGGTGTAACGTTGCCTGAAAATGGCTGCGGGATCACAGTTGGAAACTTTGACGGTGTGCATCTTGGGCATCGGGAAATTGTCGCGCGACTGATCGGTTTGGTCCAGCCGCACGGTCTGCCGGCTGTCGCATTGACGTTTGACCCCCATCCTGCAGAACTGCTTCACCCAGGCCTCGCCAGACGTTTTTTAACAACAACACAACGTCGTGCAAAACTCTTACTCTCTCTGGGTTTAGACGCAGTGTTTGTGCTCAATACGACCCCAGATTTGTTGAATCTCTCGGCCGAGGAGTTCTATAGCGAGGTGCTTTGTCGATGTTTTCATCCGGCTGCTATCGCTGAGGGTGAGGATTTCCATTTTGGACGTAATCGACAGGGGACATTGTCAGATCTGAAGCGATGGGCTAACAGAGATTCAATTGAGTTGACGGCAGTATCCCCTGTGCGGATTTCTGGCACTGCAGTCTCGAGTTCAAGAATACGTGGTTTGTTAGAGCAAGGAAATGTAGCTGACGCGAATGACTTACTCGTTTTTCCATACAGGGTACAGGGGCAGGTTGAGCAGGGTCAGCGACGTGGTAAGGCACTTGGTTTCCCGACGGCAAATCTTGGGAATGTGCATACCTTGGTTCCTCAAGACGGTGTCTACGCAGGAGTAGCTACAACAGCGTCTGGCGGCCGGTATGGGGCAGCGATTCATGTAGGGAAAAACCTCACGTTCAGTGCTGCGGAAAGGACTATAGAAGTTCATCTGCTTGGTTTCGCGGGTGATCTTTACGGCCAATTGCTGCAGGTAGAATTTTTTCAACGCCTCCGTTCAACTGAAAAATTCGAGGGAGTCGAGGCACTTATAAAGCAACTTCATGCGGATGTTGTGCACGTCGAATCACTGTCACGGGTGAATTTAGAAAAACCGGAGGCTCAAGGAGTTTCACTCTCCTCGACGTGTTTTTCCGGGTAAACTGAGGGGGCGGTTTTTTATAGAAATTTCTGAATTTGGCTGCGTCCGTGTTTTACACAAAGGAAAATTCCATGCGTCTTGATTGGTCTGCGTTTCTCACAGTTCTCGATGAGTCAAAGCGAGTTGTGCTCACAAGTCATGTTCGGCCGGACTGCGATGCTCTTGGTAGTGAGTTAGGGATGGCCGGGATTCTCGAAGCCGTCGGCAAGGATGTCCGTATAGTCAATGCGCAGGAGACGCCAGCCAATCTTCAGTGGATTGATCCCCAGCATAAATTGGAGTCATTAGCAAAAGGTATTACACCAGCAGATCTTGATGATCGTGATTTGCTCATAGTTCTTGATACCAGTGCGTGGGCGCAGCTTGGGGCAATGGGAGAGGTGCTCAAGCGACGGCGGGAACGTGTTGTCGTTGTTGACCATCATGTGAGTGAAGATGATCTTTCGGATCGTTGGTTTAAAGATACGACAGCTGAAGCCACAGCACGAATTGTGTATGAAATTGGGCTGCGCTTGCGAGTTCCCCTCACTGAATCGATTGCAACGCCACTGTATGCCGGACTCTCGACTGATACTGGGGGATTTCGCTTTCCGTCTGCAAGCGGTGAGACATTTCGTGTGGCTGCTCGTCTTGTCGATGCCGGCGCGAGTCCACCATTCATCTACCGAGAGCTTTTTGAGCAAGATACGCTTGCTCGACTGCATCTCGTTGGTCGAACGCTTGCCGGAGCACGGACCTTCAACGACGGCAACTGTATCCTTTCGACAGTTCGTCAGTCCGACATCAAAGAGGTCGGTGCCTCACCAGCTGATACTGAGGATCTTATCAACCTGACTCTTGCGGTGAAGGGAACACAGGTTGCCGCAATCATGATTGAGCAGCCTGATAAGAGGGTGAAACTCAGCTTTCGGAGTCGTGGTGCTGCTGACTGCAGCGCTCTCGCCGGGCACTTTGGTGGCGGCGGCCATAAAGCAGCAGCCGGGGCGATTGCCACAGGGGCATTCGACGAGATTGAGAAACAGGTGACAGAAGCGGTCGATGCTGCGTGGCATGCTCTTCAACCGTCGTAAACTCGATGCGTTCAGGAATCTTCCGTTGGATGATCCGGTCAATATGTTGGATGATCCGGTCAATACTAACGCGTCAAAAGAATAGACTAGTTGTAATGGTGTATCCTCACCAACATTCTTGGAAATAGAGAGAGTTCAAAAGGGAGGTCCGGGCGTGACTGCGGAATCACATCAAGAACCAGCTGACGAAAAGACAAAGCGGCGGAGCTTCCTGACCGGTGCGTTGGCAATCCTGTGCGGAGGCCTTGCCACAGTTCCACCTTTTGGTGCTGCATTGTGGTCATTTTTTGATCCCCTACGTCGCTCATCGGGTGCGGCTACATTCCTCCCACTGACTGATCTCACAAATGTTCCTGCAGATGGTCAGCCTCGGCAATTTCCGGTGATCGCTGATCGAGTTGACGCGTGGACAGGATTTAAAGCCGAACCGATTGGAGCAGTCTATGTCAAAAGAGATGAGGGGAGCGATCGCGTTGAGGCCCTTTCGGCGACGTGCCCCCATGCCGGCTGCTTTGTTGAATTAGATAAGGCAGCAGGTTGTTTTCGCTGCCCATGTCATAACAGCAGTTTTACTCTTGACGGTGGTATTGTTGCACCAAGCCCAAGTCCTCGGTCAATGGACAGTCTTGAATGCGAGGTAAGCAAGTCAGGTGCAGTATCTGTGAAGTGGCAGAATTTTTATTCAGGTACTGAAGAGAAGGTAGCGCGAAAATGACAGAGACTCAGAGTCCTGACACATCTTCGGAGGCTCACGTGCCAGCCAGCACACGCGGGCTTGGTAATTGGCTTGATAGCAGAACAGGCTACCGAGCCCTTATCCAAAGTGCACTTTACGAGCGAGTTCCAGGTGGGGCTCGTTGGCGCTACGTTTGGGGGAGTACGCTTGTTTTCGCATTCATGACGCAAGTTGTTACCGGCTTGGTGCTTTGGGCGAGTTACTCAGCCAGCGCACAGACTGCTTGGGAAAGCGTCTATTTCATCCAGTACGAAATGACAGGAGGATGGCTCCTCCGAGGTATTCATCACGTGATGGCTCAAGCAATGATTGTATTGCTGGCTCTCCATGTCATGCAGGTTGTGATTGACGGTGCGTATCGAGCTCCGCGTGAAGTGAACTTTTGGTTGGGTCTGGTATTGATGACACTGGTTCTCGGCATGGCGCTTACAGGGTACCTTTTACCGTGGGACCAGAAAGGGTATTGGGCGACTCGTGTTGCGACCAATTTGGCTGGTCTTGTGCCGTTGATAGGGCCATCGATCCAGCAACTTGTTGTAGGCGGTCCTGACTATGGCCACCACACACTCACACGGTTCTTTGCATTGCATGCGGGATTTTTACCGGCGACGTTGGTTCTCTTTCTTGTCTTGCATCTTTCGCTGTTTCGCAAACATGGCTTGCACGCCAAGCAGCCAATCACTCAGCCCGATGCGATGTTTTGGCCGGATCAGGTGCTCAAAGATGCGGTTGCGATGCTTGCTGTGATGGCAGTTGTGCTAGGAGTGATTCTCCTTCCAGCGTTACGAGCAATTCTTGCGGGTGAACCGATCGTTTCCGGGCATCTTGGAGCAGAACTTGGCGCGCCGGCCGATCCTTCCGAACCGTATGCTGCCGCCCGACCGGAATGGTACTTTCTTTTTCTGTTCCAGTTTCTCAAGGTTTTTGAGGGCTGGGGGGCGACGGGTGAATTTCTCGGAGCCATCGTCGTGCCAGGAGCTACGTTGGGCGTGATGTTTCTTATGCCAATCTTGGGGCAGTGGAAACTTGGACATCGTTTTAATGTCCTTTTTACAATTGCAATCTTGGCGGGAGCTGGCCTTTTAACAGCAATGGCGGTGCACGAAGATTATTACGCGCTTTGGGCGGACCGGTCTGCCTTTGCAGACGTCGAAAAGGTACTTGACTCAACGGGAGGGGATAGCGAGAAGATTGCAGCGGCACTGGGGCATGATAAAAAGAAAATAGCTGACTTTGAGAACAGGCGTCACAAACTCGAGTCTATTCGTCGTTCGGAGGCGTTCTTGAGTGCTGTGAAGCAGGCTGGAAGAGATGCTGATCGAGCGGTGGAACTCGCGGGACGCCCTGAAAAGATTCCTCCCACAGGAGCGCTCTCGTTGGTGCGTAGTGATCCGCTGACACAAGGTCCGAGATTATTTGCACAGCACTGTGCGAGTTGTCATGCCCATGTTGATCCTTCTGTAAAAGGTGTAGAGCGGGAGTTTGCAAAAGGTTCTGCTGCAAATCTTTTTGAATTCGGAGGAGAATCTTGGGTGCGAGGACTGCTTGATCCCAAGCAGGTCGCCAGCGCTGCTTATTTCGGCAACACAGCGCACAGTGAAGGGGACATGGTGTCATTCGTTTCAGAAGATTTCGCGGACAAAGAGGTCTGGAAGCAAGCAGATAAAGAGGCCGTTGTGTTCGCTCTTGTTGAAGAGGCTGGTCTGCTCAAGGGCACCGAAAACACGAAGCTCGTCAAACGAGGAAGGGAATTGATTGCTGATACCGATCGCTGTGGAAGTTGCCATCCGTATGGAGAGAATGAGACAGAACTTGGCTATGCTCCTGACTTAAACGGATGGGGTTCTACAGAGTGGGTAGTGGGCATCATCACTGATCCAACCCACCAACGGTTTTATCCAGACACCAACGATCGCATGCCACGATTTGGTGTGGCATCCGAAGGTGGTCTGCCAGCCTTAACAAGTGAGCAGATTGAACTTATCAGCCGTTGGTTGCGTGGTTCCTGGTATCGGCCTGCGGCGAGTGAAAAGCCGGGGGCAGCTGCAGGTCACCCATGACATTATTTCGAACGCAGCCTTCGGCGTTCCAGAAGTACGCCGGCCTCGATGGGGATGTCGTAGGGTCTATTCAATGCCTCCAAGAGCCGTTGCACGATGCACTCTTCCGACTCCAAGCATAAAAGCAGCTGTTCGTAGAGATACCTTTTTTGTTGAGGCGAGCTGCCAGACCTGCTCGAAGGCTTCACCAAGGATACGGTCCAGTTCTTGCCGAACTCGATTCATTCCCCATTGATAATGTTGACGGTTTTGTACCCACTCAAACCAACTTGCAGTTACACCACCTGCGTTACACAAGATGTCAGGGAGCACCGTGACTCCGATTTCATCAAAGAATGCGTCGGCGGCAGGATTCGTCGGCGCATTTGCTGCTTCAATAATAATGGGTGCTTTGATGTGACCGGCATTTTCACTTGTCAGAACGCCTCCAAGGGCAGCTGGAATCAAGACATCGCAGTTGCAGAAAAGAAGTTCCTGGTGAGAAATAGCATCTCCTCCCTTGTAACCAGCCAACGCGCCACCATTGCTGTGGACGTATCGAATCATCTCAAGCACATCGAGCCCTTTTTCGCTGTGAAAGTTTGCGGTCGCGTCGCCCACCGCGATAATTCGACATTCTGCATCACGGAGAAACTTTGCTGTGTGCGTGCCGACATTACCAAAACCTTGTATCGCGACTCGCGTGCCAGGTATTCGTCTGCCAAGACGGCTGAGAAGTTTTAAGGTGAGAAGCCCGACGCCACGACCAGTGGCTTCTTCACGACCGGGTAGCCCATGGTATTCCACGGGCTTACCGGTGACACATGCAGGAGAGAAACCATGGAATTTATCGTATTGGTTCATGATCCATGCCATGACTTCCGACGAGGTTCCCATGTCGGGCGCTGGAATATCCACATCAGGCCCAATAAGGTCATGCACGTTGTCAACAAAACGTCTGGTGACTCGTTCGAGCTCTCGGGTTGAAAGAGATGTAGGATCCAGTGCGATGCCGCCTTTGGCGCCTCCGTACGGAATATTCACAACGGCCGTCTTCCAGGTCATCAGTGATGCAAGAGCTCGAATTTCATCGAGGTCCACTTGAGAATGGTATCGTAGCCCGCCTTTCATTGGTCCGCGGGCGTTATTGTGCTGAACTCGATAGCCAATGAAAGTTGCAATAGCTCCTGAATCAAGTTCTACCGGAATCTGAACCTGTACTTCTCGTCGCGGCGTAAGGAGCAGTTGCCGCATGTTTTCGTTGAGATCGAGTTGATCTGCTGCTCGATCAAAATAGATTCTGTTGGCCTCACTCGATCGCATAGTGTTTGACCTGTTTTGGGGATGTCACTGCTTCGCGTCGTATGCCCTGCTGGGATACTAACGATACTAACTTTATCGTCGATATTAAGGGATCATATCGTTCTGGTTTTGACTAGGACAACCGGAGAATCTGAACTGTCACGATTCTTGTTGCCTGCTGTCTATCCGTAGTCGCTATTTACGGGGTAATCTATACGTTGTCAACTTTGTTGTACTGTTTGCTCTCCGTCGATGTCGACTGTTTGTAGCCGAGAATTTTATTTCTGGTCTTTTGTTATGCCTGTGCTGCCTTTGGATGCGTTCTGGGAAAAACTTGCTGAGAGTCGATTGCTCTGTGCAAAACAGATCTCAGACATTCGTGCCGCATATCAAGAGTCAAAGAAAGAATCAGATACTCAAGAAAACCAAACGGCGATTGTGGCACAGTGGCTCGTACGACAACGAGTACTGACTCTCTGGCAGGCGAAACAACTTGCAAAAGGAAAC
>JAQWMC010000097.1 GCA_029246985.1 Pirellulales bacterium
GGGGCATCAGGTTCACACCAAGGTCAGCAAAGCAGAGGCGTCGGGAAACGCAGCAACACTTGTTGTTGAAAGTGAAAACGTCACGCCGAACGGTGAGGTCTATATGCTGCAGACACGCACGGTGGATTTCCATGTTGCTGATAACGGGTCGCGGGTGAGGGATATAGAAATTGTATTGAAAGGTAGTCAAGACACGATCACGATTCACGATATGAAAGATTCAGGTCTCACCGTTCGTGTCGCTCACAGTATGTGTGTCGACGCGGGTGAAGGTGGTCGCATTATCAATAGCAATGGAGATGCCAACGGAGATGCTTGGGGCAAGCGGGTGTCCTGGGTCGATTTCAATGGCCCCGTTGAAGGCAAGGCAATGGGTGTGGCAATGTTGAATCATCCCGATAGCTTCCGTTATCCAACTCCCTGGCATGTACGGAACTATGGCTTGTTTACGGCGAACCCGTTTGCCTTAAAAGAAGTCGCGGGTGAGAAAGATTCTGGAGACGTGGATCTTGCCACGGGGCAGTCAATCACGCTTCGACACCGAATTATCTTTCACGCTGGTGACGAAAAGACAGCCAAGATTGCTGAGGCATGGAAGGCGTATGCGAAGTAAGAGTATAGTTGACTGATTGCGATTCATTTTTATCACGGGGTATTGCAGACATGGCACGAACAACACGACGACAGTTTTTCCAGACAAGCGCGCTTGTAAGTGGAGCATTTTTTATCGGAGGGACAAAAGCCTCTGGTGACGTAATTGGTGCCAACGAACGAGTTCGCCTTGCGGTCATTGGCCTCAATGGCCGGGGTAAGTCACATTTGGCAGGGTTTGGCAAACTAAAAAATGTTGAAATTGCCTCAGTGGTCGACCCGGATGAAAACGTGTTGAATCGATGTATAAGCAAAGTGCACAGCAAAGAAAATGGAAAGAACTGCCAAGGGCACAAAGACATTCGAACTGTTCTGGAAGATAAGAACATTGACGCCATCTCGATTGCTACTCCCAACCATTGGCATTCGTTGATGACCATCTGGGGGGCTCAGGCCGGCAAGCATGTATATGTCGAAAAACCAATGAGTCACGACATCACTGAAGGTCGCGTGGCCGTTGAGGCGCAGAAGAAGTATGGCGTGGTTGTGCAACATGGCACCCAGCGTCGTAGCGATGCCGGAATTGCAGCGCTCCATGAAGCCCTTAAAAGCGGCAAGCTTCCTCGACTCAAAATTGCTTATGGTTACTGCTGCAAGCCACGCGACGGCATTGGATTCAAGACACCCGGTGATCCGCCATCGAATCTTGACTGGGATCTTTGGAAGGGCCCAGCTGTGATTGACCAATATCATGACAACTTGGTTCATTATAACTGGCACTGGTTTTGGGGAAGTGGGAACGGTGACTTGAACAATCAGGGAACGCACCAGTTGGATGTTGCCGCCTGGGCAATCGACGACGACCAGATCCATCCGACTCGTGCGATGGCTATCGGTGGGCGATTCAATTGGGATGATCAAGGCCAAACGCCAAACACGATGTTTGCGGTTGCAGAGTATCCGAATGGCCAGTCAGTGATGTTCAATGTTCGCAACGTCAACCACAAGGGTTACGAACGTCAGGTGTACAACGAGTATTACCTGGAAGACGGCAGCAAGATTACTGGCGAAGGCACGTACACCATTCACCGGCCCGGCAAGGCACCTGAAAAGTTGAATTTAGATAAAGGTAAAGTTACGTCTGGTGGAAACTGGGGTGCATTCATCGCGGCTGTTCGTGCTGGTGATCCGAACATGGCGAATGGGACAGCGATGGAAGCACACCGTGGTTGTGTGGTCGGTCACTTGATGAACAACTCATACCGCCTTGGCTCGCAGTTGCCGTTCAACGCAAAAGCTGGCAGATTCGGTGACAACAAGGATGCTTCAAAACACTTTCTTGAGCTGCATGAGGTTACCTCCGGTGGCGCTGGTGTGCCTGAAGACAAAGCCAACTACACCGTTGGGCCGTGGCTTACCTTTGACCCTCAAGCTGAACGATTCACTGGTGAGAAGGCTGACGCTGCCAACGCCTTGCTGAAGGATCCGAACAACAAAGGGTTTGAGGTTCCTGACGCAAAGAACGTTTGACTGAGGTAGCTTTGGTGAATTCAATCAATGCATGAATGGAGCTGCAGGTTCACAAATGGTTGAGGTAGGAGAATTGGCAGCCCGTCAACTCAAGGACTATGACTCCCATCAACCGGGCATGCTTTTTGCAGAAGGATGCGTGCTGGATGTGTCGCAGGGGTACGAACTGCAAAACGCTGTTGCAGAGTTGCGGTTCCAGCGCGGTGAGCGATTGATCGGATATAAAGTCGGCTGTACCTCGTCAGCAATTCAGGAGCAGCTTAAGATTACTCATCGTGTGCGAGGGTTTCTTTTTGATACGGAGCAGCATGAGTCGGGGGTGGCCTTATCACGACAGATTTTTGACAATCTGGCAATTGAGGGTGAGCTTGCAATAGAGCTCTCTCGTGAGCCGAGAGAAGAAGACTTCGCTGATCATGTGCTACCGCCTTGCATCTCTCGGATATTCCCGGTCATCGAGTTACATAACCATGTAATGCGGGGGCAGCAGGCATCGGCAGGTGAACTGATTGCGAACAATGCTATTCACGCTGGTTTTATTTCTGGAAAGGGTGGCCTGACATCGAATCATTTTTCGGAAACGATGTTTGATGGATCCCGGCTTGTGATCTTTCGAGACAATCAACTGCTTGATCAATGCGAGGGCCGGCTGTTGCTGGAGACGATTCGCTCATCACTGAAATGGTTGTGGGAGGAATTGTTTCGGCGTGGTGACCGGCTTCATGCAGGGCAGATTGTTCTCACGGGGTCTGTTCCCAACCTATTTCCAGTCGTAGATGAGTGTTGCATCCGAGTTGAGTCAGTGCCATTCGGTGACGTTTCAGCCGAAGTGAAAGGGCGCACTCACCAGAAACGCTGACTACAACGTGCTGGGCATGCTGCCCTTTGTCTCTGTAAGGAACGTGACATCTCGTGACACAAACCGAAAGCTTGCAGGGAGTTTTTTTCCGTCAAGCCGAATGACAACAGTATGTTTTCCAGCGGTGAGTTTTGTTGTAAAGTTCGTGTCCCCTTCAACGGGCCTCGCATCAATCCAGAGGTCTGCTGTATCCGCACCGTTTGCACTTAACGTGACAGCACCATCTGTCGCTACTTCTACATTTGTCTTCAGGTACACATCGGCAGGACCTTTCTTCCCAGCTACTTTTGCTTTCTTGGCGAGCTGAACACCAGAAATCGTACCATTCACTCTTGAGAGGAGTGGTACCCACTGATCGGCTTTTTGGCCAGACATAAATTCCTGAACATTGTCTTCATCGACACGATGCGTGCCCGTGAAGAGTTCATAGACTCGAGCGACACCACCTTTACTGGCATCGTAGTTTCCAGGCCTGCCGAGTTGTGTCAGGAACTTAATCAAATCGACCTGCTCTTGTTGACTTAATCGATCGACAAGGCCTTCTGGCATCAATGACTTCCCAGGCTTCTGGAACTCAATTTCATCTTTTGGGATTCGAACAAGTTTGTTTCGTGCATCCCGGAGAATTAATTCTTTATTATCACTTCCGACAACAATGCCGGTGAGAATCAGCCCATCAGTTGTCAGGATGTTTACAGAGTGATAGTTCTCTTTAATTTTCGCATTTGGCTTGTAAATCGATTCGATCAGGTAGTCGATCGGTGCACTGGCGCCCAAGCTTGTCATATCTGGACCGACTTTCCCACCAACGCCACCAATTGCATGACAGGTAATGCACTGCATATCCTCCCTGCTGTACACAGCTTCACCGCGTCCGGGATGCCCCTCGTGCTCAACGAGATCAATAAGCTCGGCAACACGTGCGGGTGTCCATTTCGGAGCCTGACTGACAACATTGGCATACGGTGAAATCGCAGCAATTAAGTTCGGTTCGTTGCGACCGGCATCACGAGCCGCCGTAAGACCGGCGAGTGCGGCTACTTCGGTGATCCCGGTGTCTGGTATGTGTTTTGCCAAAACAGTGCCAGTATTTTTCTTCACGAGAACCTGTCGCCAGAAGTTGAGCAACTGCTGCTCGTCCTGAAGGCCAGCAAGCGACTGATAAAATGGCTTTGCAGCACCTTGTGGATTCAATGCTGCCAAGTGGACGACCGCTTGCCTTTGGATGCGTTTATTCTTAGAACGCGTGAGTCGTGTCAGTGCTGCGACGCTTGGCTGCCCAATCTCCTGCAATGACTGCAGTGCCGCGAGCTGGATGGGACTATCTGCTCCCGTGTCTACGAGGTCTGTGAGTTGAATGATGCACGCGTTGAGCTTCCAAACTCCAACAAGCCTGACTGCGGCGGTCTGTACGGCTGGATTGGAATCGGTAAGGAGAGCACTTGCACGATTGAGATTGCCTGTCGGTTTCTGCTTCCTCACACGCTGGGCAGTTGCAAGCGCATCAATCGCTCGGACCATGGCAGGTTCTTCAAAGTCGTTCTTCATAACCTGCTCGAATAACTTTGTCAGTTCTGCCTTTCCACCAGCTTGAGCGATCAACTCTATCCACGGACCGGTACCATCTGCTGGTATAGCTTCTTTCACAAGACGCTTTGAGAGATAGGATGCAGCACGTCCTGAATCAATGCTGGTGAGGGCAAACTCTAATTGCTTTTCACGCGCTGGGGAGTCTGGCTTCCACTGCCCTTGGTCGAGTGCAATCATGAACACATCAGCCAGTTCATCCATCGTCGTAGCAAGTGCAAAGTCAAGAAATCTGTCTCGTGGCAAGTTGAGTGATATCAATGCAACCGATGCGGCTTCGGCCGTTTTCAGTTTTCCCAAACCACGAATGGCCTCGAGTCGTACACGTGGATGCTCATCTACAACTGCGTGCCGATAGATCTCGAGTGCTGTGGTGGCATCGAGTGGCTGTGAACTATCCGTCGCTGGGTCAGCCAGATCACTTACAATGCGGATTGCTGCCGATCTGATTTTTGAATCGTCAGCGAGGACCAGCGCTCTAACATCTTCAAAATTAACAGTATCGAATCCCTGCTGAAGCCAGACACCCTGCAGTTTCTGGTATTCGTTAGAAGATGCTTTGGTCCACTCGTGCACCTGCTTTCCTGAGAGATCACCTCGCTCCAAGAGAACACGCCGTGACTGATCACGTGTGTAGCGATCGTCAGAAACGAGCCGATCCAAAAGGGCCTTTGAAGCAGTTTTTGTAAGGTCTTCTTTTTCCTTCGGTGCACCACCCCTCCAGGCGACTCGCCAGATACGACCATGCCATCGATCTCGACGTTCATCACGAAAGTCGACCTCTCCATGATTAATGATCGGGTTGGACCAGTCAGCAATATAAAGCGCACCATCGGGTCCCTGCTTCACATCAATCGGCCGAAACGTACTGCTTGCGGTTCGTAGCAAATCATCTTCTTGGGTTGTGACAAACCCGGCACCCTGGTCTGCAAGGCTAAACCTGGTCACTCGGTTTGCGCGGAAGTCGCAGGTAATCACAGAGCCCTGCCACTCCGGCGGAAAAGAATTCCCAGAAATAATCTCAGCGGAGGCGAATTTGGGGTAACTTCCCGGACTGATCAGTTCTAAAACCCGCTTCGCTCCCGGTGTCGGATTAAATGCCGCGCCTGGAAACGAATAGGCGATTCCACTAAAGCCAGCCCCGTCTGTCAGGAACGATTGCCCAAAGTCATCAAACTGATGCCCCCATGAATTCACAAGACCTCGGAATATCACTTCCATCCGCATTGTGTTGGTGTTGTAACGAAAGCCGCCACCCGCCTTTAAGCGAACAATGCCTCGTGGTGTCTCTGTATCAGTTCGTGTATAGATTGATTGATTCATGTACAGCCGACCGTCAGGCCCCCAGCGAAGCGTGTGAAGATTATGATGGGTATCTTCAGTTCCAAAACCACTGAGCACTCGCTGTTTCAAATCTGCTTTTCCGTCGCCATCTGTATCCTTCAAAAACAAGAGGTCTGTACTTTGCGCGACATAGCACCCGCCATCTCCAGGCTCAACTCCTGTCGGAATCAGTAAGCCGTCAGCAAAAACAGTTGACGTATCTGCTTTCCCATCAGCATTGGTGTCTTCCAGGATCAGGATTTTGTCTGGAGCTGATTGTCCAACTTCAATCATGGGATAGGCTTCGCTACTCGCTACCCAGAGCCTCCCTGCCGGATCAAAATTCATCTGAATAGGTTTGTTGAGCTGAGGGTTTTCGGCCCAGAGACTCACTTCTAGATTTTCGGCAACAGTAAACTGTGGAGTCGGCTGTTGTGTGAATGTGGCATATTGAGAATCAGTCCTGGCCGGCTTTGATTGCACAGAAGTACCGTCTAACTTCCGAAGCAATGCAATGGCCTGCTCTTCTTCGACAATGAGTTGATCGTATTGCGGAATCTCAACTGCATTCTGCCCTTGCTCTCGTTTTCGGAATCCAAAAACATAGGCCATGTTCGCGGGACGAGAGCGATGAAACCACCAGACGTTCTTTTGCAAAATTCTGCTTCTCAAGGATTCAGTATGGGGGTTATGAATCCATCTGTCATCGAAGCCAAGTGCGTTCCCTATCTCAATCGCAGCTTCGCGATACCCAGCGTCATTGAGATGGATTGGGTCTTTACGAAGGTCATCGTCACGTGCAATATGTGACAAATCTACAAATACGCCATTGTTCGAATCAGCAAGGTGACGGACAGCTTTCGTATATGCGACTAACGATGACGCATAGACATGTTTTTTTTCGTGTGATTCAGAAAGATGTCCAAGTGGAGAGAGGAATACACAACGAAGACCTGGGTGTATTCGTTGGGTTGCATCGATGAGTCGTTGATAGTCTTGAGTAAATGCAGCAACTCCTTCAATGCCATCCTCAAGAGAACTTGCCATTCCGTACCCAAAGACAATAACAGTGGGTCGTGTGAACTCGAGCTGTTTTAGAAGTTGCTTCCATCCCTCATCAGCAGGCTCACGTCCGGCTGGCAAGAGACTCAAGCCGAATCGTGATGTGCCACTCGGCGTATCGGCACTCCATCCGAGGTTGCGAAACGTTACATTCCGTCCAGGAAACGCCGCCGTCATCATGAGTTCAATCCACCCAGCATATTGCTCCTGCTCGATCAGGGCATCGCCAAGAAAAGCAACCCTGTCACCATTCTGCAATTCGAATGATTCCGCACTCCACGTAGTTGGTTGTACAAGACATACAGCCGACACGAAAAGTACTGAAACGCGGATTCTCGACTGCCAAAGCTTCTTCATACCGAGTCACTCCAAGGGGGACACAACCGCAACTGCGAGGGAAGCGTTCGCACTGCTAAAATATCTGAAAGGTTGTAGGTCTCATGTCTTCATAAGAATAGCATGACACACTTGTTCGGCTTACTTGTATTTTTTATTCCGTGTTTACGAATGTCGATAGAGGGGGGTGGCCGCATTCCGTGTTAATCATGATTCATGAAATGAAACAGCGATGAGGGTTTGTTTGGCAATGTAATAATGCGTAACAATGCTACGCTTTTTTACGAAAAAAGAATGAAGCGTCTTGTTGTTTCATTTAGGGTCTGGCATTTTTCAGCATTGTTTTTGTACGCATGCAGCATCGCGGTTTTTTCTCGAAAGAATCGGCAGAAATAAACGTATTTTTTGCTGTTCGGCCGGTACGTAAAGATCTATCGTGGAGTAAGGTAAAGAGGTTGAAGTACATATGTTGCCGTGAG
>JAQWMC010000117.1 GCA_029246985.1 Pirellulales bacterium
CGTGTGCTCTTCAAGAAGTTGGCGGTCCTCGGAAGGCAGATGGTTTGCAAGTCTGGCAAGATCACCACGAACCTCATCAAGAACACTTTTCAAGTTCTCTCGGTCCTTGATCTTGCCGTAAAGCTTATTGAACATCTGGTATGGATCATCAATCGGTGCAAGTGGTTTATTTGGTCCTGCATAGACCATGCGTGTCCAAGTGTCAGCCTTGTTGGGAACGAGTACACCAAACTCAAGTGAACGAAAACGTGTTGTCGTTGCAGTATCGTTTTGCAAGTGCTCAGCGATTTCTTGATCAATAGACTTTCCACTAGCCCATCCAGCAGGAGTATGGCTGCCTCCCTGAATGTTTCCTGGAAAAAGTTCGATGCCAGTCAGGAGGCACCCAATGCCTCGCATGTGCCCGTCTCCGTCTCCACGGATTTGATTATGAACCCCTTTTACAAGAAGTAGTTGATCTTGAACGAATTCAAATGGAGTGAGAATTGATGGCAGAGTATTTTGTTGTGAAGTAGGTAAGTCAGGACTGAACAAACCGGGACTTCTTGGCCAAAAATTTTCTTTTACGACGCCATCGGGAGTAAAGACTATCACGAGTCTTCGCTTCTTTTTCTGCGCAGCATTTGCGTCAGCCGCCATGCTTGAAAGATTGCCAAGGTAAGGCAATGCAGCTGGTGCTATACCAAGGTGTCTAAGAATGTTACGTCGAGTTAACATAAGTGCAATTTCAAGGGATATATTTTTTGAAGAGGAGGCCGAAGGACCAACGCGTACATCGTGACTGCGTTCTCCGAACCATTATAACTTCGGCATCACCATTTCCACTACGAGGCTAATCTTTCAAAGTGCTTGTAGTAGGCTTCGTCATGACGAGTGCGATTTCAACAATTAATTTACGGATGGAGTAGTTCTTTGAAATAAAACGATCTGTGAGTTCTCCAAGTGCATCGCTGCCCCAGGCCCTTAGAGGCTGTTTGGCAAGTGCATGGAAAAGACTTTGGACAAAGGTTTCAGAAGCATCTCTATTTGTGGCCAAATAGTGTCCTAGCTCTCGCCCGCCGTAAAAAACAGCTTCTTTTCCGGTTCGTGGTTGGTAGTTTCCCGTCGCGTTAATTGGCATGTCATGACCATCACGATGCTCTGTTGTCCGAAGTCGGCCGAGTGCATCGTATTCCTCTAATACAAATCCAAGAGGATTAATCATTGCGTGGCAGGTCTGGCAGGCAGATGCCTTGGTCTGTAGCGAAATTCTTTCTCTCGTTGTTAAGTCAGGATGAACGTCCGCCGAAAGTGGGGAGATAGCATTTACTGGTGGTTGAAGAACGTTGCCAAGGATATTACGGGCAAGGAATACACCTCGGTGTATCGGAGATGTGCTATCTGCGTAAGACAGTACACTCATCATATAAGGATGCGTGATTATTCCGACTCGTTGTCCATCGTCTATCCTTACCGGCTGAAATGGTGAGTTTTCATTCAAATGGATATGAAAAAGTGGAGCAATAGAATCATTGAGAAAGACGGTGTCCTCAGTAAAGAATCTTCGATAGTCAGAATCTGTTCCCCATACAACATCATCAAGAAAAAGCAGCAGGCTTGTTCGCATAGCTACAGCAGCTTCCTTTGAAAACTCTGAGAAATGTTTGTGATCCTTTACTACATCAGGTCCATTTTCGATATGTAGCCAATGGAGTAGGAATTCCAAAACTTTTGCTTTTGTTCGGCTGTCATACAGCATGCGATCAGCCTGCTGACGAATCTGGTTGTCCGTTACGAGTTTGCCGGTTTGAGCAACATTTAAAAGCTTTTGGTCAGGGATCGAATCCCAAAGGCAAAATGACAACCTGTTTGCAATAACATACGGAGGAAGGGCTTGTGCCGTTTTGTTTTCTACTTCGTGATACAAGAATAAAGGCGAAGTAAGTGTTCGTAGCAACGACTGTCTGAGTGCTGTGTCGAGGTCCGAGCTGGCCGAAAATGACTCCAAAACAATCTGTTTTCGAATCATTTCTGTAAGTGGTGCGCGGAAAGCTTTTTCAGCAAATGTCACAGCGAAATTTTCAAGTTTTACCTTACGATCGGCTGCATTTCGTCGCACACTCGCAAGTTCATCGATGTGTTTGAGGCAATAGTCGGCTGTGTCTAATGCCGCCATGGTTGTGGCCGTGAACCACTCCTGCGATATCAAGCTGCCGCGTTCGTACCCAACTGATGCGTCGTCCGGCGGAAAAGAGGTTGGAAGAACATAGGTTTCAGGGCTTGTCGTCGGAGATAAGCATCGCTCTGGAATGACTTGAGCCACACCATAAGGAGGTTTCCAAAGTAATTCTATAAAGGCATCAGTGTTTGGGTTGTCTTGACCTGCTTTTGCCACTCCTTGTCGGCCTTTTGAAAACTCAACCCGTAATGGGACCGCGCGGCCGCCAAGTAACCTGATGCTCGCTCGATACTGTTGCTCGTTTCCAGACTTTACGGCGGCATCAATCAACGGTTCAGTCGCTTCTGTTTCGTTCACAAAGACCCGAACGGCTTGGTTGGTGCGGACTATAAATTCATATCGCCCCGTTTCGGCAGGAATCACCGAGCCATCCCAGCGGATAGAGAATCGTTCAGGCTGGATTTTTTCTGGTGAGGGACTCGCTTCACCGAAAAAGAATTGAATCTTTGGGTCGAGTCGTTCCAGAACGCATGAACGTTTACTAAACTTTCTTGAGTCAAAGTATTCCGCCCGAAGCCCCCTTTGTTTATCTGCCGTTGGGTGCGGGCGCCGAAAGCTTCCAATGATGTCGGCCAAAGACTCCCGCATCTGTCGTACTGTAAGCCGGGATAGTTCTAGTCGGGCTTTCTTGTTTTTATCTTGTGCAATGAGGGAATAAAAAGATGAGTGAATTGTTTCAGCGATATGTTTCGCAGATTCACCAGTCACCTGTGATGGATCATCTTCAGGCATCGTCTTGTCGATGTAAGAAACAAGTTGATTGACTGAAAGGTTTCCTTGAAGAGGGTCTGGGTAGGAATCGCTGCCCTCTCCATTGTCCCCGTGGCAACGACTGCAGTGTTCACGAAATAAGATAAGACCGTTTTGCTCTTGAGTGCAAGCGTCCTTCGTTGTCGCAATGCAAAGCAAGAAAAGAGTGAGGAAAATTTTTTTCTTTCGTGTCGTCATGTTAGCCGTACGAATTTCAGGAATTCGGCTTCCAAGGCCCACTTCATCAGTAGAGTCGAGAACCCCTTCTAAGCGACCTGAGCCTGCGTTGGAATAAGTTCACTATTTCCTATGTAATAGCGTGAATTTTCAAAACACAACAGGAACTTGTAAAAGCTAGTCGTCGTATTCTTCAGGTCTGGCAAACACGAGCCGGCCGGCTGATGTTTGGAGCGTGCTGGTGACGCTCACGATCGCAGACCGGCCAATCATCTCACGGCCGTGTTCAACAACAACCATTGTGCCGTCATCGAGAAATCCAACGCCCTGACTAGGTTCTTCACCCTGTTTCACAATTTTTACATCTATCATGTCGCCAGGAACGTATGACGGCCTTAAGGCAACGGCAATATCATTTACATTCAATGCAGGTACGCCACGGACTCCAGCAATTTTCATGAGAGTTGGTTCGTTGGTAATAACCCGTCCTCCAAGATTACGAGCCAGCTCAACTATCTCAGACTCAACAGATGTGCCGGCAGAAAGTGATCCTGGATGACTAAGGATTTCGACATCAATAGTTGGCGTGCCACGTAGCCTTTCAAGGACGTCGAGTCCTCGCCTTCCTCGCATTCGCTTCGGCTTCTCAACAGCATCTGAAGTCTGCTGAAGCTCTTCCATAACTGATCCGGGAACGACGAAACGACTCTGAAATAGACCGGTATCAGCGAGTTCAGCGATACGGCCGTCCACGATGGCACTCGCATCGAGTACGTTCGGTCGTAGCCCACGCACGTCTCGAGCGAATTCCACATACGGAATAATAAAACGAAAATCATTTCGCGTCTGCATGAGCACACTTGTCGAAACATAACAAAGGAGCATGCCAAGAATGAGAGGCAGCCAAGAGAGTATCGGTGAGTTTGAAAAAGAGGCGATAAGGGGGCTCAATGCAAGAACAGCTACATACGTTAGGAACACGCCGATGAGGAGCCCGAAATAGACGGATGTGATGACGGTTAAATCTTTTCTCCGAATGAAAGAGTCAATCAGAATTGCAGCCAGCGGTATGCCGATCATTGACAGCAAGACAACCCACGGTACCCAGTCAGGTGCGGATCTTACCGAGGGTGAGTTTAAGATCAGAACAGCGATGCCAAGAGACACCATGCAAAACAGTGAGCGGAGTATTATTAGTGCCATTGGATATATTTCAATTTAAAGGTGGATAAACAGAGTCGATAATGGAGATCGCAGGCGTTAGAAGGAAATGTCTGCACATCCAAAATATTACCATGCCAGAAAAATTGAGGCGCGACGTTTTGGCTCAATTGCGGTAGAAAGCGAAGTCGTCGGCAATTTTGCAGCATAAACCTATTTTTCGAGCCGGTACGCTGCGTCTCGGTTGAAGAAACGGTCGGTCATGCCTGCGATGTAATCAGCGACACTTCGTAGCACTCCGACAGTTTCAGATCGCTGAAAATAGCCCGATGGCAATGCATGTGGAGCTTCACAATACCAGACGAATAAATCACGCATCTTCTCTTGTGATTGTTGCCGGATCTTCATGACTTGATCACTTCGGTAGACTCGCTGGAACAAAAATTCCTCTAGCTCTTGTTTGCCTTGCTGAATTTTCTGGTTATGCATTACAAGCCGATTGCCTTCAGCGGATGCTTTCTTGATGCTGTCGACGGAGGTGTCGCTCATGGTGCGTAATCGAGAAGAAGTTTCTGTAACCAGTCCAGCTACTTGTAATTCAATAAGTTCATGAAGCACTGCTCTCCTTAGTAAGAGTGGATCAAGTTTCCCGTGCTGAGAATCAACATGTTCAGCCGCTTTCGCAACAAGCGGAAGTTCGAGTAATTCGTTGAGTTGCACGAAACCCAACTCAATGGCATCATCTGCATCGTGCGTGTCATAGGCTATTGAATCGGCAGCATCCACTACTTGTGTCTCAAGTAGTGGAGGTGGAGCAGTTGGTAGTTTTGCTCTGACAGATTGTGCATCTAGAACTTCTTGGGAAAGGTTAAGCCCAGGGAAGCCAGGGTATCGCTGTTCAAGCAATGTCATGATTCGAAGAGCTTGGCGGTTGTGGTTGAATCCACCGGCTTCTCGAAGCAATTCATCAAGCGTGTCTTCCCCAGCATGGCCAAGTGGTGGATGCCCGATGTCGTGGCCAAGAGCGAGGGCTTCTGCGAGATCTTCATTTAACGCAAGAGATCGAGCGAGCGTTCGGGCGATACTTGTGACTTCCAGTGTGTGGGTGAGTCTGCTTCGGTGGTAATCGCCAGGGTAATCAGTAAAAACCTGTGTTTTATGAGCAAGCCGTCGGAACGCA
The DNA here is from genome assembly GCA_029246985.1 of Pirellulales bacterium. Classification (GTDB taxonomy): domain Bacteria; phylum Planctomycetota; class Planctomycetia; order Pirellulales; family UBA1268; genus UBA1268. Next base: position 5,487 of record JAQWMC010000117.1, read on the forward strand.
GCGGAGTGCACAATGCGATCCCGATCACGCTGATAGGCGCTTCGGAAGGGATGGGGACTTTCGTTATGTGCGCGGCCTGCTGAGTCGATTGCATGCATGGCATGCGGTGCAAGAATAGCTGCTTCACGAACCTGCCAATTACACGGTAGTTGCATGATCGTGCAATGCTCTGCATTGTCTCCAGTTTTCCGGGTCATAGACAGGCTCTCAATTGGTCCCATAAGTCATCCAGGGCCTGGGGAAGTACCCTCACTCCAGCAACACTGGTCATAAAATTTACATCACCAGGCCATCTCGGTACGAGATGCCAATGCAAATGTCCTGGTACCCCAGCACCTGCAACCTGACCAAGGTTCAGTCCAATGTTGAAGCCTTGTGCTTCAATTGCTTTTGTCAGTCGCTGGCACCAGACAGCCAGTAGCTGTTGGAGGTCGAGTAATGCGGGTGCATCAATTTCCAGCAGCGTAGCTTGATGTTGAAGGGGTGCAATAAGGAGATGACCATTCGTATACGGATAGCGATTCAGAATCACGAGGCTCTGACTCGTTCGTTCTAGAACGCCAAGATCATGATCATGGTTTTTCGATAAGGCTGCGGCACGGCAAAGAAAACAGCCTTTATCGGCTCCAGACCGCCATGCGTCCGGTTCCGGCAAGGTACCGGTTTCAACATTCCCCTTGATATAAGACAATCTCCATGGAGCCCATAGGGTGTCAGGATGTTTGGAGTATTCAGCCATAAGTCTTTGTTGAAGAATAAAACATAATTATCGTTAAACTATGGTACCTGAATCCTATGAAAAGTGGTGCTTGTTCGAGATGAATGCGTTTGATTGCCGCAAGGCAAATATAAAACAGGGTGCGAGAGAGGAGTACGTTTGTGAGCTTCAAAGTCGACCTAGATGTCTTTGCCGGGCCTCTCGACCTTTTGTTGTATCTCGTAAAAAAACATGAGGTCGATGTCACCGAAGTACCAATTGCCAAAGTGACAGAAGAGTTTGTCGCTTACCTCGAGGTATTGGAGGAGTTGGCGATCGATCAGGTCGGTGAATTTGTTGAATTAGCCAGTGTTTTGCTGGAGATTAAAGCACGAGCTCTTGTGCCTCGGCCAGAAGAACAAGAAGAGGTAGTTGAACCAATTCGTGAAGACTTGGTTGAGAAATTGCTTGAATACAAACAGTTTCGAGATGCAGCGGTGTTACTGGAGGACCGGGCAAGGGAGTGGGAATCACGGTTTATTCGTTCTCATACGGAGGAGTTGCCGCGGAAGGGTCCACCAGCAACGATTCACTTTGCAGATGCGCAGGTGTGGGATCTTGTGGGAGCTTTCACACGAGTTCTTGAACGCCAAGAACGAAGAAAACCACGACAAATCATTCAAGATGATACGCCGATTGAAGTGCATATTGAACGTATTGAACAAGAACTTAAAGATAAAGGGAAAGTTGCGTTCACATCGTTTTTTGATGACGACATGCCGCGGATGCGAGTAGTAGGAATCTTTCTTGCCGCCTTGGAACTTGTTCGCCGTGGCACATTAATCACTAGGCAGAAACACCTGTTTGATGAAATTTGGTTGGAGTACCGCTTGCCGACAGAGTCAGTGTCAGAAGGACTTTCATGATTGACAATGCTCCGGTTCGATCACTCTCGCATAAAGGCCTTACGGTCGAAGGCTATTCCCGAGCGGCTGTCCAGAGTTACTGGCGCGTGCCTGAATTGAAGCTTGGCTTTGACCTTGGTGGCCAGCCGTGGGGTTTTATGGCAACGTCTACCTGGTTCATTAGTCATACTCATCTTGACCACATTGCAGCGTTGCCGGTGTATGTTGCTCGCCGCCGCATGATGAAAATGGATCCACCAACGATCTATGTGCCTGAGAAGTCTATTGGGCGAATTGAGAGACTTTTACGTGCGGTATCAGATCTCGATAAAGGTCGGCTCCCTTGCACACTTCTTCCGGCTTGTCCCGGGGAAGAGATCGAACTTTCCCGAGAGCATGTTGTAACAGTGTCGAGTACGTGCCATACGCTTCCAAGCGTGGGCTATGTTGTCTGGGACCGGCGTCGCAAACTCAAGAATGAATATCAGGGTCTTTCAGGTAATCAGATTCGTGATCTACGGCTTTCGGGTACTGATGTGACCGATGAGCTGCGCACCCCACTGATTGGATACCTTGGTGATTCCAATCCGGATGGATTAGATCGATGTCCAGCCATGTATGAAGCAATGATTTTAATCACAGAGATGACGTTTGTTGCGAAGAGTCACCGCCGTGAGAATATTCATAAATACGGCCACATGCACCTCGAGGACTTTCTTGCTCGTCGAGAACGCTTTCAGAACGAGGTGATTATTGCAGCTCATTATTCCACAAGATATACGGATGAACGCATCAGGCAAATACTTTCAAAGAGGTTGCCAGATCTATTAGATGGCCGCCTTCAGGTGTGGCTGTGAGCAGTTGTATTCGGCATGCCTATGTTCACGTACCCTTTTGTCGTCATCGCTGTGGTTATTGTGATTTTACGTTAGTAGCCGGACGAGACGATCTTTTTGATGACTACTTCACAGCCTTAGGTGTTGAACTAAAGCGGCTTAGCCAGCCAATCGAATTGGACACACTGTATCTCGGAGGTGGTACCCCGACGCATCTGGGGCCCGACGGTGTGAAGCGTTTGTTCTCAGAATTTCATGACGCCTTGCAGCCCTCACCAGTCGCCGAGGTGACGATCGAAGCGAATCCGTTAGACGTTACCGAAGCTATGATCGAAGCATTTCATGCGTGTGGGATTAATCGGGTTAGCCTAGGTGTTCAGTCTCTTAACTCAATAACACTCGAAAAACTTGATCGTGACCATCGAGAGAGTGATGTGCGGCGGGTGATGGATCTGTTAAGGGAATCTGACTTAACGGTAAGCGTCGATCTCATAATAGCTGTTCCGGAGCAGACGCTTGATCTGGTTGCTCGCGATGTTGAGGAGATTATTTCCCTCTGCGCCCATCATGTTTCTGTCTACTGTTTGACGTGGGAGGTAGGAACTGCTTTTTGGGGAAAGCGTGCACGGGGAATGCTCACTCCAGTTGTCGAAGATCTTGAACGAGAAATGTATGAGTTGGTGATAGATCAGTTGTCCGTTGCGGGATATCAGCAGTATGAAGTCTCAAACTTTGCTCAGCCGGCTATGACCTGCCGGCATAATGAAGCCTATTGGGATTGCCGGGCATGGGAAGCATTTGGTCCCGGCGCCGCTCGGTTCGATGGACGGAAAAGAACGACAAATGTGAGAAGCGTGAGTGCCTGGATACAAAAACTACTCAATGATCGAAATGTTACCGGCGATGTTGACACGATGACGTCAGAGGGAGCTGCTCGAGAAAGACTCGTTCTTGGTCTTCGCCGACGATGTGGCGTAGACCGCTTGGCATTCTTTCAAGCAAGTGGTTTTGAGGTTGATGATTTAGCCAAGAAGCCAATTCAAGAATGGGTTGCCGCTGGCTTTGCCGAAGATGACGGCCGCCGCATTCGACTGACTCGTTCTGGCATGCTGTTGTCAGATTCGCTTTGGTCAGCCGTGTTGTGAAGGCTAGTCTCTTGCAATGGCTGCAGTTAAGTCGATCAATGCCTTTTTCCCATCAGCAAAATACATCAATGTGTTGTCTGCGGCAAAAAGTGGATTTGGGATTCCAGCAAAACCAGGCGAAAGCGATCGCTTGATCACAATGACTGTTTGCGCTTTATCAACATCGAGTATGGGCATGCCTGCAATTGGGCTATCGGGATCATTCCGAGCAGCAGGGTTCACGACGTCGTTGGCACCGATAACAATGGCCACATCGGTTTCAGGGAAAGTGGGGTTAATATCATCCATTTCACAGAGTTGTTCATACGGTATATCGGCCTCAGCGAGCAGCACGTTCATATGCCCTGGCATTCTGCCGGCAACCGGGTGGATCGCATACGCAATAGATGTGCCTCGCTCTTCAAGGACATCAGCGAGTTCCCGGACCGCATGCTGTGCTTGAGCGACAGCCAAACCGTAGCCTGGCACAATGACAACACGATCTGCCTGCTCAAGTACCATGGCTAATTCTTCAGTGTCCGCAGACTTTATCTTGCCAGCATAGACTTCGTCAGCATCGATGGTAGTGGTCGTACCCAGGCCACCGAACAGGACGCCAACGAGTGAGCGATTCATGGCCCGACACATGATAGCCGTCAAAATGAGGCCACTCGCTCCAACAAGTGATCCAGCAATTACCAGAACGGAATTATCGATAACAAAACCGGCGGCTGCAGCGGCTAGCCCCGAGTAACTGTTGAGTAGGCAGATAACCACTGGCATGTCAGCTCCCCCGATTGGAAGCGTGAGGGTGACTCCAAGGGCGGCTGCAACAAGTACAAGAAGAAGGAAGAACAGTAGCTGGGATGTGCTGAACACTCCCCACATGAGAAAAAGAGCAACGAGTGCAAGTGCCAGACTAATCCATTTTCTATTGGGGTTGTCCCATGGCTTCTTAAATTGCGGCAACTCGTGAAGTTTCCCGAATGCGACAAGACTTCCGGTCAAAGTAACCGATCCAATAAAGCACGCTAGACCGATTGCGATTGCAAATTGCGTCCAGGGCTCAAGCGAAGCGACTGCAACTGCTTGGCGAGTTTCTTCTCCAAATCTGGCAATGGCTCGAGTGCTGGTTAGTTCGGCCGCAGCAACGAGCATTGAAGCAGCGCC
>JAQWMC010000119.1 GCA_029246985.1 Pirellulales bacterium
GGTTGTTACGTCTTGATGTGCTTTCGTTTTGCTTTTCTTGCCTTACTGTTCGCTGGCCTTGAGCCATGATTTGCTTTTTTGATTGTTCGGTGAGGTTTTGACATAACTGCTGACTTCCTTCGTTATTTTTCCAAAAAGTAGGATATTTAATTTACCACGGTATTCGTGTACTTTCCACGGCGTTCATGGACTTCCCCGGCGAGACGTACGGAATGCACCGAAGCTGGCCTAATTGAGCAGGAAACGGCCAGTCAGACACTATTTTTGGTTCTCTTCTGTACTTCTTCGTTCCGCATCAAGAGATTCACGTAGAGACGTCCTCAAGATGTCAACAAAGCTGGCAATCAGAAAACCGAAGATACCGCCAAGCACAGCTGAAGAGAGTCCTCCCAGAAGTGTTCCTGCAAAAGATGAGGATGTCATAAGAGATAAGGCGATTGCACCTGATACTCCTCCAATCAATCCGCCAATGCTCACCGATATTGGTAAAAGCCAACCTGTTCGTGAGTGCCGTTCGAGATGAGAAGGGGAAGGAGCCGGAACATTAATGACAGATGTTCGTTGATGAGTACGAGAAAGATCACGATCCGTTGCTTCTCGCATACGGGTGCCAATTGCATTTCCCGCGATATGCATGGCAAGGCTGCCAAATATCACGAGCGTAGCCAGCCAGCCGGCAAGTCCTAGCCAGTTAATGGCAGAGAAGGCGACTGCTAGAGCAGCAGCGAGCCAAAAAAATGTTTGTAATCGCATGAAGTTTTTGGCTTTGGGTATGGCTATTCAATTGCTACCGGTTTGTAAATCGGCAGTAATCGGTAATAGACCTCCAGCGTAAGAATGGCAAGTGCCGTGTGAGCGAGTCTACCTGCGGGGGCAAGGTGGCGGTCACGAATAGCGTTCTTAGTAGCGCCAATAGGGTTGGTTAGGTACCAACTGCCAATTTCACAGGGAGGACTACCAAACGCGGGATTGCGTTGATTCATTCTCGTTGTTTCAGTGACCTGCATTCGTACAAGATAGTCTCGATTTCGCCGGTTCCATTGCTCCCATGCAGGATGGTCGATATGAAGCAAAATTTGTGCGAGGTAAAAGTTTCTATAGAGCAGCAGTGCAGGATGTGTATTTGATTTGAGGAGTTGGTTGACCCCTTGGAGAAGTCTTGGGTCATTACTGTTCCACCCTGTATAGAGTCGGCAGAGTAGGCCCACTGCAGTCGTACATTCTCCAGGTTCCCGAGTTGTAGAGTTTGCAAACGAAGCGAGGTAATGATAACGCGTTGGATCACGGTTCATACCGCCGATCTTGTTCGCAACAACTTGAGCCCGCCCCGGACGACTCAGGGGGGTAGGTGGTGTGAGGCTATCAAGAAATTTATCTGCTTGACGAAAGATATCAGAATGAACTGCCGCCCCGGCGAGTTGGCTGCTCTTGAGGGCGACTACCTGCCATCCGGTGACCGTGATATCTCCTGGCTGACCGAGTTCGTAACGCCACCCGCCAAGTGGGTGTTGGTGTCGTGCAAGAAACACAGTCAATGCGTTCACGTAGCGTTCAAGGTCGGGGTCACCAGTCATGCCAAAGGCTTCAGCCATGACAAGGGTTGTAAGCCCATACCCATAAAGATCTCCAGAGAAAGTGGAGACAAAGTCAGGACTGTCAGGATGAAGTTCTTTTAGTTCGATGTCGAGTATTGTCTTAAGTTGCTCAAGTCCTCGGTACACAACTTCTTTGTAGGGGCCATCCAAATGTGTATTTCCAGCCCCAAGGAACGGTAGGAGAGCGATAGATGTGCTTGCTTTGGTATGACCTTCTATATACCCCTTGGTTCGACAGAGACACTGTTGCGAAGGCCGTCCGAAGGGATCGATACAGTGAGGATGCTCAAACGACCAGGCACCATTTGCTGCTTGATGCCGTGCAAGCCACAAAAGTCCACGTTCAATTGCGGCCTCACTCGCTGGTGAACCACCACGAGCACGTACTGTTTCTCCTCGTGCGGCCCCCGAACGTTGTGATAGAGCGACTTTGGCATCCGCACTTGAAGCAGTTGCCATGGTGCCGCCACCTCTCTGCATGTCGTTCTTTTTGTTATCCGGTTGTTCCTTGGGCTTCACCTGTTGGGGGGTGGGCTTTGGTTTCGTAGCGATTTTTTCGAAAACAGGACTGTCAGGAACCATTTCCTTATCAGGGTCGGCTGTTTGCATCTGTTGATTCGTCTGGTTTTCATCAGGAGCCGTGACTTCTTCCTCACTTGAATCAGAGCGTTCTTCTGACATTTCAAGAGGATCATCTTTTTCATCCGCCTCTGTAAGTAGGGTCGCAATGTTATCGTCGCCGTTGGTCTCTCCCCATTCCTTCTCTGGCTCAGTGCCGAAATCAATGATAACCGGGGATAAGCGAGTCGACTGACTCTCAGGGGATATGGCCCAGAGCGTTAGAATAATTGCAATGATGAGATGTGTCGTAAGGCTGAGGTAGACAGACCGAACACTATTGCTTGCAGTGACTTTTTCCGCCCACCCGGTTTCTTCACGATGATTCCCCGCAGTTGCAGAATCCATGCGATGCTTTTTCAACGGATCTTCTTCGTAGGGTGGTTTTGTGCTCGCCATTACGTTTGATGGTGCCAGACCTATGTCTTGGGAGAGTGCTGATCGGTGGATGGTACGCCTCTTGGAGGAGAAGTGCCATGTTTTTAGTAAGAAACAGTCTTTTTAAACATCGACCGTGACGTGGCAGAGGCTCCATAGGATTAGTCAGATGTGACCTTTTTCAACCCGGGTACGACGGCCACCGCTTGCGAAGGCGTTACGAAGCCTCTATTTTAAGAGGCTTGGGCGAGACTCGCTTGCGAAGTGTCGCCGTTGTTTGCCCTTTTTGAGATCTGATTGAATGGCCAAGAGTAAAAAAAAGCTGGAAGTGATTCACCTTGTGTGTGAAGAGACCGGTGACGTGAACTATACGTTGCGTCGTAAGTCCGGCGGAGAAAAACTTCATCTGAAGAAGTATTCTTCACGACTTCGTCGTCATACTCTCCACAATGAGAAAAAGAAAAAGTAGTTCCTCGCAGAAAATGCGTTGCGACACTTTCTTCCGGGCTGTTACGGAATCTTCTCCAGAAGAGTTTCAAGGTCCTGAAGTCCCGACTGAAAATGTATGCCGATCTCGAGTGCGCAAAGCGGTCTGTCGTGAAAGCCTGCTTCAGGAAGTTTGACGAGATCCTTCAGTGTTGTCACGACGATTTCAGCACCCACAGCTTCAGCCTCTTCTGAAATGTGGTGAATGTCATCGGTGGTGTACGTGTGATGATCAGGGAAGGTGAGGGTGGCAACCGGTTCCTGTCCGAGTGTCTTCAGAGTGGTATGAAAAGCGGCCGGGTTCCCAATTGCTGATAATGCTAGTGTGCGATTGTGTTGAAGTGTTTTTAGGGGCTGTACGGTTCCGTCAATAAACCGAAGATTTAACGGTTTGTGTTCTGTTTCAATCCATGGTTTATTCGGTGATCCCACAAACTGAAAGCATCGTTCTCGAATTTCATTTATTGTCTTCGTTGAGACCTGGTCTGTCCGTGTCAGAATCAAAGCGTCTGCTCGGCTCAATCCTCCAAGTGGTTCGCGAAGAAGCCCACGGGGGAAAAGGCGATTACAACCGAACGGATCAGTTGCATCAATTGTGACTAAATTAATATCACGCTTGATTTGTCGATGCTGGAATCCGTCATCGAGAAGCAAGACATCCGAACCTTTTGCAACGGCATCCTCTGCTGCAATAGTTCTTCGCTTATTTGCAAAGTGAGGAACAGTTGGTAAGAGAATTTTTAATTCTGCTGCTTCGTCACTGAGTTGTCCCTTTTCGGCTTTGTAGCCACGACTGATGATGGCAGGTTTTTTGTTGTGTTGCGCGAACCATTGCGCCAGCCATGCAACAAGTGGTGTTTTGCCAGTTCCACCAAGGGTGAGATTTCCGACAGAAATAACAGGCACGGATGCATGATTCACGGTGACAAGGTCATGGTCATAGCCATAATTCCGCAATCGAACGAGAGCCGCATACGGAAGTTCAATTGCAGAGAGACCAGTCCGACCAAGGGTAGCAACCAGACCAGTGGTCCTTCCGTCAACCAGTCGTCGAAAACTCTCTGCATCAGGAAGCATCTTGAAATTAGGCCCAATTCTACAATAAGCGGTTTTTTTCAGCTGTGAGTCGTACAATAGGAGAGTTATTCTAGTGACGTCAACGTGTTCCATGCCTGTGGCAAGAAATAGACGAGTCAAAAGGCAGGTGGATTTGGGCCCCCGGATATGCCCGCTCCTTTACGGAGTTGACGGTGTTTGAAGCAAAGTGAGACATCCCATGGCAATAGCAGGCAACCAAACTGACTCTGAGTTAGTACTGCATGATTGGCAGGGGGCGAACCGTTCGCGGGCCGCGAAATATCTTGATAAACGGCTTGCTGAAACGAGTTCAAATTACAAAAGTGTGGCGGTTGCAACTTTTTTTCTGACGGCGGCTATTGCAGGATTTGGTTGGTTACTCTTCGGTGTTATTTTCGAACATTGGTTGATAACCGGCGGAATGCCTGCCTGGCTTCGCTGGACGTGGCTATTTGTCGGTCTTTTTGGGGCTGGATTGCTCACGTTGAAATCACTTGTGCCAATTCTCCGATATCGAGTGAATGTTCTATACGCGGCGAGATCAATCGAGCTTGAGTTCCCAGAGCTTCATAATGACTTAGTCAATGCGGTTCTTGTGAATCCGGATGGAACTGACCCACACAAAGATCTCATAACACGGTCGCTCGATAAAAGAGCAGCGAGTCAGATGACAGCCATCCCGGCGGATGCAGTCATTGACCAACAGCATCTCATTTCTCTAGCAACCATCCTCGCGTGTCTTGTTTTTGCAGGTACGCTTTACGCGTTGCTCTCTCCGAAGAATCCATTCATCACAGCGGCAAGACTCTTTGCCCCTTGGTCTGGTTGGGCGGCGCCTTCTCGTGTTTTTGTTCAGGACATTGAGTGTTATTGGGCTACGGTTTCTGGTGAAGAGAATGCCCCGAACACCTTACCCCCTGGCAACTACATGTTCGATGACAGACAGCACCTTCAGTGGCACAAAGGCAATGTTGAACTCATTCGAGGTCGGCAAATAGTTGTGTCGGCAGAGATAAGCTACTTGAGGGACGATGAGATCCCTTTTGTGACCGTATCTTCATTACTCGAAAATGGGAAACGTGATCCTGAGGTGAAGCCATGGAAGGCAAATCTTCGGAAACAGCCAGACAGTGAGTTGCATTGGGTAAGGCTCCCTTCGAGTGGTATTGGGCTTGCCCGGTCAGTACGAGTGACACTTGAAGCTGGTGATGCACGGGCAGAGCCTTTTGATGTAAGAGTAGTTGATGCTCCCTCACTCCTAGTAAAAAAAGTGCGATATGTTTTTCCAGAATATACCGGCCAGCCTGATCAGATTGTTGAGTGGCAGGGTGATCTTCGAGCAATCGAGGGTACTGAAGCGCAACTCGAAGTTGAGTCGAATCAGCCGCTTGATGCAGCCTGGATCAACTTCCTCAATACCAAACGTCCTGATGATTTGCGGTTGGTTGTAACGAGTGCAAATCAGCATGCCGCTACAGGGGTTCTTCGGTTACGGTTGGCGGCAGACCGCACGTCGGCTGAACATTCCACATACCAACTACGTTTTCGCTCTCGTTCTGAAAACAGTTCGCAACGTGCTCCTGTAATTGATGAAACGCTCACCCACCGCATAGAGGTTCTCCCGGATCTAGCCCCGGAAGTCGCCATTGAACTTCCAGAGGCAGATTCAGAGCGAATGCCTTCTCTCGCTGCAATGAGGATTCGAGTACGGGCGATTGATCCCGACTATGCACTTTCCAAGGTTGCTGTTGAGACTCGCCCTGAAGGGTCTGGTCTCATTCAGGATAAAGTTCTATGGCAGCCAGGTGCCACAGGAAATCGGATGAATGGAGATGGTGAAGTTCGGGTCAGTACTCGTATTGTGCCCGCTCAGGACGCTCCTGGTGCGAAGGTAATTGAGTACAGAGCGGTGGTCTATGACAACCGAAAGCCGGAGCCAAACAGTACAGCGACGACTTGGCGGCGACTCATAATTGATGAACAAAGCCCCGCGCCGAAGGAACCAGAAGAATTGTGGCCAGATAGAAAGTCCGAACCACCATCAGATAAGAATCCGTCCCGTGATGTAACGGGTGGCTCGAATGGGAAGACTTCTTCAGAAGAGAAGCCGTCCCAAGGCACTCCGGAGAAGCAAAACTCAGATGAGGACAGTCAGGCTCAACAGCAGACTAGCGAAACAATGAGCAATGATATTGCGGAGGAGAAGGATCAGAGTGCGAGCGGAAGTGCTGGTGAGCAAGAGGGACAGGGTCAGCAAAGTGGCATGTCGGCTGAAGAAAACAATGGTGGTTCAAATGGTGAACCGCAAGCCACTGGTAATGAAGGTGAGTCGAATGTAAATCGAACTGATAAAACTCAGGAAACACAATCGACAGAAAGTGGGTCTGGCCAGAATGAATCGGGGGCTCGGCAACAAGATAGCGGCAGTGAGAAGTCACGAGGTGAAAAGAATGAAGACGAAGGGGTTCGGGGCCAGTCGCAGAACGATGCCAAGGGTAATCGAGATGGAATGGAAGCAGATCCTCTGTCTGCTGATGGCGTAGACGATGGGGAGGCAATCGAGCGAATTCTTGAGCATAAACGCAGGGAGTCAGCTGACGGCAATGACGAGGGAGGTGATTCGTCTCGTGCAGAGAAAAAAGACCAACCAGGCGAGTGTTCTCAACCAGGCGAGTGTTCTCAACCAGGCGAGGGTTCTCAACCAGGCGAGGGTTCTCAATCAGGCGAGGGTTCTCAATCAGGCGAGGGTTCTCAATCAGGCGAGGGGTCTCAATCAGGCGAGGGGTCTCAACCAGGCGAGGGGTCTCAAACAGGCGAGGGGTCTCAACCAGGAGAGGGTTCTCAAACAGGCGAGGGTTCTCAACCAGGCGAGGGTTCTCAACCAGGCGAGGGTTCTC
>JAQWMC010000135.1 GCA_029246985.1 Pirellulales bacterium
GGCACGATACCAACCGCAACGAGGGCAACAATGGCACACGACGCGAGAATGAGCGAGATTTTTCGTCGTGATTGAAGACTCTTCTCAATGACGGCAATCAGTTGGTCCAGGACAAGCGACAATGTCATTGTGGCAACACAACCGAAAATCACGCGTTGCCAGTCTCGAAGCTGGAGACCACTAAAAATGTAATTGCCGAGGCTCGGTGCACCAACAGGAGTTGAAAGCGTCGCAATACCGACAACCCATACGGTCGCTGTCCGTATGCCTGCAAGAATAACAGGGAAAGCAAGTGGCAATTCAACCCGGCTCAGTTGCTGCAGCGGCCGCATACCAACAGCTTTCGCTGCCTCACTCATGGCTGGATCGACAGACTCCAAGCCGACAATAGTATTTCGTATAATTGGTAAAATACTATAAATCAGCAATGCTATAAATGCTGGCCAATAGCCGATGGTACCCCCCAACAAGGCAACCATGATAGCTAATAGCGCAATACTTGGAACTGTTTGCACCAGCGACACCAATGACATGACAGGGCCGCGTATCGTCGCAGACTTCACACAGAGTACGCCCAGAGGAAGGCTGATGAGGACCCCGAAAAATATCGCTGGAACAGCAAGCGTTAGATGCCCGCCCAAGAGATCCGGCAACTGTTCAAATAAAAGATAGAGTCGGGGACTCATGGCTCACCTCCAGCAACACTTCCATGAAGCAGCGACTCAATAAAGTCACTATGACGACGAGGCGTATCAATCAGTTGGGCGACATACTCATTGATGGGGGATGTTAACAAGACTCTGGGGCTTGCAACTTGTGCGAGTTCACCTTTGTGCATTACTGCAATACGATCAGCAAGAAGTACCGCCTCTGACATATCGTGTGTCACCAGAACCACGCTCAACTCCAATTTCTTTTGGAGTGATCGGAACTCTTGTTGCAACGCATCACGTGTAATTGGATCGAGTGCACCAAATGGCTCATCCATCAAAATCGCCTGCGGACTCGACGCAAGAGCTCTTGCAAATCCCACCCGTTGTTGTTGCCCACCGGAAAGTTCTGATGGAAGGCGATCTCTATATTCAGGAGCCGGGAGATCCACCATTGCGAGCAACTCACTGACACGTTCAACAATCGACTCTTTGGTCCATCCCAATAACTGGAGCGTGACACCAACGTTTTGGCCGACAGTCATATGAGGGAAGAGCCCCACACCCTGAAAGGCGTATCCGATTGACCGCCTGAGACCAACCGGATCAACATTCGTGACGTCTTCGCCCATCACCTTCACTGAGCCGGACGTTGGCTCGATAAGCCTGTTGATCATCTTCAGCGTTGTCGTTTTTCCACTGCCCGATCCACCAACAATCGCCAAGACCTCTCCCTGGGCTACAGAAAGATCGACTGATTTCACTGCAGGCTCATCGGAATTGCCAAAACACTTCGTAAGAGCAATGAGTTCTATAGCGGGAACGCGCATGTTCTCCGGATAACTCCTAACCACACGGACAGTGTTCTACGTAGCAATCGTGTCAAACTGACAGTGGTCGCAAGCATGCCACAGCAAAGTCACCAGCGTCATCTGTCCAGATTTTCTCCATGGCAAGACCACTCTCTTCTGCAAGGAGCTTGAACTCATCCGGAGTGTACTTGTGGGACTCCTCCATACGAATTGCCTCGCCGGCTTCAAACGTGACCACGCTACCAGCCATCTCAACTGAGTGACCTTCATCGACCCACAGTCGACTGACAATGGCACCTTCATTTTCAACCCAGTCGGCACGGAATGTGAACTTGTTACGGTCAAGTGCAACACCAAGTTCGCTTGCAAGTCGATCGATAACATTATAGTTAAATTCTGCAGTAACCCCCTCGGCGTCGTTATAAGCAGCTTCCATCCGCCCTTGATCTTTCTTGCAGTCGAAACCAACAACAACTGCGCCAGTTACACCAGTACATTCATCGTCGGGCTGTTCCTGTATCATGGTTCCAAACGTTCGTAGAAGTGAGGCTGCTTCAGATCGACTGAAATTACCGACTGTTGAACCAGGAAAATAGATTGCTCGAGAACGAACTGCTGCTTCACATGCTGGAATTGGGTGTCCTTTTGTGAAGTCCGCCCAGACAGGGAGCACTTCAATGTCATGCCTGTCTGCAATCGCAGTTGCAGACTCGAGAAGAAAGTCGCGGCTTATATCCACTGGAACATAGGCAGCCGGGTCTGGCATGGAGGCTAATAAAAGATCCGTTTTCAGGCTTGCACCGCTACCGGGTTCAATGAGCATGCAGCCGTTACCGAAGGCATCTCCAAGAGCACCAGATATCTCCCGCATCAGTGCGAGTTCAGTCCTTGTGATATAGTACTCATCCACTTCACAGATTTGTTCAAATAGCATGCTTCCGCGTTGATCGTAATGCAACTTCGCAGGAAGTGACTTTTCCTTCGGAGTGAGTCCCTCTAGTACTTCCTCGAGTAAAGGTCGCTTCTGAGGAGCGAATTCAAGAAGCTGAAGTCCGTCTTGTACCGCTAATTGATCATTTTCCAACTGACACTCAAAAATATTCTCGACGGACACGTATACCCCATTCCTTAGGCACAATCTAGGCAGCAACAGTAGCTGCACAGATCATAAACAACATTCAGTAGCATCTCCAAGTGGGTCAGCTTTCTCATCGAACCCTACAGCCCAGTTCGCAAATGATCAACTATTTTCCAAATATTATTGCTTTTTTCAGGGTAAAACTGCGGTATTCAACACATCTCCAAGGACCCCTATATTGAAAAGCCCTATTTTGATGAGCTTTGATCCGATGCATACGGTGCCAGTTCGCAGGCAATACCAGATCTCCCGAAAGCCTCTTTTGTATCGGTTATGCGGCACGTTCTGTGTAGTGGGGCTTCTTTGCCTCCTGACCATGGCGACGCGGTCTCATGCAGCGCAATCACCTTCTGACGAAGAACGTCCTGAACCCTCCACGAGCCAACAACAGCCGCAACCCTCCAAAAAAAAGCTACAAGACAATTCAAAGAACGATTCATCTTCCACAACCATTGATGCGGCCAAAGTTCGTGAAGCAATTGACGCCGTACGTACTGATAACTCACTTCCAGAAGAGCTGCGAACTCGTTGCCAGGAGGTCCTCACCTCCACTCTAAAAGACATCGAATGCAGAGACGAAGACCAACAGCAAATCAAGCAGCTTATCAAAGCCGCGCAATCCTCGGAGCAACGCAAAAATTCTGCTGAGTCTAGTGACGAAGCTCCGATCACCATTCCGCTTGATGGAGTTACTCCTGAAAGTGATGCTGTAAAAATTGAAGAACTTTTAAGAACCCTGAATACAACTCTTCTTTCAACAACAACTCAAGCAAACCAAATCCAGCAGCAACTCAATGTCCGTCGTACGGAAACCAAAGCACTACCCGTTCAGATAGCTCAGACCGAAGAGGAACTGGGTTCATTAGCGATCCCAGAAGAGAATGCCGATTCCAATCCTGTACTTGCCGCAGCACTGAAACAAGCAACAGTCGCCAAACGGGAAAAACTCGAGACTACCCTCGAGCTCTCTCGGCAAAAAATTGCAACATACGATGCTGAGGCAAGTGTCCTTCCACTAGAGAAGGCGGCTCTCGACAAGCGTGCGGATGCGCTGTCAAAGGCAATAACCAACGTCACCGCGTGGGTAACACGACGCCATACAGACGAAATAACGAACGAAATCACACAGTATCGTGGATCAGTAAAGGAAGCTGATTTTTCTGCCCAGAATGATTACGAGCATTTTTTCGAGCTACTTGATCTGTGGCCACTCACCGTTGCAAGTGCAGAGTCATGGAGCACCCAACTGCTCTCCCTTAAGGAAAAAACAAATAGCCTACGGGATGACCTTCAAGAGACTGCATCGCTTGTAGACGCAGACAGAGCAACTGGATCAGGGTTAAGCCGAACTGCCGGTTACCTGTTGCGCAGAAAACACGTCATGCTGAATCGGGAACGAGCAATGTTGAGCCAATCGTATTCTCAAGGAAACGCGGTTGACAGTGCACAAGATATTCTTGGCGACATCGACACCGAGATTGATAAAGCCGACCAGGAACTCAATTCGGCTCAAACTCCGGACCAAAAAAAGATACTTACAGCACGGAAGAAAATCCTTAGTGCGATGAGTCTTGATATCGATCGTTGCCTCGTTGACATCCTTATTCCATTGGGCGTCAACTTGGAGCAACTTTCTCACATAATCGATGAATATCAGCATCTCATTGATACCAATCTTCTCTGGGTTCGTAGTGACAAACCAGTAGGATTCTCGGACGCAACCCGACTAGTGACAGTCGTAAAGCAGTTCGAAACACATCCTGTTGCTAGGGTTTTCACCTCATTCTGGACCAACGTTAAGGCAAAACCTTACCTTGCAACTTCCTTCCTTCTGATCACTCTGGCACTCGGGCTATCGTACAGATATTTTATCCGCAGAATTACGGCATTGAGCAGTTCCATCAGTGGCTCGAATGCCATGCGGCTATGGCCGACGATTCAGGGCGTCTGCTACACCATTGTTGCTGCTCTTCCTGTATGGCTTGCACTGACTGCCATCTCGTGGTTTCTTGGTCATTATGCCGAACCCGAGTCAACAGAAGCATCAATCGCTGATGCACTCGGAGTAACGGCGCTGGTTTTTCTTCCACTTGAAATACTGCGACAACTGATACGGCCACATGGCGTCGCGACTGCACACTTCGGCTGGCCTGAGCTAGTCATCAAGCCACTCGGGCAAGCCGTCCGACGCTTCGGATGGATCGGACTGACTCTTGTTTTCCTCGCAACGTTTCTTCTCCTGGAGCGATATGTGCACCGTGAGGTTTCAGCACTAGCGCGTATTGTATTTGCGCTATTAATGATTTTCATTGCCAGCACGCTCTGGAAACTACTTGGAAAAAAGACAGGCGTGGTCGCAGGCCTTGAAGCAACTCAGCCGGACAGCCTCCTGGCCAAACTGACATGGATCTGGCGGCCACTTCTCATTGCAATTCCTATTTTCCTTGCCGGGCTCAGTCTTTCGGGCTACGCCTACGCGGCTGGGCAATTGACCATTTCGCTGTATCAGACTATCTGGCTTGCGGTTGCTGCATCTGTCCTTCAAGGCATCGCTGAGCGATGGCTCCTTGTCTCAAAAAGACGAATCGCATTACGGCAACTGAAGGAACAGGTCGCGATCAAAGAACAGGCGGAGGCGTCAGGCGCAAAGGCTGAAATCCTTGATGTCAACCAGATGAAACTCTCTGCCATTGATCAGCAGACTCACCGGTTAATCAACGCAGCTGTAATCATCGTGCTCTTCTTTGGCCTTATCTGGATCTGGGGACCCGTACTACCGGCCCTGTCTTTCCTTGACTCCATTGTCCTGTGGCAGGAAACCGCACCGGATGGAACCATTGTTAGCACCGTTGCATTAAGCAATGTTCTTATTGCATTACCAACATTGTTAATCACATTCGTTCTTGTCCGGAACACCCCCGGACTCCTCGAGGCACTCATCCTTCAGCGGCTTCCTCTAGATAATGCTGCACGATATGCGATGAACACACTCATCAGCTACATATTTGCTTTCTGTGGGGTGATCGTTGTGGCAGGAACGCTAGGGCTCCGCTGGAGTAGTGTTCAATGGCTTGCTGCTGGCCTCAGTGTTGGACTCGGCTTTGGTCTCCAAGAGGTTGTTGCCAATTTTGTCTGTGGATTAATTGTTCTTTTTGAACAACCAATTCGTGTTGGAGATGTTGTCACAATTGATACTGTTACGGGTGTTGTTTCCCGAATTCGGATGAGGGCGACAACGGTTACAACCTATGACAGACAAGAATATGTCATTCCAAATAAAGATTTGATCACAGGTCGTGTTATTAATTGGACACTGTCAGACTCAGTCAACCGGTCCCTCGTTCGCGTTGGTGTTGCCTACGGCACAGATACACGACACGTTGGTGCTGTATTGAAAGAAATCTGTAACCAAACACCACACATCCTGAAGGAACCTGCTCCAATTGTCACGTTTGATGAATTTGGTGACTCGACGTTGAACTTTGCCGTCCGGTTCTATCTCGCAAGTTTAGATAATCGTTTTTCAACAATTAACGAAATCCACAATGCTATCGCTGAACGCTTCGCTGAGGAGAATATCGAAATCGCTTTTCCACAGATGGATGTTCATGTAAAATCTGACGTGCCTGATGTTTCCCCGAACTAACACACCTCCAAGCAGACTGGTGCAGAGCGTGGTGCTTCACGCTGGGCGAAACGTGATCTCAGAACATAGCTCCAACTCTTCTTACGAAAGACCTATCGTTCGAGCCAAAGTTTTTACCAAACACCTCCAAAAAGACCGCCAGGGTGGATAAGTATAGTTTTTGCAGGCTTTGGCATGAAATTTCTGCTCACCCCCTGCACGCTTTCATCAGCACCCATGACGGATTCCCACCCTGCATGGTACGCTCTGCCCTTATGTAACCGTCAGGTAGGCGGACTTGGCGAAATCCTTCTAAAAATTGACAACTATTTGGAATATCCCATGCACATATCAATGAGTACGACCTCTCCTTGGCGGATGGGGGTGGTTGCTGGCATTTTTTGCCTTTTGCAAGCGACTCCGCTAATGGCATCTGAAAATACTGTTGCAACTGTTAACGGAGCCGACACCGCTTGGATGATTGTGGCAACGGCTCTGGTTCTTTTCATGACTCTTCCGGGACTTGCGCTTTTTTATGGTGGACTCGTTCGATCCAAAAATGTTCTTTCTGTGCTCGTGCAATGCTTTGCATTAGCTGGCGTGATGACACTTCTCTGGGTTGCCTACGGATACAGTCTCGCCTTTTCAAACGGAGGGAACCTCCAGAAATTTATTGGTGGTTTTGACCAAATTTTCCTCAAGGGCATCACCGTAGATAGCGTAAGCGGTTCTATTCCAGAATCCCTTTTTGTGGCATTTCAAATGACGTTTGCCATCATCACACCAGCTCTTATCGTTGGAGCGTTTGCCGAACGAATGAAGTTTTCCGGAATGATGCTCTTCAGCATTCTCTGGTTTACGTTCTCCTACCTGCCAATTTGCCATATGGCATGGGCAGGCGATGGTGCCCTGTTTGCAGATTGGGGTGTCTTGGACTTTGCAGGTGGCACGGTTGTTCACGTCAACGCCGGGATCGCCGGCCTGGTTACGTGCCTACTCCTTGGGCCGCGTAAAGGCTTTCCAAAGGAGCCGATGCGCCCGCATAATCTTCCATTTACCGTAATGGGTGCCGGCATGCTGTGGGTCGGCTGGTTCGGATTTAACGCCGGCAGTGAACTGGCTGCTGATGGAACTGCCGCAATGGCACTCCTGGTGACTCATATCGCCGCAGCCACTGCCGCAACCGTCTGGATGCTTATTGAACTCTGGGCGCATGGCAAAGCTTCGGCGCTTGGTATAGCAACTGGAGCGGTCGCTGGCCTGGTAGCCATTACTCCAGCCAGTGGTACAGCCGGACCGCTTGGTGCAGTCGCACTTGGGGCAATTTCGTCCTTGTTGTGCTACTACTTCGCAACGACTGTGAAGCACAAATTCGGATACGATGACAGCCTTGATGTCTTTGGTGTTCATGGGATTGGGGGTATTATCGGAGCCATTCTCACAGGAGTTTTTGCAGCTGAGCAATTCGGTGGCGCTGGAATGGACCTTGACATGTTGGATCAGGTCTGGGCTCAAACGAAGAGTGTGCTTGTCACGATCGTCTGGAGCGGTGTTGTCTCAATTGTCGCCTTTATCATTGTCAACAAACTTGTTGGCATGCGGGTATCTCTTGAGACGGAACAGATGGGTCTTGACCTGACCGAACATCAGGAACAGGCATACGACCTCGTCTAAACCGTGTCGCTATTAAAACAGACAGTCCGTCGATTCCAGTAGGGACCGACGGGCTGCTCTTTTTTTCTAATACTAAATATTGAAAGTCGCAACGTATGCAACGCTGAATTATTTAGTTTTGAGACGAACATCTCTGAATTCGGTCCACATGGGCTTCCCTCCATGGAGTTGTAACCCAATGACCCCTTCTTTACG
>JAQWMC010000157.1 GCA_029246985.1 Pirellulales bacterium
TAGGCAATACCTTCAGCCCTCATGGCTTCCCAATCATCTGCAGACGGCTTTGCGATGGTACCGCAGATGTAATCGCCAATGGGAAATGCGACATTAAAGTTTTTATCTGGGTATTTGTGGTGCAGAAAATGATGGCGAGCGCAGAATTTGTACAACCACCAATTCGCAAAAAATCTGTCGGCCGGCTGGTGCATTTCGAGATGAATCTGGTTCCAGATCGTATGGTGAATAGCCACTACGAGCATGAACATGCCAGCTCCTACCGGAGAAAAAAAGAACAAGATGATCGCAATCGGTAGGCCTTCAACGAGGCCCTCCCAGAAATTCAAGCGGATGCCCCTATCTTCTCCCTTTGGCATCGGATCGTCATGGAACACCTTGCGATACTGAGTATGGTGCTCAACGGCATGGCTCGTAAAAATCTTCTGCCGAAGCCTAAGGTTTTTAAGAAAAGAGGTCCGGGGTTGTTTGTGCATAAGTCTGCAATGAATCTGATGCTCGATGAGAGACATCAGAACAACCATCGACGCGAACCATCCAGCCAAAGACAACACTTGAAGCAACATTATTACAGCTCTATGGGTTGGTAAGAAACAGTCGTGGAGGCGAGTATTATGTTCGCCAAACCCACGAACGGGTTGTACCAACAGCAACAGACTGCCGTTAGATCAATTTCATCGTCTATTTCTGGACTTTAACGTGAAACTTTCTTTTTTTGGGTGGACGTTTTCCGGTAGCACGCTGAATCTCTGGCCGTCGTTTTTTTCGTGAATCTCGCCTTGAATTAGGCCGTTCACGCCGTTTTCGCCGGTTGTGCCTGCGTTCATCTGGATCCTCGTCCAAGACAGTGTCCGTTGTATCCTGCTTCGGTAACATTCGATGGAGCACAGCTGCTGCAACATCTTCGGCTTGGTATCCTTCATCGAAAAGCCGTTGGAGCAGTTCTTTTTCCACGCTGAACTCTGTCTTCTTGAGGTCAACACGAAATGATTCGAGTAGTTTCTCACCTTGAAGACTGCGAATTGCGGATTGCGAAGGCAGAGCCTCAATGGAGAGTTTTGAACCGGTGAATCGCTCAATTGCCGATACCGACCGCATGCCAGCACCAGTCACGAGACTTATTGCGAGACCTTTCTTTCCAGCACGGCCAGTTCGGCCGATGCGGTGCACATAGTCCTCGGGATCTTTCGGTAGGTCGTAATTAATAACCACACCGAGTTCGTTCACATCGATTCCTCGAGCTGCTACGTCAGTTGCGACAAGATAATGGAAACGGGATTTTCTGAAGTTGGCCATCACACGTTCTCGTTGCGCTTGCGCCATTCCACCGTGCAGCCGATCAACAACACAATCATTGCTCGCTAAGTCTTCGGCGAGTTTTTCGACCATCTGCTGGGTATTGCAAAAGATGACGCCACTTTGCGCGTCGTAGTACCGCAGGATACGGAGCAGAGCATCAAACTTCATCTGATGCCTGACCTTGAAACCTTTTTCGGTAACCAGTGGTGCTTCTTGGCCAGAATCCTGTTTTACGGTGATGTACCGGGGTTCTGTCGAAAACTCTTCCACCAAGGTTTTAATTGAACGGCTTATTGTTGCAGAGAAAAATATTGTCTGCCGGTTCGTGGAAGCCTTTCGAAGGATTTTTTCAACATCATCGCGGAAGCCCATATCCAGCATTCGGTCTGCTTCATCAAGCACCAGTGTCTCAATCGTCGAGAGATCAATGGTTGACTGTTCAATATGGTCAAGCAGACGTCCGGGGGTCGCAATAATAATCTGTGCTCCACCTCGGATGTCACGCAGTTGATCCCGAAAAGACACGCCACCAAAAATAACAGCCGTTTTCAGCTTTTTCTTATACTTCCCGAACTTCTGGACTTCGTTCCCTACCTGTTTGGCAAGTTCTCGGGTTGGAGTCAGAATAAGCGCCTGAGGTTTTCTTTGTTTTGTGCTGATCTTTTCCACAATTGGGATACAAAACGCAGCCGTCTTACCAGAACCTGTCTGAGATTGCCCAACCACATCAATCCCTTCCTGGATGACTGGTATAGCAGCATCTTGGATAGGGGAAGGGGCCTCAAAGCCGAGATGCTGCACAGAAGCAAGCATTTCTGGTGACAAATTGAGTTTCTGGAATCCCACGGCGTTGGAATCAACGGAGGGTGTAACTGAGACTGCCTGAATTGTTTCGGTCATGTACGTACTTTCGTTATGTGAATAACCCAGAGACGCTTCCGGGGTCATAACGAAAGGGGTAGACAAACCCGCCGGAGAATGAAGGCGGGCGGTGCAGGTCCATCGTGGGAACTACAAAATAAAAGACTTCATCTCAAACCATCAATTTTCTACAGTACATCAACTCAACGGAGAACACAAACGCCTCGGTGTTGTGTTTTAGAATTTACTTATGTCCTGAGCAATCACTCTCGGCACAACCGGAAGACTTGCCCGCGCAGGTCGATGGCCCACGAGCCCGCAGGAGCGTGCAGCGGCCCTAGAACGGCTGTTTCCTATGCAAATGCACAC
This sequence comes from Pirellulales bacterium, assembly GCA_029246985.1. Taxonomy (GTDB): domain Bacteria; phylum Planctomycetota; class Planctomycetia; order Pirellulales; family UBA1268; genus UBA1268. The sequence goes on from JAQWMC010000157.1 coordinate 2,530, forward strand.
TCACAAACGGTGAAAATGTAAGAAATGCTCGTTTGGGGTATTCTCTCTTCTGGTGATGCGATGGTTCGCCAAAGGTACGTATGCTCCGGGGAATGAACGAGATTGTGCCAACGCTGCGGCTTCGGATCAGAACCCACGGTGTTCACTTGGGGCCTAAACCGTGACGCTTTATCCCTCGAACCATCACATTTCCGTCAATACAGGAGAGCTCCCATGACCAAAACCCGGCGATCGTTCCTCAGTAGCCTTACTGCCGTTTCCGCTGTTGCATACGCGCAGCGTGTCGTAATGAGTGCGGACCCTCTCAGTAATCACCTCACGCCTGCACCGATTCCAAGTACAGACCCACCGGCTCAAAAAAGTGACCTTCTTTTTTCATGTAAGTACGGAATGATCAAGGGTCAGGATCTTGAAAAGCGTCTCGAACTGTCACGTACAGCAGGTTTTGATGGCGTTGATTTCGATGATGCCGCAAGCGTCACTCCTGATGAGCTACGACGAGCAGTTGAATCAACGGGTGTTTTTGTCCACAACGTGATTAATCATGCTCACTGGAAACAGCGTCTTACCAGCCCAGACAAAAAAGAGCGTGAGACTGCCGTCTCAAATGTAAGACATTGTATGGAAGTGTCGCATGCAGCTGGCGGAAGTGCTGTCCTTATTGTCCTGGGACGCGCGACCGATGGCCCGGAGGCTGGTGCACGCGCTCGAGAGGAAATTCAGAAACTGCTTCCTCTCGCTGCCAAACTTGGCCAACGAATACTGTTTGAGAATGTGTGGAATGGCATGTTCTATGATCCGAAAGGATCCCGCGATCAGTCGGTTCAACCATTTTCAGACTACATCGATAGTTTTCGCAGTCCGTGGGTGGGTGCCTATTTTGATCTTGGCAATCATGCGCGCTACGGCGATGTCGCCACGTGGATTCGACACCTTGGACCGCGAATTGTCAAACTGGATATAAAAGGATATTCGAATGAAAAAGCCGACCTGAATGGCGTGCGAAAAGGATTTGTCGATATTACTGATGGAGATATCGATTGGGAGTCCGTCCGTGACGCGTTGCGGGAAATCCAGTTTACGGGTTGGGTAGCGGCGGAAGTAGGCGGGGGTGATCTTTCTCGTCTTCAAGTTGTCCTCAAGCAAATGAAACAGGCGCTCCTCGGGTAGGGAGGTCACAGGCTTCACCAGAAAGAATCTCTCATGCAAAAAACTGACTTTCAGAAACACAATCGCCGTGGCTTTATGTCAACAACAGCCGTTGCGTCACTTGCCGCCTCGACAATGGTCCACTCTGCGACCGCCGCCAAGTCGGAACTGCGTCCACTACGCCTAGCAGTGATCGGTTGTGGAGGACGTGGTTCGGGTGCAATCAATGATTCTCTGACAATTAATGATGGTGTGACACTTGTCGCGGCAGCGGATCTCCGATTGGAGAATTGCGAAAGACTGTTCAAGTCAATAGCCAAAGAACACCCCGACAAGGTGGACACACAGAGCACAAAGCTGTATTCGGGTCTTGATGGATACAAACAGATACTCAGTGATCCCGACGTTGATGTTGTTTTCCTGACGACTTCCCCAGGCTTTCGGCCACTTATGGTGCAGGCTGCAGTCCAAGCAGGGAAGCACGTCTTTGCTGAAAAGCCGGTATGTGTTGATGCGGCAGGATACCAGCTATGCAAAGTGTCACACGAATTAGCTGAGAAAAACAAAACCGCAATTGTTACGGGCACGCAGTATCGTCGACAGATAAATTATATCGCAGCAGTTGAACAGATTCGAAAGGGTGCGATCGGTGAGATTATTAATATCACCGCCCGTTATTGCACCGGCGGCATCTGGTACCGGCCACGAAAAGAGGGCATGAGTGATACCGAATATCAGCTCACCAATTGGATGCATTTCATCTGGCTCAGTGGAGATCAAATCTGCGAACAGGCGGTTCATAACATCGACACCTTTAATTGGGTAATGGGGGCCAACCCTCTCTCTGCATATGCATCGGGTGGTCGGTTTACTCGACCCTCAGATAGCGAAATGTGGGACAGTATGTCTGTTGCCTACGAATACCCGAACGGCCGTACAGTCTCCTTTATGTGTCGTCAGATTCCGGGCTCGCAGGGTCTCAACGATAATGTCATCTACGGCACCGAGGGCATGTGTCAGATTGGTGCGGCGAACTCAGGATCTCGTATTTTTGACAGCAAGGGCACGAAAATATGGGAGAAGGATGGGAAAATAAAAGACGCCTACCGTGAAGAACATCGGGCTCTTATTGAATCAATACGAAATGAAACACCCATCATTGAACTGCTGCAGACGGCTGATAGTTCAATGGTCGGCGTGCTCGGTCGAGTTGCCGCGTATACCGGTAAAAAAGTCACCTGGGACTTCATGACAACACAAAGTACGCTCGACTTGTTTCCGAAATCACTGACCTGGGATGGGGCACTGCCATCGAAAGGCCATGCCGTTCCAGGAAAAACAAAACTTATCTAGGGTGTTCAAGCGGGGACGCCGTTGTAGCGAAAGTCTTTTCGATTGCCGTGTTCGCGAACATTGGCGCGGCAACCTGAGCCTCTGACAGCAGAATGTAGTCGCTTGAAATCTGATGAATTCTGCTGGCGAGGTCATAATCAAAACATCGCATCACAAGTCTTAAACGCCGTGCCCTTTTTCCTTCAACGGTTGACTGAGCGGTTAAGCCGATCTCAAGATTACGTGCATCGTTAGAGGTGCACGCAATGATCGCACGAGCTTTCCCAATCCCGGCCCGTCTCAGTATGGTTGCTTTTGTTGCATTGCCAGCAATGAGAGGACACTGAAGATTGAGTTCGCGGTGATCGTCGTCAGTCGCCACTGGGTCCACTGCAACGACGGGCACACCTTGCTCGACAAGGTCACGTGTAATGGCTACGCCTATCTGGCCGAGGCCGCACACGACGACATGGTCCTTCTTCCGTGAAGCTTGAAATTCATTTCGGAGTTCCATAGCTCTGCCAGAAACAATAAAGAACGTCAGAAGCGAGGCGATGATGCCAATGAGCATGATGCCAGCAAACATGAGACCAATGCCAAACAGTTTGAGCCACGCTGGCGCATGTTCGAGATTAAAGTCACCAAATCCAACTGTCGTCACAACCGAGGTAGTGAAATAGGCAGCGTCAATCCACGAAAGGTTAAGCGTCGCTCGGAAAATGATGATGGCGGACGTATAAACCAACAGAAGAATACACGGTATTGCTAGGAACCCATATCGCACGCGAGCGCGTGGTAATTGAACTGGCTGAGTGGCAACTGAAAATTTCTTACTCGTTGGCTGCATGGCAGCATGAACAAATTCGCCGGCAGCAAGCACGGATGGCGATAGCACTGCGGTAATACCAAAATCTTTTTCCAAGCGTTGTGCCAGTTTTTGGTCAGTATAACGCATCACGACAATGAGGTTCGGATCTCCGCCTCGCACTTCAAGCGCAACCTCAAGATTGGTTGCATTTTTACTTGTGGTAAGGATTATTGCCGCCGCAGAGGTAAGATCTGCCTTTGCCCGCACTGATGCAACACGAAAATCACCTTGGACGACGCGGGCACCAAAACCTTCAACTTGATCACACCGGTCTTGGGGACATGCGTCTGTAGTAATGACAACCACAGGCTTTCCTGCTTTCGCAAGCAGTTCCGCAATACGAAGACCGAATCGGCCAAGCCCACACACAATAAAATGATTTTGTTGCATCGTTATCAGTACAGCGTATGCCTTGAATGCCCGAAATAAACGGGTTACGACACCTTCTTACATCAGTTTTGGTACAGCAAAATTTGTTCGGTACGACCGTTTATAAAACTGATTGGCCCGTTCAGCATCAACACCGACAAACTGACCAGTTTTTGAGTCTACCTCAAGGACGGCACTGGCCTGTATTCCTTTTGATTGCAGATCAACACCATGAGGAGACAGAATCATGCCCAAGCGTTCGGCTTGTGCCTTCATCGATGGAAGTCCGTGTTTCACAAGATCCGGGTCGTACTCTCTACTAGCACGAAATGCACTGTTCGCAAGGTTGCACCACGCGGTCGAATCGTTTCCTACCACGACATCCGCATTTAGAATCTCTTGATCACGCTTTCGTACCGCATCGATAAAGTTTTGTTGATGCGTCACATTGCCACTGTTTCCCTCGAATGATCGGATTTCTTTGCCGTCCCGGTCAAACGCAACACCACTTCCGCGGCGACCCTCGTAGTGTCCTCCAGAGCATTGCACGATATACCCGCTACCTGGCCCGCGGTGCTTGGGGCTTTTCTTGCCACCCGGCTCTGCAGCGATATTCGCAAGTTGAATTTGAACTGGCACGGAACCTGTTTCCATCGCAACCATCTGAACATTTGGAGTTGCCCCAGCATCATCCCAAACCACGCGGCCACCGATACTCTGGATTCGTGTCGGAACTTTTACTGTATCGCGAAACACAACATTTCGAACATCATCGAGGATGTGTATGCCCCAGTTCCCCATCTCGCCGGAACCCGTATTCCAATCCCAATGCCAATCATACTGAAGCTTATCCCGAAAGATTGGTTCATCGACCGCCGGACCAAGCCAAAGATCGTAGTCCATATCGTGCGGTATCGGCAGTGGTGTTGAACGCTTGCCAATTGATGACCGCACGCCTACGCGATTAACCTGCACTGAAAGAATATCGCCGAGGCCTTTCTCCTTATGCAGAAAGTTTTTGATCTCAGCCTGCATAGGATCTGAACGCTGTTGCGTCCCAAGTTGACAAATTTTCTTGTATTTTGCTGCGGCTGCAACGGTCTGTTCACCCTCCCATTGACTGTGTGACAAAGGCTTCTCGACATAGACGTCCTTGCCTGCTTCCATGGCCCAAATAGCTGCAAGACAGTGCCAGTGATTGCAGGTTGCAATCACAACTGCATCTATGGATTTATCCTCGATCAAATCACGCATGTCAGTCCACGCGTGTGCCTTCGGAAACCGCTCTTTTGCTTGTTCAAGTCGTTCCGTATCCGGATCACATACGCCACCAATGGTCACTCCGGATACTTTTGAGAACGCGGACATCAAAATATTTCCGCGACCACCACATCCAATGAACCCAAGGTTGACCTCATTGTTGGCGTTCGCCGACCACACGGGTCGAGTTGCTGTGGCAAGAGTGATTCCGCCAGCCATACCGGTCTGAATGAATTGACGTCGTGTTGAATTGACCATGAATGGACCCTCTATCATGTGATTACGAAATTTTTCCAATGTGGTGCAGTCTACTTACAAGAAGATTTTGTTTCCCCAGCAAAGTTAATCTCCAAACCATTTTCTGTAATTTACGACAAAGGAGTTTGAAAACATACCTTTTCCTGGCAGGTTTTGCAGTAGCTGTCTGTAAATACGAGCGTTGTCATCACCAGTCCCCACCGGACAAAAAAGGACCCCCTTGTGGTATCAACGCCAGAGAACTTTGTAGGGAAACAGGGTTGGAACCAAATACAGGCGAAGAATTCTCAGATAAAACATAGGAACCAATTCTCTACTGGCAATGACGCTGTTTGAGCTGCTGAACTTTTAGGGATACTTCCATCCCGAAAGCGCCTCGGCCACTTCATCAAGCCATTGTGTCACAGGTTTGTAGTCGGGCGACTCTCCCATCGTTGGGCAAATGCCCCCGCCCCCGGAGTGTTCATTCCATGAGTACATGATGACCGTCTGCGCCTCGCAGTCCTCGGGGTGGGTTGCCACGAAATCAAGAACGGCTTCGACTCGGGCCTCAAGGTCGCCTTCCTTGGGCCACTGGAAGTGATGCAATTCTTCTACGGGCTGCCCCTTGCGATCGAAGGCGTGGGGCCACCGGTAATGCATGCTGGGACAGGGAGGAAGGAATGGGAGCCCACGGTTCAAGTACTCTTGCTCGCAGGTCTTGAGGATCTCCTCGGTGGCCGCTGCATAGGTTGGCGCTTCGTCTCTTTTGGCAACCGCTCCCCCATAGGCTCCCTCGTAGTCCATGAAGGCATCGTAACCCTCTTCCTTCAGTGTTTCGGCGTGCATGAAACAATCTCTCGGCTCCATGCAACCAACGATGTAAGGATTCTTTAGACCCGCGGCTTCGACTCGTGCCCTGACATACCCCACAAATTCTGCACCGGTCATGTGCTGCTTTCCCTTGGCCACTTGCAGGGCCGCCCGGAATCGTTCGGGATGGTAGATAACGATCAAGGGGCGGCCATCCATCACGGTCTGCCAGTTGGGCATTTTGATGTATTCAATCGTCTCGTCCATCATCGTGGCCACTTTGCTTCGTGTGTAGCGAATCGCTCGGTGCGAGTAGAGCGCCCAGGTGAAATTCACTTTGCTGGCTTCCGGGATTTGGCTGGCGAGGTGGCAGTCGAAATTGTTCCTGAGTTCCCAGCCATTTGAGAAAAGCTTCCGTGCTGGTCCGTGATAGACGAAGAAATCAATTCCCGCGTTGTGGGCATAGCGAAGTTCCTGGTCCATGCTCTCCTGCAGCAGTTGCTGGCTGAAGGGATGGTTGAACCACACGGGACCCGCATTGGCGGGATGCTCGATCCAGTCGACGTCCTTGGTCAGCCGACAGAAGAAAGGCACCCGGTCGTGCCATTGGGAGGCTTTCAAGAAACCCGGTCCTCCCGGCAGATAACCGAGTTCCTTTTGCTGCGTGGACCCCTTGCCAGAGAACATGTCCCATCGGTGAACGCCGAGGAGTGGTCTGCGATGCAATTCTTGGATAGCGACAGGCTCCTCAGCCGTCGCTTCTCGAATGCCTCCAAAAGAACCAGAAGCGGCCAATGACACTAGTATTGCCATTAAGGTTTTAAACATTGCCCACTGACCGGTCTTCATGCCTTCTGTTCCTTAAGATGTTCAATCTTTTTTTGAGCGTTGCCCTGGCAAAGAAGTTGAAGATTTCGCCCAGATGGGTGATAGCTGGTTTTATGTCGATGACACTAGCAACAAAAGTGGCTGAGAACGGTTTATTGAGCAGGCTTGGGTGTAGGTAACAACTCGATTGGTTCATGCGTAACCACCGGTGTGTCACGTGTCTTTGTTTGTTTGCCTTCCATGCCCGGAAACCGTGGCCCTTCATCAAGGTTAGAGGAAATGGGTTCTTCAGCACCAACGAGAACACTTCTAGATTCTGCTGGAACACGGCCATTAGCCTCCTGTCGTCGACCGGAATTGGAAGTTATTACTCCGGCTTGAAGTCCGAGAGGGTGTTCCGTTTTTTCA
>JAQWMC010000051.1 GCA_029246985.1 Pirellulales bacterium
ATTAGGTAGAAACATCATACGCATGGAGTTCTCTCTTCCTCTGCTTCAGTCACGGAGCATGTGGCAATGTACACCCACTATGTTGACACAATTTTGATCTTGTGTCTCACCAGGACAGAAAATTTCATCACTGGCTTAATACTAGGGTTACACAATACAAGTGTGATGTGACAACCATCACTTAATTGTCGGACACATTAACCAATCCAACATTCGATGGTGCTGCCACACCGAGGTGATCACTATCAAGGAGCATCAGGTACTCCCCATCACCATGCGGAATAACCCATTCGCAGGCATTGTGCCCGCTTTCCGGTTTATGAAACACATACGTCCAGCATAGCTCTCCAAGAGAATCGGTTTTCAGCAAACATGCAGCCCATAGATTGTCGGGTGAGTCTGGGTCAGAAACATGATCTGGCTCGATACCAGACCCGCAGGCAAGCACAAACCCACCATTGGATGTCTGCTTCACTCCATAACACTCATCAAAAATGTTTTTACTTGTTCCATTCGACAACTGGTCATAGGTTTGCTCCCAAAGTAGATTCCCCTCACTGTCGGTTCGTACCAGCCATACATCCCAATTCCCACTTTCGTGGCTTGCTTTGTGTCCAGCAAGAACGAATCCATCGGGTAACGCCTCGAAGTCAAAACACTGCTCCATATCAGCGCCACCATACAGATGCTGATGTAGTTTTTTTCCATCGACTGAAAACTGAATAAGGAAAGCATCCTGGTGTTCACGTTCAAAAGATTCCTGCCAAACCGTGCCACAGATCGTGATGACACACGTTTTTTTCTGATAAGAAACCTTCGCCCCCTGTGAAAAGGGAATTTCTTTTTGCCAGGCAATGTCACCGCTTTGATTCGACACAAGAAGGATGCCGGTGGACTCGTCTGAAATAAACGGAACACGTATCTCATCACTCGCAACATATCCAGTTGCAGCAAATGATCCTGCATCAAGAGTATCGAGGCCCCGAATTGCACCATTTTTCTTATGATCCAGAACCTTCTTCCACGTAATTACACCGGACGGGCTTATCTTCCAAAGACACGCTTTTGATCTTCTTTCTGAGATACCCATTGTTCCACCAACGATAAAACCGTCGTGCACTTCAACAACACAGCGTGCTTCGTCATGAAAGCCTTGCTTTCCCAGTACTGTCAGCCACTCTTGTTCCCCATTGGCATCAACTTTCATCACAAATCCACCTGCCGTTGATGAGTCTGGGTCACCACATTTTCCGACGACACAAAAACCCCCATCTTCTACGTGAACACCCTCAAAAACATGGTCTTCGTGCTCCGTTCCCCACCCAGTCACCCACTCAACCTCTCGCGCACAAAAAGCTGGTTCGCAGCACTGAAGCAAAACTACAAGAGAAAAAAGAAGGGCTCGGGATGGACACGCTTCACTCATGGAGACACCACCCAATGGCATTCGATAAAAGACGCGGAAGAACCGGCCCACGAAAGTCATCGACATGTCCGAGCGATGTATAGAACGACTTGCCTCCATCAGCACGACGAAAAGTCCAGGCGACCGGTTCGGGGGCCTGCCCTTCCACCGTACCTTCCAGAACAACGTCTGCCCGTTCCTCAAGCGGGGAAACACGATACAACGAGCCACCCGAACGCGTAGGAAGTTTTTTTATTCCAGACAAAAGAACTTTTGAAACAGAAGAGCCCGGCTGGACGCTCTGAATCATCGCAACGAGCGTATTCTTGTAGTGATTGGTGTAATTTCCACCGAACACTGTGCTGTCGAATTCTGGCCATGCAGCAAAGCCATCTTCTGGCTCTTTATTACGTAAACAAAAAGCATGACTCGCCGTACGTATGCCAATGACTGGCTTGCCAGCTTGAACATACTGACGAATTCTATTGAGTTGTTGTGGTGGCAATGTCCTTCGGCGAACACTTATGAAAAGTAGATCTGCGGTATCGACTGCCTCACTACCAATCAATTTGTTCGGCTCATGTGGATTAGCATAAACAAAGCTTGTCCTTCCGTCATGAACATACTGCTTACAGAAATCTGGCAGGGTCTTTTCTGTTTGATACTCCTTCTCCGCTACCAGGAACACAAGATGTGGCTGATCAGCGTCAGCCTGTCGTACTCCTGCAAAACAGAGAATGAAAAACATCATCACAAGACATAGTAAACGCACTGGAATTTCCTCTCATTTCCTCGTGTGATAGACACTGAAGACTCGATCAAACCTTTTCTTTTATTCGGCATGTCTCGCCCGCTTCTTCGCTCTCTCAACTACGACTGCAACTGCTTTCTCCGCATCGATTAAGCCGTGCCCCGTTTGGTAGTCATAGCCCTCGTCGGCAATATCACGTGCTGTATCGATAAGAATCTGTCGTGTTTCCCATGAATGCAGATCCGGATCGACAGAAAGCATGAGTGCAATTGTTCCGCAGAGCATTGGCCCAGCAAATGAATTTCCACTTGCAGCTTGATTGACTACACGACCGTTGGGCTGAATGGACGGCAACCGAAAATTAAAAGCTGCAACCTCGGGCTTCTTCACTCGCCCATCTTGATAGTGATGCGTCTTCCACTCTACCGGCCCCTGACTGGAAAATGGCGTTCTTGATAAATCCCGCTGCACACCTGCAGCAGCAAACACAGCAAAAGGAATGTCTTGCGGAATGGGCATTTGCGATGGAACTGGCATGTACTGAGGTGATTCCTCCGACGCGTAATTTCCTGCACCCGACACAAGATGAACACCACAAAGTGAGGCTTGCTCACACGCTTTTCTCCAGTGTGATCGATACTCACCTAGATTGGCTCGTGAGAAACTCATGCTATACGTGTCGGCATCGTGTTCGATTGCCCACTCTAAGGCTTGTTCAAAACATTGACCTGCAAGCACACCCGCCCAGCGAGCATCCGGTGCAATACCAAACTGTCGAGAAGGCGTTCCGGCTATTCGACCACAGATAATGGCAGCACACTGATGACCATGGAGAAGTTTTCTATTAATTGTGTTTATGTCATCTGACCCACGTCGAAGCAAATCACCAGTTTGACGGTCAAAGTCAAAGCCATGCAGATCATCAATGAGACCATTGCCGTCATCATCGAGTCCATTGGCTTGTTCCTGTTGATTCCGGTAGCGAGTTGGACGAATAGTCGGTGAGACAACAAAATTGCCATCATGAATGACATTGAGTATGCCCTTGCCGGTTGCGTTATATAACCTCCAAGCCTTATCAGCACGGAGTGCTTTGATATACCACGCAGGGGACACGTCATCTGACTGAAATGGTACCGGTTCATCTTCGTGTTCTGGTTGCACATCTTTTATAATCAGAGTGTTTCTCTTGCGGACTGGACCCACAAAGAAAAGACATCGCACACCTGGAATTTTCTGGATTGCCTCGACACCACTCTTATCTGTCGTACAGGTAAAACCATTCACAATCCAATGATACGTAACGTCTTGGATGACGTCTGATGCTTCGATTGCCTTGAGAGCCGGACCAGCCTTTTCGACAGCCAACTGATTGGCCTCTTTCAGAACGTTTCGGACATCGATCCGAAGGGCGCGACGTCCTGTATCATGCGATAACGCCATCCGCCGCTGATATGCGAGGCCATCACCGAGTAACTGCTGCTCAAACCATGCCGTGACTCGAAAGTTTTCAAGACGGTTCTGATTCACCCGGGGATCAACCCAGCACCCCTGTCCAGGTATCGTTTCAAGTGTGAGTTCATGTGCGGTGCCAGTTGATGCGTGGGCAAAAAAGAGCAGCGAGTACACAAATAGTATGTATCTCATTGGTATACGACTCCTACGTCTCCCTCAGGTTTACCTGAAATACGGTGCCATCAAATGCTTCCCTTATAAGGAACCACCGGAAGGCCATGTGTCGAAAGACCATCAACAACAAATACTCTTCCTGCATCAGGCTCACTCAGCGTCTTGTGGAGTCCGGTTGTTACAAAGAGTCTGTCATACTGGTCACCACCAAACGTACAGGCAGTTGTTTCAATACATGGGAAAGAAATCTTCTTGAGTATCTTTCCTGTTTGCGTCTCAACTTGAATCACGGCACCTCCATGACACATTGCAATCCAAAGATTTCCATCAACGTCAATTGCCATACCATCTGGCGACCCCTCGACGTCTGCTGATTGTGTATCAATAACAACTTTTGGAATGCCAAGATTTCCTGTTTCGTTCTCAAACGGATATGCCATCACCTTCTTCGTCGGCGTATCTATGTAATACATCAAGGACGCATCAGCACTCCAACAGATTCCATTCGAGTTGGTCACGTGAGGAATCACTTTATGTAAATGACCCTCGAGATCAAACATGTAAAGTGACGCATCTCCTACCTTTTTTGTGGTACTGATTGTGCCAGCCCAAAACCTCCCTGAAGGGTCACACAAGCCGTCATTAAATCGATTCTCTGGTCTTTTTGCAGATTCAGGATCGGCAAGAACCTTCTTCTCAACACTCTGTAGCCGGAAGCTGAATATTCCTGAATCTCCAGCACATAACAAACCGCTATCGTGTGTAGGTGCAACTGTGCCGATTCGTTCTCCAACGTCCCACACGTCCTCGTCTTGTGAATCGAGACAAAGGCGAATAATCGAGTGGCCCTCAATGTCGACGTAAAACAGTGCGTTATTCCAGAAGCGTGGGCCTTCACCCCACTTGGAAACATGTTTCCCAACAGGTTCTATAGAAAGATGAACGCTCATAGATTTCGATGAAGAACATCCTCCATGACTGCAGACAAATGCGCTACAGAATAACCACCGTAGAAAAGCAAAAAGCAGCTATCACTACCGAAAATCTACTTTACAGCAACGATATAGCACAACCAACTTGGATAGCTTTCAGCCTGTTCGGCTTTGATCCACTCGCCAGTATCTTCACCGTCTTCGTCTTCTTCTTCCCAGTAGACATACGACTTCTTGAACCCAGCTTCTTCGAGAAGTTCCCGGACCTCTGCAATCGTCCAGAACCGCCAGTTGTATTGAAAGGCATCTTGTAATTTGCTGCCATCACCGAATTTGAATGAAATTGAGAAATCTGCTTCGTGTGTCACCGGATTAAACTGCACCTGTTTCCAGTGATAGCTAAATCCTTTTTTCCCTTTTTTCACAACTTTCTTTTCAACCGTATTCTCTGCATAGCAGTCACCACCACCCATCATATCCATCACCATGATGCTTTGCCGACTCATGTTCGATCTGGCGATACGAAAATATTCCAACAGTTCTTTGCGTGTCTTGAATAGCCAGAAAGAAAAATTCTGTGCGGCCAGAACGTCGGTAGCTGGCCGTATTTTTTCACGAACATCTTTTTCGAGAATGCGGACCCGTGAAACCTGCGACGGCTGCAGTTTTGAAAGAACGTGTTTTTCTCCCCATGCTAATGGCTCTGGATCGAGATCGACACCAAGTGCAGTGCGTTGCCTGCCACGCTTCACCCATTCGCAACATACCGAGAATGTCCCACAAAAATCTTCGCGCAGTGTGGTTGGTTTGCGATGAAACTCGTCTTTAAATGCTTTATCAAAAAATTCAACTTCATGGTCAGGTGATTGAACTGACTTCAGATAGCACTTGTACTTATCTGCTTTTTCTGCCATTGATCGACGCTGTTTTTGGGCACCCATAAAAAACTCTTCCTCATCAAAAAGAACAACCGCTTCTCTCGATTTTTCCCTGTTCTTGCAGGGAATAACATATGACACCTGCTCTAAGATGGTACTTCCGATTCAAAAGGAGTCAAAAGGACGGTAGACTCCACGCCGGGAGCCTCGACCACTCATTGATTGACTCAACCTGACATGATCCTGCGAACCATGTTTTTTCTTGCTGCAGTCGCTCTTGGAGTAGAAATTTGTGTCGCCTCCGATCTTGTTACACCGCCAATGACTCACGAGGCACCAGCAGCAGGGAAGCGAGTCTGGCAACAATCACCTGAGTATCATGGCACTGATGTCTATCACTCACTCTATCTCCCAGAAAACTGGGTGCCCGGAGACAAATACCCTGTTTTAGTTGAATACACTGGCAATAAATTTCCACCAGGAAACGGAAGTGGTGAGGTACGGGACGCCAACCTTGGCTACGGAATCAGTGGTGGCACCCAGTTCATTTGGGTTGTTATGCCTTCTATAGCCGTGGATGGAAAAAAGAATGCCGTTATGTGGTGGGGGAATCGAGAGGCAACGATTCAATATTGCAAACAAAATATTGGTCGAATCTGTCATGCGTTCGGTGGTGATTTAGATAATTTGTTGGTCTGTGGTTTCTCGCGCGGTGCAATTGCAACAAGTTATATTGGCTTGGCTGATGATGAGATTGCCGGCCTTTGGAAGGCCATTGTAACTCATGATCATTTTGATGGTGTAAAGCAATGGCCGTATCCACGGAGTGACCGCGAATCAGCCATTCACCGTCTATCAAGACTACAAGGACGACCAGTTCTTGTGTGTGGACAGCGTGCAACAACAATTCGTAACGACTTCCTTGGTGACCACCTTAACCTTGCCACATTCACATTCCTTGATATTCCAATCCATAGCATGTTCAATATTCCAGAAGGGCCCTATCTGCATTCACACACCGATTTGTGGATGCACCGTCCAAGTATCTATCGAGATGCTGTAAGAAATTGGGTTCAAAAAATTCTCGAAGACATTTCGAAGGAGTAGCACACTTTTTCTATGGGAACGCACAAAACTTTTGGAACAAAACTAGTTGCACTTTTCACATGTGTGTTTTGTGGTTTGGAAGTCTGTATCGCGGCAACAACGAAGCCCAACATTATCGTCATTATGGCTGATGATATGGGCTACGCTGATGCTGGCTTCACTGGTTCACAGGATATTAAGACACCAAACCTTGATGAGATCGCTACTTCTGGGATGGTGTTCAAGCAAGGTTATGTGACTCATCCTTTTTGTGGTCCAAGCAGAGCTGGTCTCCTTTCTGGACGGTATCAGCACCGCTTCGGATTCGAAACAAATCCAGCGTACGATCCAGCAAATTCTGTCATGGGAATTGATCCGGGTGAAAAACTTTTTCCTGAAAGGCTCCAAGATGCTGGTTACGTAACAGGATGTGTTGGAAAGTGGCATCTTGGAGCAGCGGAGCAGTTTCATCCGAACAATCGTGGGTTTGATTACTTTTATGGATTCCTTGGTGGGGGACATGATTATTTTCGTATCGACATGACCAAGGCAGTGAAAGAAGGATATCTCCAGGGTCTCATTCGAAATAAACAACCTGCTGATTTCAAAGGGTACCTTACGACTGCACTCAGTCGTGATGCTGCCCAATTCATAGAAATGAACAAAGATAATCCGTTTTTTCTCTATCTTGCGTTCAACGCACCACACGCACCACAACAGGCTCCTGATGAAGATGTTGCGAGGTACTCACACATTCCAAACCAGAAGCGTCGTATTTATGCAGCAATGGTTGATGTGATGGACCGTGGTATCGGTGACGTTGTTACCTCTCTTGAAAAACACAGTATTCGTGACAACACCTTGTTGTTTTTTTTGAGTGACAATGGAGGCCCGCAGTCATCTACTGGTAAACCTACGAACTGGAATGGTTCCTCCAATACACCGTTTCGTGGTGGCAAAGGCAACATGTATGACGGCGGTGTTCATGTCCCCTTTGTTCTGTCATGGCCTGCCCAGATTACTGGAGGCCAAACATTTCAGGAACCGGTTAGTGCCCTCGACATAGCTGCTACAGCAGTGAGCGTCGCAGGTGCTGACACTTCTCCAGGACCTATGATGGAGGGTGTCGATCTCATGCCTTATGTCACGGGTCAAAAACAGGGAGCACCTCACGATGTTCTCTTCTGGCGTGGCGGTGATGGTCGCGTCTGGTCAGTCCTTGACTCGCATGGAACAAAGCATGTCCAAGATAAAGACAGTACATCTCCGCAACTATTTCATTTGCCAAGTGACATCAGTGAAGCACAGAACGTCCTTGATGATTTTCCAGATGAGGCAAAAGACCTGTATAAAAAATGGTCGATGTGGAATGAGTCAAACGTCCCATGCAGTTTGCTAACCTATACGTATTACCATGAAATAAGAGATGACTTCTTTCGTGATGCCGTACCAAAAGCTGCGAAACAGTCCGGATTCCCATCACCAACCAAATCAATTGATAAGAAATAAATAGAAATGAAAATGCTGTGCCTGAAATAGAGAAAATTTGGTTCAGTCATAGCATCTCTTCAACCACAAAGGGTTTTCCTATGATCAAACGTTACATCGTGCTTGTTCTTCTTTCAATTGTGCTCACATTTTCTATTCGTGGACACGCTTCTGACAAACCCTCTTCTGCAACCGAGTCGCCTCAACAAAGAGATGGTCGCATGCAGTGGTGGCGGGACGCACGCTTTGGAATGATTGTGCACTGGGGTCTTTATTCTGGATTGGCTGGCACCTGGGAAGGCAAACCCGTCGCAACAAAAGGTGGCATGGAGTGGATACAGCAACGCGTCAAAGCCGACACGGCAACTTATGCAAAGAATGCGATACCCCTATTTAAGCCAAAAGAAAACTTTGCAACTCAGTGGGCTCAGATGGCAAAGAATGCTGGCTGCCGATACCTTGTCTTTACCACAAAGCACCACGACGGATTTGCATTGCACGATTCAAAGGTAAGTGAATTTGATGCCGGCTCTGTACTCAATCGTGACCTTGTAAAGGAGATCGTTGATGCCTGCCGGAAAGAAGGGCTTCGAGTTGGATTCTATCACTCCGTTATCGATTGGCATCATGATCAATATGCATATCTCTTGTCGAAGGAGTTGCCCTATCCACTCAAAGGGCAGCCATATCCGAATGGCAATCGAGATCATGAAAAATATATTCAGTTTCTGCACGCGCAGGCGAATGAACTGATGTCCAATTATGGACAAGTCGACGTTGTGTGGTGGGACTACAGTTCAACAGATTTCCAGGGAGAAAGAGCCTGGAAATCTTTTGAACTCATGGATCGCGTCAAAGAGAAGCAACCTCAGATCATCATGAACAACCGACTTTTTCGAATTCCTGAAGCGGGTTTTAGTGGCATGGGAACTCATGCTGTCACAGATCAACTGAACCCAAAGTATGGTGATTTCATCACACCTGAGCAGCACATTCCAGCCACTGGCCTTCCGGATCTCGATTGGGAAACGTGCATGACCATGAATACAACATGGGGGTTCAGTGAACATGATCATGCATGGAAATCTGATGAGGTACTTATCCGAAATCTCATTGACATCGCAAGCAAGGGTGGAAACTATTTATTGAATATCGGTCCCACGGGCGATGGAAGCGTTCCGGAGGAAAGTATTGAGTCACTCAAAGTAATTGGTGACTGGATGAAGACCAATGGTGAAGCAATCTATGGCACAAAGGCCAGCCCTTTTGAAAAACTCAGCTGGGGCCGATGCTCACAAAAGTCACTGCCAGGTGGTAAGACTCGGCTGTACTTACACATCTTTGATTGGCCCGCTGATGGGAAGCTCATTGTGCCGCTTGGAACCGATACTACCGCAACTGCTCGACAACATGCTGATGGCAAAGAACTTCGTGTTACATCCGGTCCAGAACAGATAACAATTCTTGTTGGTGAACCCCTTCTTCACAAGATTGCTACTGTTGTTGAGCTCGATATTGATGGTCCACTCCACGTATCTCAGTAGCATCTGGAATCAAATGCATCGACACTGTACTTACAAACCTGTTCCAGAAACACTGTCTACTTCATTTCCTGACACCCATAATAGTGGATGGCGAAGTGGAAGATTCCTCTTCACTTCAAATGTTTCTGGATCTGCTTCAAGTTTTTTCCAGACATTCAGATAATGGGCATCCCCATAATGAAGCCCAGCAAAAAGAAGACTCGGATGCCGCACAGGCCATTCCTTCCAATACATGATGTCTTTCGGATATGGCCATGAAGATTTGTCTTCAATATATGGAACAATAAATTCAATTCCGCGGTGCATGCCACGTCCATCGGGCAGCCGAAAGGCCCATAGATCGTTTGCGTCTGTGGATACAATTTGAGCCACTCCGGCCATAGCATCGATAACGAAGAGTGAATATCCGTAGGGCTTTGTTCGTGCAAGTTCTGCTGGAAACCCACCCGAATCATTCATCATCTCTTGCAGGTAAACGGACTGAAACTGCTCTCGAATCCATTGCAGGATTTCTTCATCACCCACAAAATCGGCAAAAGAAGCTGCCTGAAGCGACCAGCACACACCGTGATTATTTGGATGATTCTTTTCCCGAACACCGTATTCATGGGTACTGATCCATGTCAAATAGGTTCGAAACCATTGTTTGACAAGAGCTTGAGATTCAATCGGAAATGACGGTGATGAACAAAGAAGTTTTGCACTTCGTGCAACCTCAGTGAGATGCAGCGTATCAATAACACCAATGCTTCGGCCCTCGTAGCGACCCTGAATAGCTTGACCATAGAGAAGACTTGGATTCATTTTTGTACGGCTCTCTACAAACCAGGCTTCAAGATGTGTTACAGCGTGTGCAGCATATCGCTCGTCCTTGGTAATGAGATACGCGGATGTGAGGGAGCCAACGATTTCACCTAGACGAATCATTGCGACTCGATGATCCTGAAAAAGTTCGGGATACGTCTCACCATCTCGTCGAATAAAGGGACCATCTGGCTTCTCTGGATCAGGCCACCAATAGTCACCTTCTGAGTAATAATCATGAAGACCACCAGCACTTCTTTGACAGAGTGAAAATGTGACTGTCCGTGGCTTTTCGGAAAGATAGCTATTTGCTTTTTCAAGCACACGTGGCTTTTCGATGGCTATAAGATCAAACCCATCGAGTTGTTTGGCATGCGTATTCTTAACAAGTAAAACAAAGGGAACGACCAACCATACATATAAAACAAATAGCCTGAAAATCATTCTCGTACTTTCTCTGCACAGTTGTGTCACACATTGATGCATCCGGGACACCATGAACCAGTGACTACTCACGAACAAAAGTCACTACAACACTTTCATCACCATAGAATGACTCAAAGCTATCCGGTCGTGAGCCAGCACCACCTCGAAAACAGAGTCTTTGTATTGACTCTTCAAGCTCATAGATTCCCTGCAGAACTTTTCCTTGGCCTTCCCCGCCCGTAATAGAAATATCAATTTCCTTTGGTTCAGAAAGAGGGCCAAAAGAATTCGTGCCGCTACTAAACTCTTTGTCATCAATAAACAAGGTCCATGTTCCATCGGTCTTGTTGTCAAAGACAATTCGTTTGTCTGGCTCCGATATATTTCCCTTGGAAGCTATCGTCTCAATCCGCCAGATTCCCGCATATTTCTCTCTGGCCTTTTGCTGAACGTTTTCTTCTTCATCGACTTTGCGCTGATTTGCAACATCTGCCGGCTCAGCGAATCCAGTTGTCGAAAAAACTATTGATACCAGACACATGACGAGCCAATGAGTAAACAGAGAATTTTTCATTGCATTTCCTTTGTGAATTTCTGATTACATTGCATCGTTGGTTCTTATGATACCTTGAATGTCAGAAGGCATCCATAACAACACAACGTTGGGAAAATGCTACGGCTTCCATCTTGGAAACCACATGCCGCCACAAGAGTCCGTTTTGACTTGGAATCCGTTTTGTCTTGATAGAGAAACACGTTCCCTCGCTCACTGGAAGAACCTGATGAATGAAACCCGTCACCCCGCTTGTCATTGCTCATTCTGGGCAATAATGATTCTTGGTTCCTTTTTTACATTGGGTATCACCAACTGCACCGCGCAGTCGTTACCTTTTCTTCCCGATGAACTCACTCAGGTTCTCGAGAGTGGTCTTCCGAAAACATTGCCATCGGCGGTAGAAACTGGTCACTTCAAAAAATTACCTGCGGGAGATAGTTTTGTTTGGCTGGCAGAGTCAACAGCGACTCTCGAAAAGGGGAATAAACTAGCGTTCTCTAAAACGTTTGCTACCCCACTGAAAGAAGATGATGTTGGCTTTGTAGCCGTTCGATGCCGAACAGTTGATGCAGACAACAATGCAAATGACCCGCGACCAGGACGAGTCCTTATTCATATCGGTGACCGAGAGACGCTTCGGCAAACAGCGCTCTACCACAAAGGCACAATCGGTCGCGAATGGGGATGGTACTTTCATCCGTTTCGAGCAGCCAAATCACTTGCTGCGGATACAGGTAAGCTTCGACTGAGTTTTGACCTTCAACCACAGCGCATTGAAATTGAGGATGTCAGGCTTTATGTAGCACCGTCTGGTTTTGATATGTCACGACTACCCATGATGGAAGCTGGGTATCAGGGGCGTGAACCAGATGCTCCCTGGAGACAGGAGGCGGACGCACGAATAGCAAAATACCGGACAGCACCGCTGGTTGTTCGTGTGCTCGATCCGCACGGAAATACTATTCATCAAGCTGACGTGCGCATACGAATGCTTCGTCATGCTTTTGGCTTTGGAAGCACTTTTCAGATTCGTCTCGTTGATGACATAAGCCCTGATGCCATTCGGTACCGGCAAACATTTGAAGAACTCTTTCACGCTCTTGTTCCTGTACCTGCCCTGATACCGCAACACACGCCTCATGCAAAAGATGGAAACTATGCGCACCAGCTTCTCTCTGATCTGACAAACACATTACAATGGGCTCACGACCGGCGACTCCCCATGCGAGGGCACACGCTTGTCTGGGGGAACCTGCAACCATGGAGCAACGCTTTTGTCGCAACAGGTGAACCTGAAAAAATCCTCTCGTTTATACAAGAGCATGAAAAATATGTTCTTCACAAGACAAAAGATTTCATCCATGAATGGGACGCCATTAACCATCCCATTCGATTCCAAAAAGACCTTCGTGATATTTTTGGGCCTTCGATCTATTCAGAACTTCTTGCTGAACAGCGGACAATGACATCTGCGCAACTGATAGTCAATGAAGCGCTCTTTGATAATGATCGTGAGGAACAGTTTTTTCAATTTATGAAAGAGTTCCAGCGGCAGGCATCATCCAAAGCCGACGGCATTGGTTTTCAGAGTCACTTTTCAATCAACAACCTGCGAGGCATGGAAGACCTCTGGCGACGATACCAACGGTTTGCACCACTTGTCGGTCGGCTCGTTGTAACTGAATATGACTTTGTTTGTAACGATGATGAACTGCATGCCGATTATCTACGGGATGTACTCACGCTATCGTTTAGTCATCCCAAAATGACAGCTTTTATCAACTGGGGTTTCTGGGCTGGCTATCATTGGAAACCTGAGGGAACTCTGATTCGCAAAGATTGGACTGAACGACCTGCTATCAAAATATGGCGAGAACTCGTACATAACGCGTGGGCAACGAATACCGACATGCAGACAGATACCGAAGGCCAAGTGGAAACCAAAGCATTCTTTGGTGACTATGAAATTACTGTTTCAGCACGTGGAACATCAGTTACACAGATGTGGACTCATTCAGCCAGGAGCGGTCCACTTGTTGTGGAACTGTAATCAATACGAAATCCACCACAATATCAAACTGGTGTCTTTTTGGGTTCTATTCAATGGTATTATTAAATTTCAGAACTTTTTCTTCGCTGAAGCGTTTCATTCTTCGGACCTCTTATATATAGAGGCGTGTCCGTATCGACACACACGAGAATTTCTGAATGATATTTCTTAGGAGCAGGACATGGGTTCCTCGAAGGCTCGTAATTCAATCCGTACCGCTGTGAGCCAGCATTCTGGTAAAAGCCGCTCGAATCAAAAATGGTTTTCTCGGGGTATTGTGGCTGTTGCTTGTATCGTGCTACTCGTTCTTCTCAGTAGCTGGTGGGGTGGCGGATTCACCGAACCTCAGGCCGTTGCTGAAATTCATTCAATGGTCGATGAGGAGGTTGCCCGTCTTGCAAGAGTGGCTCAAAATGAAATTCCCTATGGATCTTCAGGCCCTGACATGGGTGAGTGGTTCCAAAAATTTCGAGATGTACCTGAAAAATATCGTGGTCAGATTCGCCAAGATATGGGGCGACTGTTTACTGCCCGTGAACGGGCCGCAACCCAGTCATATTTTGCACTTCCCCCTGAGCAACGCCGGGCCGAAATGGACAGACGAATAAAAGCTGAAGAGGCACGCAGCAAAGAGCGTCGAGAACGATGGGCAGCTGAAAAGGCTGCCCGTGAGCAAGCCAATGCGAATGGCCAGACTGCAGAGAACGGTCGAACTGGTGGTGGACAGGAAGGCCGAGGGCGTGGGCCAAACACCGGTGGTGAATCAGGTCCCGGAGGTCGTGGCGGACAGCGAACGGAAGATACCCGGAACGATTGGATGAAGCGCCGCCTGGACAACTCATCTCCAGATGAAAGAGCTCTTCGAACAGAATACAGACGTGCCATGAACGAACGTCGCGAGCAACTCGGTATGGAACCTGGCCGAGGCGGTGGACCTCCAGGACGTCGAGGCCCACCCGGTGGACGTCCTTCGTAAAAAGTTTCTGGTCACACCGCTGTCTTCATAGTGAGTAGAAGAGCACAAAGCACCTTGGTTTGACGGTATGCTAGATAAAACTGCATACTTTTTGTCAAATTCTTCTCTGCGGTAACGGCGAATGTATTCCAAGCTCTATAAACTACTCGGTGCACTTGCTCTTCTTATCCCGGTCTTGACGATCGGTGAGTGTCGTCGTCAGCAAGACACACATTCTCTATCCAAGACAACATGGACCGTTCGAAAAATTCATGACGGCGACACCGTAACGGCTGTTAATCAAAGCGGTCATGTTGAAAAAGTTCGACTCGCTGATATTGATGCTCCGGAGTACCAGCAGCCTTATGGACAAGTAGCTCGTCAGTCACTCGCTCAGAAGTTAAATAAAAATCCATTTCACATGACACCAAAGGGTCGTGATCAATATGACCGTCTTCTTGCAACTCTCTGGGTAGATGACAGAAACATTAACCGGGAACTTGTTGCTGAAGGGCTCGCTTGGGTCTTTGACCGCTATTCGCCACCCGCTGATCTGGTAGCAGCAGAGAAGGGTGCGAAAAAAGCCCGGATTGGCCTATGGGAAGCACCCAATCCCGTTCGACCGGCTACCTGGCGGGCCACCCATCCCCGGCAATAACACCATTCACGACGACTTATGCAGGCGATCGAGAGTCGACTTGAGTTCTTTTTTGTCGTCATCCGATAACCTAATGCTAGCCAAACAATGCAGAATAAATCGGATGTTGTCATTACTGGTGTCGGAGTCATCAGCCCCATAGGAATTGGTGCTGATGCTTTTTGGCATGCGCTCCTCGAAGGCGCGAATGGCATACGACCTATCGATCTTTTTGATGCACATGGTCTTACCGTTCGCTTTGGTGGACAGGTTCCGAGTTTCAACCCCAAACTCTATGTGCGGCCCCGCAAAAGTCTGAAGGTCATGAGTCGAGATATCCAATTTGGTTTTGCAGCAGCAGACCTCGCCATGGCTGACGCTGGCGTGGCAAGTGAACACCTTGATCCAGAGCGGTTCGGAGTCGTCTTTGGGAATGACATGATCTATGCGGATCTTGATGATCTTGAAACGACCTACCGCCGTGCCAAAACTGCAGCTGGTACATTTTCTTATGACCAGTGGTCTGAAGCGATACAAGAGGAATTACAACCTCTCTGGCTACTGAAGCACCTGCCGAACATGACGGCTTCACATATTGCGATTGCACAAGATGCTCGTGGTCCGAATAACACGATTGTTCTGGGGGATGTTTCAAGTTTACTGGCTGTCTCTGAAGCAGCGACTGTCATACAGCGCGGCTGGGCTGACGTCATGCTTGCCGGTGGTACTGGAAGTCGATTGCACCCAACAGCACTGGTGGCACGAGGAAATGCGTTGCTCTCGAAACGGAGCGAGGACTTTGAATCAGCATGCCGCCCCTTTGACCTTCATCGAGACGGGCTTGTCAATGGGGAGGGTGCCGCTGTTCTTGTTCTCGAATCACGAGAGCACGCTGAGAAGCGAGATGCACATATTCGTAGTCGAATTCTTGCAACAGCTGCATGCTGTGAACCGAGAAAGCAAGAGAGTCTTCCAACGGGACGCGGCGTTGAAATGGCGTTACGGACTGTGCTGAAACAAGCCGGCCTTGATACCAAGACACTTGGTCACATTAACGCGCACGGTCTTAGTACCGGACCTATGGATACTGCTGAAGCGCAAGCTATTGCCGCTGTCGTTGGTGATACGCCTGTGACGGCACCAAAGGGAAACTTCGGCCATGCAGGTGCCGGCAGTGGCCTTCTTGAATTAGCGGCCAGTGTGCTTGCAGTTGAATCTGGAACGATTCCTCCAACACGCAACTATGAGACTCCTGACCCGGCATGCCCCATCAACGTTATCCATGAAAAGCCGATGACAGGGCGGCCAAATACAGCGATTGCGGTTAATTTCAGCACGATGGGGCAAGCCTCAGCTGTGGCAATCACAGCTGACTGATTCATTGCCTTTTCTGCTGGTTCTAGTTCTAAGCAGACGCCGACGGATGTGCCGTCCTGATCCTTTTTGTTGCATCCGCATCAACCGTCATAACCGTCAATCTGCAGTCTGGATTGAATCAGGAAATAACTCGGGTCGATCTCACTTAATGCAAGGGCCCCACTCCCCACCACTCGTGGAACAATTCCCGTGAGACGTCACACAATATTACTTGTCGGTCTTATCGTATTTTTTATTGGCATCCAACTTCGGATGGTTGAATCTTTTACGTTAAGTGACTTTTCAAGCCAGGTGGTAGCAGCTCAAATCACTCCTGAGGAAACAATCACTCCAAATGCCTGGCAGGGTGCCGCAAGCCGAAAGGTTGTCTCTCCACCCAGATGGCTTGGACTTGCCCTCATGTCAGTGGGTGCCGTCCTGACACTTCGAAGCATGAAGCCACCAAAGCTTGGCTTCGGCCAATAAGTATATTGCGTAGCGGGATGTTGATCTTTTGCATAAAAGATTCAGATGGCTCGACTCTACGGCTGAATATTTTTCAAAGCAACTACGGCGTCATTTCACAATCAGCATCAGGGTGAACTGCTTCACCGATATTGTCGACGGGATGAAGAAAAAGATATTTCCATACTGCTTCGTGACGAAATATTCCTTCCTCATTTCGAAAGGCGCTCTGTTTTGGAACAACGCCGGAATGTGCCTGTCGCACATTCCCTTTGAGGTCACAGTCTGTGATGAGTCGTCGAGTATTTCCATACGGTGGAGATGACTTTTCGACATTGACAACATCACCACACTGATTCAATTTGAGTAATTGCCAGGATCGACAGTAATGATCTTCCTGCCATCCTTTATCAAGCACATGAGTAAAACCAAAAAAGCGGTGTGCCGGTGTCGCAGAATGACCACCCTGCCAGGTTTCTGTGTTATCGCGAGGCCCACAAAACATCACAACACGATCTACTGACTGATGCATTGAGAATCGTGCTGCAGTCGTTGAGCCGTGAGAACTCCCTGCCATGATTACCTTTTCCCATCGCAGATCACGCTTGTCGTTTGTGAGGAATTGTCCCCATCTCCCCTGCGGATTTTCTTTTTGTAGCCACCGGAGAAACTGTCGTGCACGTTCCTTCATTCCATCAGGCTTGGGAATACTGACAAGGGGGCTATAGTCCTCACCAGTTGCTGCCTCAAGTCGGATTGGACCAAGGACACCCCCCGCATCACGAACTTCAGGAGGCACCGTTCCAAACCAACGGTTGGCATAATGAACTTGAATTCCATGAAGACCATATCCTGCGAGTCTGTCAAAAAGTTCTGGGCTATACGCCATCAACCAGATAACAAGCCGACGCTTTGAGGGCACGCGGGTATCAACAATGGCATGCTCTATATCAGCAGGCTTCCCAGTTTTTGGGTCTGAGAAAACAAAGCCTAATTCTGGATGCTCCTGTGCTGCCGCATCGATCTCACTTGCTCGCTTAGACAGTTCGTACCGTTGACCAGCTTCAACCGTTGCAATACCGACCAAGACTGTGACAAAACAGAAAGCAAAAGGACTCACCACTTTATACATTCAACACTTCCTTTATAGTTGGTTCTCTCGAGTTCTTGTTTTTATTGGATTCTTCTCGATTGATATCAGAGTTTTTACAATATACAACAAGTCAGCCACATGGACCGCAGACCACATGCTTCCCAAATCTTTTTATTGCATCATGATCAAGCCAAGAATAATCTTCTACGCACTAGCTGCTACCGTAATTTTCAGTGGTACTGCTTCATCACATCAGCAACACACAGCCCCGGCTCCAAACATCGTTCTGATTCTTGCCGATGATCTCGGATGGCAAGATGTCACCTGTTATGACATTGACGAACCCAGTCCCATGGAGACACCGAATATCGATGCTCTTGCAAAAAAGGGTATCAAGTTCTGGCAAGCATATTCACCCGCCCCAACCTGTGCACCAACACGATGTGCAATCTTAAGTGGGATCCACCCAGCGCGCGCTCAGAAGACACATGTTGTTGGTGGAGCACCACCTGCACCACGCCATCTCCGGGCCTGGACAATGATGTCACCATGGTTTAGCGGCCGCATGCCGGAGGACACATACACGATCGCCAGTGCTCTCTCTGATGCTGGATACGTTACTGGGCATTCCGGAAAATGGCATGTCGCAATTAATCACAATGCATTCCCACAGCCACAAGATGTTGGATTCGATTGGACACGACACGATCTCGGTGTCAGTCGCGCGATGAAACCAAATCGCATGAGTGACTTTGCGACGAAGAAAAGCACCGATGCCTATCGTTTGGATGCTGATGGGTTTCCACGGGATCAGACTACCGAAGATGCCCTCAATTTTATTTCTGATCAAAAAGAAAAACCATTTTTCTTGTATTACGCAACCTGGCTTGTGCACACACCGATTCAGACTCGAAGTAAGAATCTTCTAACGAAATACGTACAGAAACTTGGTGTGACGCTTCCTGAAAACCCGAATCAGAAATGGCAGGGAAAGGGTCAGACAAATCCCTTCTATTGTGCAATGGTCGAACAACTCGACCATTATGTGGGCACCATCATCTCATCTCTTGAAAATACTGAGGATCCACGCTGGCCTGGACACACGCTTATTGAGAATACCTATGTGATTTTTACATCCGATAACGGTGGTATGGAGGGAAGTCAAACGCAGGTGATCACCGACAATTATCCACTTGATCGTGGCAAAATCTCTCTCATGGAGGGTGGCACCCGTGTTCCCCTGATTATCACCGGCCCAGGCATACAACGTGGTGTTGAGTCAGACGTCATAGTAAACGGCCTCGACTTTTACCCAACGATTTTATCCCTGACCGGAACATCACCACCTGACGGCAAACATCTCGATGGCTGTGATCTCACTGCATGCCTCAAACAGAATCCAACTGACCCTACGCTCGTCCGTGAAAATGATGGCTCTATCCGAGATACCATGGTCTGGCATTTCCCGAATAGCGCTGCACTCGAGAGCACGATTCGAAGTGGTAACTACAAGCTGGTTCGCAACTATGACCATGTCAAGAACCCCAAGAATGAACCTCTTGAGCTGTACCGACTTTATGAAACAGATCGAGGGAAGAAAAAGCGGGGCGATATTGAAGAACAGCAAAATCTTGTTTCTGCGATGCCTGAAAAAGCAGCCGCAATGAATGAACAGTTAACAACTATTCTGGCTGAAATGAATGCAAGTTACCCTTACTTTAACCCTTACGCACACAGGGCTCCGGCTTCAAAAAGTAAGACTCCGACAGTGGTCTCTCATGTGCAACGTGGAGATCGTGTTGAATTTCAATTGAAAAATAACGGGGCCGAGGTAGTGCATGCTAATTTGATTTATTCAAAAAATGGTGGAGAGAAATATGAAGAGTGGTTCCGGGTGCCGGCTACACTACTAAA
>JAQWMC010000063.1 GCA_029246985.1 Pirellulales bacterium
CCATCAACTTATCAAATTGTCTCAACGCCCTTTAGCAGCTCCAAGTGCAAATCGATCTGAAGCCGTATCACCCACAACAGCGCACCATGTACTAGAAGGACTTGGAAATCGAATAGGCATGATTCTGGACAATGGGCCTTGTGAGCATGGCCTTGAGTCAACGGTTCTTGACTGCACTGTCGACCCACCAAAAGTTCTGCGTCCAGGCCCGATATCTTCTGAGCAGCTTGCAGAAGCTTTAGGAATGAATGTGTGTTCATCAGAATCAGAACTAGCTGGAGCAGGGCAGGGCAGCGAGGCTGATACGGTTCTCCGCAGTCCCGGAACACAGCAGCGGCATTACGCACCTCGGACACAACTCACGTTATCCGAGGATGCACACTCCGTCATTCCACAGCTCATTCAAGATGGCCACCGAGTAGGCTGGCTGTGCAACTCTCCCGAGGACAACGCCGTACAAACGCTTGCAACGTCTCCAGAGGTGCTTGTCATTCCAATGCCTAATGACCCCGCCGCGTACGCCCGCAGCCTCTACGCCACGCTTCACGCTCTTGATCAACGCGGACTCGATCGACTGATTGTTGACGACGTTCCTCCAGGCCCAGAATGGGCCGCCATTCGAGACAGACTCAAACGCGCCGCCATGTGAACGGGGCCAATTCAGATTGCCAAACCCTGGAGCCCCAGCGGCATAAACTCTCGTTGACAACAGGGCAAAACAACCGTACCAATAGGGGCGTTCTTTGGTAGCCCGCCGTTCATTCAGCAGGCTTTCCGAAGTTCAGGACAGATAGCTCAGTTGGTAGAGCAACGGACTGAAAATCCGTGTGTCGGGAGTTCGAGCCTCCCTCTGTCCACTCAAAAACAAGGACGTGACGATTGGATAAGGCCTTGGGTAGAAGAGGTTGAGATGTCCGAAATTTATTTATCTGTTGTGCTAGTGGTGGCTGCTTTTGCCTTCGCTGCACGCCTTCGCTTCGCGTTCTGACGTGTAACGCCTTTAGCTATCGTTCATCCCCCTGATGCGTCTTTGCATCCCCTCAATACCTATTCATTAGATGCTTCTACTCCAAGCATAAATATTGCTTGCATTGTATTTGTGGCAACGAGACCAAATAATCCTGGCACCAGTCATTCCTTAGCCACATCTATAACGGCAACAACTGGATTATGATCAGACAACACTTCAGTTGTTGCATCACGAAGAATTCCCGCAGACAAAACGCTTTTCTGCAGATTCGGTGACACGAAAATATAATCAATGCGTCGATCTGGCCCGTGATCTTTGTCATCAATCAGTCGTGTTGGAAACGTTCCGACGTATGGCCTATCTACAGATCGCTGACTGGCAACGACATCAATGAAGCCTTGCCCCAAAACAGCCTCAATCGCCCCATAGTCGATTCCGCCATGATTAAGATTGCGAGCCGACGACTTTGTTGAGTCGAGTTGCTCAAAGAAAGAAATCAGCTCTGTGCTTTTCCCATAATGGTATTCATCTTCGGGTGAAAAAGCATTGAAGTCTCCCGCCAAGACAACACGAGGGTTCTCACCGGGAAGACTCATGATGTCCTGCTTGAGTAGACCTGCTTCATCGATACGTTTCTTATAGTTTGATGGATGAAAATGAACCACATAAAACCACACGTCCCGAATCTGACATCGCAGAAGGCCATGGTGGAACCCTTCCTGAATGCGACGAACATATGAAATTGGATACCGTGATGTGATTCCTGTCGGGAACCCTCCTTTTTTGAGAATCTCTGAGTACGAGTGCCCCCACGACCCTGCATCCTCTGCAAGATCTTTTGGGGAAAACCCATTGAGTTCCTGGAGAGAAACAACATCGGGCGATTGCTGGGCCATCCATTGCTTCCAATCGCCATACCGGGGCTCTGGTTTTTTCGTAAATCCGTACCAGACATTGTGCGTTATGACTTTCAGCACCTGCGATTGCTCTGCCTGCCCCAACACCTCCTTTGAACTCATGGCAGAGGAGATGACACAAGCGGCTACCAAAGTTAGACATGTACGCAAAGACAATGACATAACACTCCAACGGCTCAATGTGTCGTATTGCTGGCTTTCTAGAGTTCCTGATCCACTCGAGGCATTTCGCCTGCTATCTGCTCGAAATACTCGCCGAGTGTTTTATTAACTGCGTCAATGGTTTCCTTATCATCAACATAGGGCATGCCCGCCCGAATTCTTTTTTCAGCCTGTTTGCGATGACTGATGATTTCCTTTACCGCGTCTCTCTTTTCCTTCAACACATTTCTGTAAAAGTGTGTCGCCGCAAGTGCACTCGGTGATGCAAACCCTAAGTCTGCCGCCAATACTTTCAAACTTGCTGTGCAGGCGAAATTGGGATTACGTTCGTACAAATCCTGTAGCAGTTGGTCAGCTGTCTTATCCCTAGCGACCGCCTGCTTTGGCACCTCTGGCTCTGTCGCAAGATGTTCAATCAGCCTGAGACTACTTTCAACGGCATTGATCAGTTCGATGAAATACCTGTCCATGATGTTCATACTCTTGTCCCAACACTCGGCAATTCTGCCGGTTATCAGCAAATCATCGTCGGCATCCTGCCACCATTGCCATTCGTACCCTTCAGACCCAAGCACCTTCTTATGAGAGGCTTCAACCAAAGCGATGGCCCAATCCAGTTCCCTGATCCTGAAACGGGTAGTGTATCCGTGTGCTTCAAGATGCTCTTCCAAATCCTTTGAAACACTGCGGAACGCTTCGATGACGAGTCGCTCAGATTCGGTGCAACTCGAGTGAGTAGCCACCAACCCCCGACGATCTTTGCAGGGATGAAAATTGAACGCTCTCATGCCCTCAAATTTACGGAAATGCCTCGGCAGATGAGTGGGAGAGAGAGGCACTAGTTCTGTCGCCGATTCGGAATACATGATTGCGACAGCATCTCTCGCTCGTAATGCTTCGAATCGCTCTTTGGCTCTTGTTATTGCTGCATCAGATGACATCATTCATCCCCCGTAAAGATTGGGTGGTATGGTTGTTATTTAGCTTGTTCTGAATTGTTTTCCATGTCGTTGGATTCAACTTCATCTGGTGCCAAGGCACAGCAACCACCGGAGAAACTAGACCTCTCAAAAAAGCCAATCATCAACACGGTGAGACTCCGTTCCATTATTCACTTCCTCCCCAAAAACCGAAATGAACCGAATAAATTCTACTACCAAAACTGTTACGTCCTGCACTCCTTTTTGGTGCACTTCGATTGCAAGCACTAATGTAGCGGGTGTGCGTATCAGTGGTAAAGCAAATACCCAAAGGTTTACCAGAGATTAAGAAACAAGGTCTTTGGGACTGACGCCCCGGAGTTCAAGCCTCCCTTTGCCTACTTCCAAAAAAAAATACTCCTGGAAATAATTCAAACCAGCAGCCAGCACATCGCTACCTACCTTCCCTGGCCCAACGCCTATACGTCTCTATGTTTGCACGATACGTTCTTCGCGATGCTTCATTTTTATTGCCCTTCATTTGATCTTCCGTTTCAAGTACGTAGACGTCGTCAGATTCGGTACCGGGATCGTTTGTTCGCCTGATCCATTCATCGAGCAGTTCACGATGGCGTACTAATTCGTCCGTATACTTTCTGTCGTCAGCTACATTGTGAATCTGCCACCTGTCCTGACGATACAAATAGAGTTCTTCTGCCGAACGGACTTTTGAGAACAGAAGTTCTTCTCCAAGGCCGCCAACCCTATCGGCTGCGTGAAGTTCTCGCAGTCGCTGAATGATTAACTTGCTGTCTTTGTAGTTACTTGGCATCAGGTGCGGACGATCAGGAAAAAAATTCTTTATGTAGAGAAAGTCTTCACTGCGCACCGATCGAATTCTATCAACGGCCTCTCCACACCTATCTCGAGCAGCAAAAACTGCACGCTTAGGCTGAAAATCTTGTGCAAGAATATTTTGGCCCTGCATCCAATCCGGAACACTGATGCCTGCCGCTGCAAGAGACAACGCCGCAACATCGATATGCTCGACCAGGTCAGTTCGAACACGCCCCGCCCGAACGTTCGGGCCTCGAATCACAAGAGGTACGTGCGTTCCTTCGTCGTATAAAAACTGCTTGCCACGAGCATGACTCAACCCATGATCAGTGAAAAACACAATCAGCGTATTCTCAAGCAACCCATCTTTTTCGAGCCGCTGGAGCACACGTCCAACGTGAAAATCTGTTACTCGGACTGAATCCAGATACAACGCCCAATCCTGCAAGAGAATACGATCCGTGGGGTAATACGGCGGCAACAGAACATCACCAAAGTCTGTAGCCTCTCCCACTGTATTATTTACTTGCTGTTCAAAAGCGGCATACGCTTCGGCTGAGGCCCCACGGAGCTTCCCTCCATGCAACTGCACCTGCATGAAAAAAGGCTGCCCTGCGAGACGTCCGGACCAATCATTGTCATCGTAAATCGAACGCTTCCAATCAAAATTGTAGTCCGTCTTGCCCATTCTTCCTCGAGAACGATCTGTGAACGGCTGACTTCGGTAGTCAAGGTCAAGTAAACCACTCCCGATACATGTGTAATACCCAGCCTCTTGGAAAAGTTGTGGCACTGGCTTCACACCGGCAGGCAAAGAAATACGATGCGCTCCTCGACCACTTCGATGATGGTGTGTCCCTGTTGCTGTTTGATACATCCCGGTGATCAGAGCAGACCGAAAGGTTGAACATACGGGTGACGTAGCATACGCACGCGTGAAGCGTACGCCCTCGGCTGCCAAGCGATCCACATGTGGTGTCTGAATGGCTGTCTCGCCATAACACGAGAAATTCGGGGACATGTCATCGACTACAATCCAGACCACATTTGGACGTTCCACTGCGTCCGCCTGCGTGGGAACCAACAACGATAAAAAGAAAGCAGAAAAAACTACCTGAAGACAAACAAACAGTCTCATTTTAAGCAACGACCTTTCGTTTTGAGCCTGTTGCATTGGAACAAACTCACGTAATCCTGGATTCCATTTAATCCATACGAGTCAGTAACAACAGGCGAAAATCCATCACCGTGTCACCGGGAATCTTCTTCGCTCGTAGCATCAAGGTGCCTTCACCTTCCTCAAGCTGTATTTCACCAAGAGTCATTCTTTTAAAATCTTTAACGTACGACTCTGCCCGTTCGAATCGGTCATTTTCCATTCCTGCAAGCGGTGGATTATGAGGAACGGCTATTTCTCCGGTGAGAGAACTGTGTCTAAAGACCAGCTCAACGGTGGACCCAACATCCTCTTTGGGACAGGTGTAAAAAATTTCAACACGGTAAGTTCCAGCAGCACCAACCTCACATTCCCATGAAATAAAATCCTCCACAGTCGTCCAATTCTCAAAAAAAGAATCATTTGGAAATCGGTTGGATCTCTTGATATTGCCATGTCCGATGCCATCCCGAGCCGGAACCTGTGTCAATCGTGCGCCCTCATACCCAACGACAAACGGCCGCCTGTCAAATGGCTTGCCATACTCTGAAAGCATTTGCTTGCGAAAGCCATCTGCTTTTTCTTGAAGAGCCGCTGCCATCTCTGGCTGTGAGTCATTGAGTTCGACACGCTGCCCCTCATCGTCATTCATGTCATATAGCCGTCCCTTATCATCAAGACGAAACTGCTGCGTTCTGACAGAAACCTTATCTTTCCAATGGTGTACGAGTGTCCTATCCACCCAGGAGGCTTTCTTGTTGACCAAGAGCGGCACAAGGCTTAGACCATCTGTCGGCTTTGCGGTGACAACCTCGACGTCCGCCAACTCTGCAAGAGTTGGCATAAGGTCCATTGCTGAGCAAATCTGCGTGACAACAGTTCCTCCCTCAATAACCCCGGGCCAACACATAATCAGCGGGGACCTCACCCCCCCTTCATCTGTCGATCCCTTACGACCGCGTAGGCCATCATTCCACCGAGCACCATTTGGACCATTGTCACTGAAGTACACCACGATGGTATCTTTTTCCAGGTTGAGCTCTCTGAGCTTGGAACGAAGTCGGCCTACATTCCAATCGATATTTTCACACATTGCGAGTGCGGCTCGCGTGTGGTCAATTTTTTCACTTTTCTTTTTCAGGTATTCTTGAGTGAGCTTTTTGTTTTTAAATTTATTCCACCACCTATCCGGGACCTGCATCGGTGAATGCGGGGTATTGTACGGAAGGTAGACAAAAAACGGACTCTTATGCTCGCCCTCAATAAAGTCGATGGCACGATTCGTGAGATCATCAATGATAAACCCTTCACCCTTAACAAGCTGCCCGTTGTGCTCAAGCATTGGACTAAAGTAGTTGCCCCAGTGGCCTGAACAAAAGCCGTAAAACTCATCGATCCCCCGTGCATTGGGATGATACGGATGCTGCATCCCACTATGCCATTTGCCAAAGGCTCCCGTTCGGTAACCAGCTTTTTTGAAAACCTCACCGATCATCGTCTCGTCTGAATTCACGCGTTCCCCACCCTCGGAAGTGGAATACACGCCACAGCGCACATGATGCCTGCCTGTCAAGAACTCTGCTCGGGTTGGAGAACAGACCGGACTGACGAAGAATCGCTCGA
Organism: Pirellulales bacterium; assembly: GCA_029246985.1. GTDB lineage: Bacteria > Planctomycetota > Planctomycetia > Pirellulales > UBA1268 > UBA1268. Next base: position 6,586 of record JAQWMC010000063.1, read on the forward strand.
AACGAGCTCCATCTTTTGCAAGTCGATCAATATGAGGAGTCTCTATGGAGACATTCCCATTCATACTCAGATCTCCCCACCCTTGATCATCTGTGAGAATCACGATGACATTTGGCTGTTCGGCTTCCCCGACCTCATGGCATGTGCAGGCACAAACAAGGAAAAGCACCCCTTTAGAAAGAACTTGTTGAGAAAGATTCATTGCATACTTCTCCTCTTCAGATAACTTTTGTCGTCAGGGCCTCGTGATGCGTACATTTGTGTGCTGCCGTTCTTCATGTAGCCGACAGTCACGGCCTTACAAAAAAAAACGGGTGCCACAAAAATGTGCCACCCGTTTCCTTACAAATGCTTCGTCGACGACTCGTGATCGTCATTCTGATTAAACTTCGACCATTGCCTTCAAGTTCTTCAGAGCACGAACGCGAACCTTTACGCTCGCTGGCTTTGCAGGACGATCCTGCAGTTCACCAGTGAAGGGATTCTTCACGTTCTTTTGTGCAGGACGTGCTGGAACTGCGCGACGTTCAATCTTGACCAACCCAGGAATCGAGAAGACTCCGATTCCGCTTTTGCGAAGTGCGTTACCGATTTCTTCAGTAAGCGACTCGACGACTGCAACGACGTCTTTCTTCGGCAAACCTGTGGTTTCTGAGATCGCACGCATGATCTCAGTCTTTGTCATTGGCTTACTTCCAGTCTTTTTCGCCATTATCGTTCGTGCCTCCCGTACGAGAAAAGTTTTGTGCGGCAAATAACCCCGACCGCATTTCGGTGCTCGACCGAAAACGGCCGCTTGCGGCGTCGATTAGAGGCATTACCCGTAAAAATGCAAGGGAAAACAGTGTTTTTTTATGTAATTAGCCAAAAAAACACTATTTTTTGGGTACTTACCAACAAAAAACCCCTCGCTAAAGGGGCGATTTGCCGGCGCGTCTCGACATTGAGGACATGTGTCGCATTTCGAATGAGACCTTCAGCATGTTCAGAAAACAGACACAAACAGGCCTCTGCTGCAATAATGAAGGGGCACCATGCCAACTCCACGTGCAGAAGGACCAATTGCGGATCGAGTTCATGAAAGACGTAGATGGAATCATCGTGACTTCACAAAAAAAAATTGAAACCGCTCGGCGGCGACCACGGACATCTGCACGCCTCTGCTGCGTTGCTACGTTCGCTTTGTGTGGTCTCCTCGTTCTTGGAATCCGTATTCCGAATATTACTCACTCTTTTCGGGACGCATTTTTTTCCCTCGTACGAGCTGATGATTCTTCTGAAGCACCACCGGAAGAAATTGTTGTAAGCAACGGCGTATATCTGCCAAGTGAACGACTTCGTGAACGCCAATTTGACCAAGCTCAGCGACTCATTGCTGGAGGCCGAATGGCAGATGCGACTGCACTCCTTGATGAAATGTTGACCGCCGAACAAGATGTTTTCCTAGAGGGGGATAGCGCAAGTGAACAAACTCGTCGTAGCATGAAAACGCTGGTGACAGAACTTATTGGCAAGCTCCCTGAAGCAGGCAGTAAGGCATATCAACTTCAATTCAGAACACGTGCAGATCGCGCACTCCGAACAGCTCTGAGTGAGAATAACAACGAAGCAATCATTGCCGTTGCAAGACGGTGGTTTCACACTGAAGCCGGGCATCGTTACGCAATCCTTACCGCGGCAAGGTTCCTTG
>JAQWMC010000082.1 GCA_029246985.1 Pirellulales bacterium
CGCGAGATTTTTCGTTCCAGGTAGTGGCGTCTACGGCCTTGTTGTGACGACGGTTCTCGGTGTTGTTGGCGCACTGGTTGGTGGATTTGTGGCGACACAGATTGGGGTCAATGTAAATCCGGGCTCATTCGACCTAGGGAGCCTTGCAGTAGCCGTGGGCGGTAGTATCGTTCTGCTTCTTGGCTATCGAGCGTTGAGTAGGCGTTAAAGCAAAGAGGGTTGGAAAAACTGCGGAAAGGGTTCGCTTACAGGCATATTTAGCGGGTATCGAAAGCCTGGTGCGTCGTGTCTGGAGAAACCTACTTGCAATGTTCCTGTGTGTTTTGGGGGGGTAGAGGTGGTCGTCTGGCTACTCGTGCAACTCTGGATACCTCAGGCCGTTAAAGTATGAAGTTGGGAGGTTGCCCTTTGTTGGAGGGTGAGCCATCGAGCGAAAAATCAATCACGCATCAGTCATGAGGCAACGAAAATGAAACTCTTTGTTCCCAGCATTCTTGTTTTGTTTATGGTCGGGCAAGCAATAGTGTCCGCTGACGATACGTCTCCGGATACTCCGAACGCCGAAGGCCGGCCACGGGCTCAGCGATTTCGTCCCGGTGAACAGCCAAATGGTGAACGGCGTCCAGGGCAGAGACGCCCGGGGCAGTCTCCTGGTGGATTCAGTCCAGAGCAGATGGTCCAACGAATAATGGATGAGTTTGATGCTGACGGAGATGACAAACTTAACGCTGATGAGCTGCAAAAAATGCTGATGACGATGCGTGAACGGCGCGGAGGAGGAATGCAGCGGCGACCAGGGAGCCAGAGTAGACCTTCACCAGGAGGTTCAAGTTCAACGCCTGGTGGTGAAAGCCCCAAACGTCCCCCAGCAGCGGAGTGATTTGTACGAAACGCACGTATCGCGTCAAGGTTCGTCCTAAGAGCAACCTGTGTAGGAAATCATTGTCATGAAAAATGTCGTGTCTTTCACCGCCGCTGGTTTATTTCTGTGTCTGGTTTGTCCCGCAGCTGAATCCGTCGAGACGCTGTCGACCGATGAAGTCACATTTTTCGAAACAAAGATAAGACCAGTGCTTGTTCGTGAGTGCTACGGCTGCCACTCAAGCAAAGCAGGGAATGTCCGCGGTGGTCTGCGTCTCGATACCAAAGAACGCATGTTGTTGGGTGGAGCTACGGGCCCTGCTGTCGTGCCGGGCGATCCTGATGAGAGCTGGTTGTATAATGCAATGACACATCAGGATTTTGTGATGCCTCCCAAGCGTAAGCTTCCGCAGGCGGTGCTCAATGATTTCAAGGTTTGGATTGAAATGGGTGCACCTGATCCACGAGTATCCCTCCAAGAGGATGTGCAGGCGGCAATCACGGCTGATGACATCGACAAGGCGAAGTCAGAATTCTGGGCCTATCAGCAGCCCACGGAGACTACTGTCCCGACTGTGAAGAACTACGCATGGTGTCAGAATGAAATCGATTATCACATCGTATCAGGTCTCGAAATGGCAGGACTCGCCCCGGCTGATGATGCCGAGCCGAGGGCAATTGTTCGCCGGCTGTATTTCGATCTTGTTGGGTTACCACCGACACCAGAAGAGGTGGCCGCATTTGAATCTGCCTGGCTTCAGGGTGCGGAGGCTGCGGTACGTAATCTTGCTAATGAGCTTCTCACGCGAGCACAGTTTGGAGAGCGATGGGGTCGGCATTGGCTAGACGTTGTCCGTTATGCGGAGTCCACGGGACGTTCTGTGAATATGACTTTCCCACATGCGTGGAGGTACCGCGATTACGTTATTGATTCATTCAACGCAGACAAGCCATTCGATCATTTTGTCCAGGAGCAGATTGCAGGTGATCTCCTCCCGGTTCAGACAGATGAAGAGTGGTCAGAACACCTGATTGCTACAACATTTCTTGCCATTGGGGCGAAGAATGTAAATGAACAGAACCGTATTCAGTTCCGAGCTGACCTTATTGATGAACAGATCGATACCACCACACGAGTTTTTCTTGGCGCGTCAGTTGCGTGCGCACGGTGTCATGATCACAAGTTTGATGCAATACCTCAGAGTGATTATTACGCGTTGGCCGGAATTTTCAGGAATACAGAGACCTATTTCGGAAACGCTCAGTCGTCGTACGGTACTTTTTCAGGGGCACAGACCAAGCAAAACAGCAACCTGCTTCGTCTTCCTGTTGCAGATCCGAATCCTTTCGACAAGCGTTTGTCCAAGGCAGATATCGAGAGTGTTCGTGGAGAGATTGAAGAGAAGGTGTCGAGTCTGGTGAGCTTGCGACGGTCATCTGGGCAAGGAAACGCGGCTTCAGCACAGCGGCAACGTATTCGGACGCTCAATGAATTGCAGCAGTTGTCCGGCCGGCTCGGAAATGTCGATGAGGCGGGGAATCCGCGGACGTTTAGCATGGGAGTTCAGGAGCGTGGCACGCCACAAGATGTGCCGATCCTTGTACGTGGGGAAATAGACCAGCCAGCGCAGATTATTCCTCGGGGCTTTCCGCAGGTTCTCTGTGAAGAACCCGTAGCGATTCCAGCCGAGACGAGCGGCAGGCTTGAATTTGCGCGATGGATTGGAAGTGACCAGAACACACTCATGGCGCGAGTGATGGTCAATCGAATCTGGAAATCATTAGTTGGCAATGGCATTGTCACGTCCATGGAGAACTTCGGTGTGACGGGACAGGCTCCCAGCCATCCGGAATTGCTTGATTATCTTGCGATTACATTTATTGAATCTGGTTGGTCAGTCAAAACCGTTATCCGTGAGATTGTGAACTCACGTAGTTACCGAATTGGTGCAACCTACAACGCGGTGTGTCATGCACACGATCCAGATAACGCGCTGCTGTGGCGAGCGAATCAGCGAAGACTTGATGCCGAGGTCATGCGTGATTCGATGCTATCCATCAGTGGCAAGCTTGATCTACAACGACCTCGGGCATCAGAAGTGGCCAAGGCAGGCTATAGACGCGTTCAAGGGGGTGTTATTGGTGATCCCCGCCAAATGGGCCGAGAGATGTTTGCCTCAATAATGCAGACGCAAGGTACAAACCCTGGTCAGGTCGGTGGGCAACCGCGCTTTTCTCGGCGGCAGGATGCTCCGGGGCCGAATTCGAATGGGCCACCTGGTGGTATGGGCTATCGAGGACGTCGGACCAGAGGGCTCGATCCCCAAATGGCTCAGGCTGTCATGCGCAAGGTGACACACCAACTTGATATGGAAGATACCACGTTTCGTAGTGTCTATCTTCCAATTGTTCGAGACGAAGAACCTCGAGCGCTCGCCGTTTTTGATTTTGCTGATTCAAGTGCAATTATTGGGCAACGTGAATCGTCACATACTGCAGATCAAGCCCTGTACATGTTGAACAATCCGTTTGTCATTCACCAGAGCTATGCCATGGCAGAGCGGATCCGGCGTGCGTGTTCTGACGAGAATGATCAGGTGACGATGGCATTCAACCTTGCTTACTCGAGAAGTCCGTCGAAGGCGGAGCGGGGGGAGACAGCAAAGTTTTTAGCAAGTTTTACCAATGCATCCGATGCAGATGAGGGACTTCGGGCAGTATGTCAGAGTCTTTTTGCATCTGCTGAATTTCGGTTTGTTGACTAGGTACGAGATTCGGGGACGACGACAGAAAAACAGGACGCGGAGTAGGCACTATGTTTTCACGACGACAGGCATTAAAAACCGTATCTGCTGGATTTGGGTATCTTGCGTTCGCCGACCTTTTGCACAAATCTGTTGGGGCGGAGCTATCTGAAGCCTCACCACTCGCACCCAAAGCTCCGCACTTCCCCGCAAAGGCCAAGAGAATCATTTTCCTCTGTATGCAGGGCGGTCCGTCTCATGTTGATTCATTTGATTACAAGCCACAACTTCAAACTGACCATGGGAAGCCGGGACGATACGGGGGCTCGTTATTGCAGTCCCCGTGGGAGTTTCGCCAACGTGGTGAGAGTGGCCTGTGGATCTCGGATTTGTTTCCGGAAGTGGCTTCAATGGCAGACGATTTGACGCTCATCCGTTCAATGCAATGCGACCAGCCGGTCCACCCGGGTGCGATGACACAGATGCATACCGGAACAGCGCAGTTTATTCGCCCATCGCTCGGAGCGTGGACGCTCTATGGGCTCGGTACTGAAAACGCAAGCCTGCCAGGCTTTGTATCGCTCAGTCCACCATCAGGGAGTGCGCGAAATTATGGCACCGCCTTCCTCCCGGCAATATATGGAGGGGCAAAGGTAGGTCGCGGTGGTCGTTCGTCCCGAGTTGCCAGATTTGGGAGTGCGGAAAGTGTTCCAGATATCAACCCTGCTGTAGAGAAACACAAGCAGCGAGCACAACTGGACTATATCCAAATGCTGAACAGGGGCGTTCTTGAAAAAGAGCAGCATCAGCCAGATGTAGAAGGCATCATTGAGTCATATGAACTTGCATTTCGGATGCAGGATGTCATGCCGGAAATAATGGATGTTTCAAACGAAACGCCTGCCACGCTTGAACTTTATGGAGCGAATGGTGGGCCAACACAGACGTTCGGGCAGCAGTGTCTGCTGGCGCGACGGTTTGCTGAGGCCGGTGTTCGGTTTATTGAGGTGACGCATGGTAATTGGGATCAGCACGCGAATCTGACGGCTGATCATAAGGCGCGAGCCGAAGGGTGTGACAAGCCAATAGCCGGACTGCTGCAAGATCTGAAACAACGTGACATGCTCAAGGACACACTTGTTGTCTGGGGTGGTGAATTTGGAAGAACACCTGCCGCGCAGGGTGCAGACGGACGAAACCATAACAACAAGGGCTACACCACCTGGATGGCTGGTGGTGGCGTCAAAGGTGGTTTCAGTTATGGCTCAACGGATGAGCATGGGTATGAAGCCATTGAAAACCAATGCCACATACATGATTGGCACGCCACGATTCTCCATCTTCTTGGATTGGATCACGAACGGTTGACGTATCGGTACGCTGGCAGGGATTTCAGATTAACGGATGTGCACGGTGTGGTAGCGCGGGACATTATTGCCTAGCAGGTTTTGCATACCGTCATTTGACATTGAGATCAAAAGTCTGCAGGCCGGCATCATGCTGGTAGAAGCCATCCTTGCCACGGGCACCGCTATCATCATCTGTTGGTGTGGGTAGGTCAAAGACAGCACCAAGCCGGTACGAGGTTTTATCTATTTGTTTATAAACATAGGGTGTTTCGGTTATCGCATCCAATGTCCGCTCAACGTAGGAGTCAGGAGAACTCTTTAATTCGCTCAGGCTCTCAGGTAACCGCTTTTCTTTTTTGTGAAAGCGACTAATTGCTCCCTGGAGACTACGGAGGTCTGAGACACGCTGCTTGTCCAAGCGTACAAGCCGCTGATTGAATGGATTACCGGCAATCCACAGAGCCAGCACAAGGCTCAGTGAAGCCGTGAGAAACCCAGCCCAGGCGAGTCTGGGTCGCCACCGAGACTCCTGAAGAGAAGATATTTCCTCCTGAGAGTCTCCCATCTTTTCTTCGAACGCCAGACCGCTGATGTACCAGAGGAAAGTTCCCCCGGCGAGGAGCAGAACAACAACGCTTTTTAGAATGAACGTAAGCGTTAAATCACCGTTGAGGAATCCCGCCAAGACGACCACCATATCGCAGACCATAATCAGACTCGTGATAAGAAGTGTGATGTAGGCGAGTGTTCGTACTACCGGTGCAATACGGTTGGCTGGATTGCGCGCAACGTCTCGCATGATCGCACGACGAACAAGAGCGAGTACCGGCAAACTGGCAATCAGAACGGCTGCATTGAAACGGGCCAACCCTCCAATATTGAAAAAGTTCCGGTTCGCGGGGTCCTTGATAAAGACATCAATAGTCAGAAAGAGAATGGCCCCCGTTGAGAAGGCAGCCATATAGAGCAGGAACAATGCGAGCAGGTGAAGAAACGCTGCGCGAGGGCCACTGCTGACGCGTTTTTTTGGTACTGGTACGGGAAGTGGTGATTCCGCAAAACTCCCAAGTGCGGCAGCCGCCTCGCGTTCAGTCCAGCCAGCATCGATAAGTGCCTGCCGGATTTCTGTTCGGTCGACACCTTGCGAGAGACACTCTCGGGTAAAGTCCATTAGACTTGGTGGTACTGAAGCCATGGGGTTCTTCCTGAGCTTAAAGCGTGAAGTATTCGTGCGAGTTGAGCAAATGTTAACTGGTCGATTGAATAAAGAGTAATCCTGTAAAAACGGGATGCCCGTTGTTGCATGAAAGGAGAAGGAGCCATGAAACAACGGTATTGGTTTTATGCAAAACAATATGGTTGGGGCTGGGGTCTGCCTGCCACGTGGGAAGGGTGGTGTGTCATGGGTAGCTACATCATGACTCTATTTGTAGCTTCTATATGTATGCCTCCACACCGACTGCCATTCGAGTTTGGAAGCACGGTCACAGTGGCGACGGTTCTTCTTCTAGCTGTTGCCTGGAAAACGGGCGAGCCACCACGGTGGCGATGGGGTAAAGACACGTAGCGTTCTCAGGTCGTGAATAGAAACAAAGCATCCTTCGCAGATCTGTGGTCTTTTTGAGAACTGTCGCGGAAATGCAAGAAAACAGGTGGGTCGGAACCAGGAAATGGCCGTTGCGGTGAGTGTTGGGAGGCAGGTACCATTCGATTGTTGATTGTGGCTGGGGGCTGAATCATTGGTTCGCGAATGAGGCTATTCTGGAAAGAGGCATCATCAAATGAATACTCGCAATGACGAATTTTCAGGACGGGGAGCCGAAGGCTTGGGCTGGTTAGTCCGCTGCAAGACCGGCTGTGAAGGAATTGTGCATGAGAGCGTTCCTCGTGTAGGTGACCCTTGCCCATGTTGTCCAAGTGAGAATGAAGATAAGTCACAAGTCATATACTGTGTCAAAATTGCCGCCGCCGGTGATTCATATGAGCAGCTAACGATCGAGGGCGGTATTTCACTTGAGGGCGATGTGGTCGAGGCATGGGATATTGACCTCGGAAGTTTCTTGACGTCTGTTGACTCTGAAGACAGGAACGTGACACAGACAGATCGAACAGATGAGTTGAATGGAATTCCAGCTTTAGCCACTGAAAATCGTGATGGTGAGAAAACGATTGGTTCAGACAAGCAAGGTACTCAAGAACGTCTAGCGGGGGAAAGTCAGAAGAACGACCTAAGTGCAGAGCCGACGGCTGCTCCGTTTTCAGAGCCTGAACAACCCGATAGTGGTAGTGAGGAGTCAATGGAACTACTGACTCCCGCTGATAGGATGCGGTTTAGCAAATGGCATGTACTTGGACTAATTTGCTGTGCGACACTTCTGCTTATCGGTGGCTTACTTACGTTTGATGTTGTGCGAGCGATCTACAGCCCAAATGACATGTCCACCGCAAGCCCGATTCTTAAAGTGTTGCGGTAGCCTGGGAAGCCCTTTCACATCGAGTATGTCGCGTGCCATATTGGTGACTACCCTCAGTGATTTGCGCATGGGCTGCGCCGAGATAATCAATTACTTTTATAGAACTACTGCTCGCCGCATTCGACACAATAGTGAATAGAACACAGTTCCTTACGATGGCAGAGAAGGGTTACTCGCCAGCAAATAATAAAAAATAAACCATATCTTTTCTGTGGTCTAGGATTTAGAAGCAGCAATGAGTCCTTATTCAAACAAACTAAAGTTCGCATCACGATGGAAATTGTAATAGAGCCAGCCCAGACAGGTCATCCTCCCGATGGATATGCACAGTGGAATACTGAGCCACCGGAGAAGTACGCAAGTTGGGGTGATTACTTTGCGAGCATCTCCCAACAAGCCAGTGCGCTGTATAGACAGGAATGGAATGCATTCTCTGACCGAATTAGTCAGCACTGCCCTGAGAAATAAGGCGTCTGGCAGGGTCTTGAAGCCTATTTGCCTGAACCAGTAGTGCTTAAAAAGCAACAGCCGGGAGATCAGCTCAAAGGGGGAGCGTTCTCGACCGGCTGTTGATCGGTGTTCGGATCATAGTACGTGGTGGCCATGCATGAGGGCAAAGCATTTCGCGCGAGATAGTAATAAATGCGGTCTGAATAGTCCTCTTTGGTTTCCGGACACTTGGTCGTCCATGTGGCATGCAGATCGCGGCTGTCAATTAGGCGCCTGGCGTTTCTGACAAAAAGGGAGAGTTTTCCAGTGCGTGTTTCGATCAATTTTCTTTTTGTGGGGGTCTACGGAAGTACAAGGCTGCAGCAAGCAGGGCCACTGAGAGTACAACGCCCACAACAACCATAAATACAACATGTTCAGTCGCTTCCGCTTTTGTCTGCGCGACATCTTCAACGGTCTTGCTGATGAGTTCACCCTTGTCAAGAAGCCGTTTGACAAGCTGTGCGTGACCAACCGCAGCATTAGAAATGGTGACCCAGAGGCCACACCACAGCACTGTATGAAATCCTTTTTTTAAAAACATCATCGAGTGTCTCCACGTGGTTGAAGGAATATTCTGAAAGACAGGTCTCCAACAGTTCGGTCGCTGTGTGCTTTTATTATTTAATGAGAGTGCCAAGAAAAACTGTGATCCATCCGATTACATGCCAGCCGATCCAGAGCATGACAAATGCAGTGAAAAACTCAAGCAGTCGTTCAGCGGCTTCCTTGCCTGTTTTCGGTGTTTTGAGCAGGTTCTTGTATGAACAACTCATGGAGGAGGACACGGGAGAAGGTATATTCGAACGGGATCGGAGAGTACAATCCGAATTTCAATCATGTAGTAACTGCTACGGTACCAAAGTTGGAGCAGGGTTTGGAAGCATTACGGTTTTCATAGGCATGTGATCCGCCACCTGCTCTGTGCTGTGTGGAGCGAACGAGCGAGTCGCTATCAGAGAGTTAGGAGGGCACGTAAAGGATTAACTGCTCTGCAGGTCAGACCGTTGAGATTATGTGAGGAAACATGCGAACGAAACTGCTTAATAGTGCGTAGAAGAGATTATCTGCAGTGGAGCGTCCGTCAGGCGTTTTCGCATCACTGGCGTGCGTAATCCAGTTATAGGGTTTTCAGCCACATCATAGAATACGGTTGAAGGGGCGTATGATATTCGAGGGCGTATCACAAAGCCAAACTTTTGTGCAGTTTTGTACGGTGCTGGGGAATAAACATAGCGAGGATCAACGATATGGAGCCTAGATGGCAGAAAGATCTTGGAGCAAAAGTAGCTGGTTTCCGGTCCAAGCTAGAGACACAAAGAATCCAGCTAGACTTCGATGACCTACGGTTAAAACATCTTATAGAAGTCTCAGCGAGCGTTCGCCTCTACACCATAGAGTATGGCTATTCTCTTGAGGATGTGGCTGAGGTCATAGGAGTGCCCCTGCCCCTTGCTCAGCGACTGTACTCTTTTCTGGAAGATGTTGATACGGTGCCGGCCAGCACCAATGATCGTGTCGAGTTTCTGAAAGGTTTCGGAGTTGAAAAGATGAGACAGCTCTCGACTGAATATGAAGATCTCTAGACAAGCGTGGCGTGGATGCGATTGCTAGTTTGCCTGGCGGATCCCTTTGAAAATGAGTCGGACAACTCCAGTATCCCATGAAAATCTCACGAATGGTGTTGGTTATGTGTTCGGGTCTCTGCAGACATGTCCACTGTTTTATTGCACTACCAACATTTTGTGCCAACGCAAAACAAGAACCGTTGAGGCAAAACAATGACGTTGCCTTTTCGTACAGCCGTGATCACCGAATACGCTGAGGACTGTGTTGTTTTACAGAGATTGATCATAAAAGAGACACGCCCAACCGTGCTACACAATAGCGTGTTACTCATCGGCGAAGTTGGTCGCAATTGATTGAGGAGCTGCTGTGTCAAGCGTCAATTGGCTCAGATAATAACTACTGCCCAGAAATGCTGCGGTGGACAGTGCAAAGATCGCACAGGCATACACTCCTGTCAGCCCAATTCGTTTAAGAAGATCCATCATTCTCTCTTTGCTCTCTGCGATATCTGAGAGGCTGTCGGTCAGCGGTACGGCATTCATAATTTCGCCTCAGTTCGGGTTTTCAGTCTCCAGTAATTTGTACGCCTTCCAAAGTGTCCAGATTTGCAGAGATCGGTGGTTGTCCGAAACCCGTACGTGTGTTTTGCCGATGGTATGCGTATTATTTTTCCGCCGAATTGTCCGCAAAGCGCATCCGCGAACGAGGTGGCTCATTTTGTGTGGCTTTCTCAGGTAACGGCGGATGTGGCCTCGCATATTTCCTGTGGAGGTCTTACGCTAGGTGTTGAGAAAATTAGAACCGATGGGGGAATCAGGGGATGTCAGAAACTCAGCATGACTTTGATTTGGTAGCGAAATCACCATACAAAAACAATGGTCCAAAGACTGAAGAGCTTGATAGCGGTGATTATTTCCATGCGCCTGAACGCCACTGGCTTGTGCGTTTCAGTGTTGTCATTTTTTGTGTTGGCCTGCTCGCCGGTGCATCGGCAACGACAGCGGTTTCTAACCAGTGGATAGC
>JAQWMC010000084.1 GCA_029246985.1 Pirellulales bacterium
GTGAAGCAAGGGAGCGTGCGGCAGGAAAACCAAAGTCATTTCTTCACGTCGTCCGCTCGGAAATCGATTTGCCGGTGGAAACAGACTGTCATGCATCAGAGGTTTATCAAAAAGCGAGTGGCAATCTTCAGGGCATGATTGCTGACGGAGTGCTTCAGCGAGAGTCGCAGCCAAGCATTTATTTGTACAGGCAAATACGAGAAGACATTGCCCAGGTCGGTGTGGTTGGATGCGTCGAGGCAGAGCAGTATCGGTCTGGTGAGATTCGAAAGCACGAGAAAACCAGGCCAGATAAAGAGGACGACCGGACTCGTCACTTACTTGCTACCGCGAGCCATGCTGAGCCAGTTTTTTTGTGCTTTCGTGATGAACCAAATAAGGGCTCAACCATCCATTCGATGATGGAGGCCGATATGGAATCGTCACCTTTGTTTGACTTTGTCGCTCCAGATGGTGTGCAGCACACAGGCTGGTGCGTGGCTGAGCCAGCGAGGTATGTGTCGGCATTCGGACAGCTGAACAGGCTTTATATTGCGGATGGTCATCATCGATCGGCTGGGGCGGAGCGTGCAGCAACAGCATCCAAGCAAGCAGATGCCAATGCCAGTGAAGAAAAAGAATATGGCCGGTTTCTGGCAGTCGTCTTCCCTCACGATCAATTGAGAATACTGCCTTACAATCGCGTTGTAGTAGACCTGAATGGACTTTCTACAGATGAGTTTCTTAGCAGGTTGCGGGCAGTGGGTTCACTCGAGCGGGCACAGGCCGGGACGCCAGAAAATCCAGGACAGGTTCTTGTTTTTGTTGCTGGTGAGTGGTGGCTCCTTACGTTCCCTGAGTCATCGATAGATCGAAACGACCCAATTGCCAGCCTCGATGTTGCTCTTCTACAAGATCGAGTGCTCGCACCGATCTTAGGTATTGGTGATCCACGAACGGATTCACGCATTGCTTTTGTTGGTGGTGTCCGTGGTTGTGAAGAATTGGAGAAACGTGCGGCCGAACATGGTGTTGCTTTTTCGATGCACGCGACGAGCGCAAATGAACTTCTTGCGGTTGCAGACGCAGATGAGATCATGCCGCCGAAAAGCACATGGTTTGAGCCGAAACTTCGTAGTGGTCTTTTTGTGCACGAGTTTGAAAGAATTGACGGCGGAAAGGCTTGATTCAAATCAGGTGTTTGCCCGATGTCTTAGGTAGACATGCTTGGGTAATATTCAAAGATCTTGCTTCATGTGATGATTGCCCAAGAGCCTGAACTGAGTGGGTAACGGCTAGGGCATCAATCGCAAATGGGAACGGAACGCAAAAATACTACGACTGGAGTCTGAAGTGCCTGCGAAACAATCCCCCGATCTTTCACGAAGAAAATTTGTTACTCACGTGAGTACAGCAGGCATGGCTTTTGGTGCTGCTGGGGCAGCTATGACGACCTCCTTCCTTCGTGCAGATGATGCTCCTGTGGATGCCTCTGGAAAAGTGATTGCCGGATTTGAAACAAATGAGCCAGAGACAGAATCAGACGGATTGTGGAGACCCTTCTCTGATCGAAAAATACGTGTTGGTATTGCAGGATACGGTCTATGCAAATTCGGTGCACAATTTGGCTTTCAGGATCATCCGAATGTTGAAGTAGCTGCTGTGACTGATTTGATTGCTGATCGTCGCGCGGAGTTAGCGAAGGCATGTCGCTGCGAGAAAGTGTATGAGTCTTGTGAAGCAATGCTTGATGATGACAGCATTGAGGCAGTTTATATTGCCACGGATGCACCAAGCCATGCAAAGCTGGCGATTACTGCGCTCCAGCGGGGTAAGCACGTCGCGTCTGCGGTGCCTGCAGTTTTTGGCTCACTTGAAGATGCCGATAGGCTGTTCGAGGTCGTCAAGAAGACGGGTCGTCACTACATGATGTTTGAAACATCATGCTTCCATAAAGATCTCTACGCATGGCACCGTCGGTATGATGCGGGAGCCCTTGGGAAGATTGTGTATTCCGAGGGAGAGTATTATCACTACTTCGGTAAGCCTTTAGGTGGATACAATCCGAAAACACGGACTGTTGATAGAAACGGTTGGCGCAAGGGACTGCCGCCTCAATGGTACCCAACACATGCGACAGCATTTTATGTTGGCGTAAGCGGCCACTGTTTCGCTGAGGTGTCTGCACTCGGAACTCCAAGTGTTGTGCCCCATCTACAGCCCACGAACAATCAGTACAAAAATCCATTTGGATCAGAAGTTGGACTCTTTCGAACAGCTGAGGGAGGCATGTCGCGAATGGCCGTCTCGTGGGACATGCCATCTGCTCATGGAGAACAAGGCAGAGTCTATGGTCAAAAGGATGAGAAAGTTCGTGTGTCAACTGCCCGGCCGCCACTTCCCCCTGGCATGGCTGCTGGGTCACATGGTGGCTCGCACGGTCACCTGACCAGTGAATTTGTAGACGCTATTCTGCGGGATAGAAAACCATGGATAGATGTCGCACAGTCCCTCAACATGACCGTTGCGGGTATTGTCGCGCACCAATCAGCGATTCGCGATGGTGAGACGCTTCGGGTTCCTCAGTACCGCATGTAGCACAGCAAGAAACCATGAACTGGTAATGCCTGGCTGATTTGCTGTTTGCAATTATTCTCGCTCAGTCGCCGTCGTTTGTTGTGACAACCTTTGCGAATTCACGCGCCGTATTTGCCAAAACGACCGGCGTGAGCCATGGCCAAAAGCATGAGGTGCTTGGCAGGAAATTGCCCAAGACCACCGCTGAGGCAATTTCGTTCACCGAAAGCCGTTGCCCCGTCTGGACGACATGGGTCCGCAACCAGAAGAGTCGGTACAGGGTGCCAGGAATGACTTTTGAGCTTGCTCGGAGTGGAGTGATCCCCAGTCACGATGAGAACATCCGGCTTGAGTTCTTCAATACGAGGAATTATCTTGTCGAGTTCCTCTATCTGTTTCACTTTGTTTGCAAAGTTCCCGTCCTCGCCAGTTGAGTCGGTGTACTTGAAATGCAGGAAGAAGAAGTCGTAGTCATTCCAGCAGGCTTTCAGTTCGTCAATCTGTTCTCCGAGAGTCTGCGGTGTGCCCACAAGTTTCATGCCGACAAGGCTGGCAAGCCCCTTGTACATCGGGTAGACCGCAATTGCAGCCGCTCGCAGCCCGTAGAGTTCTTCGTACGTCGGCAAGGCTGGCTTGGCAGCAAAACCCCGTAGTGTCAGACCGTTTGCTTTCGGCTCATCCTTGAGAATTTCGCAGGCCTGCCGAACAAACTCTTTTGCAATATCGGCAGTTTCCGCCGCTGCTGGATCAAGCGGCTGTGGGTCGAGAGGTGGTACGCCAGTAGCCTGAGGATCAGTATCAGCAACTCTGCCATCAAGGCCAGTTCCTCTGAACACAACAACGAAACGGTGCTCTTTGACCGGCTTCACAAAGACTTCGTAGCCGTCGATTGCAACAGCCTGAAGTTTTTCGACAACGTGAAAACTCTCTTCTGAAGGAATACGACCAGCCCGTCGATCGCTGATGAGTCCGTTGGTATCGAGTGTGCAGAAATTACCACGAGCAGCGACGTCGTGAGGGCCAAGTTCAAAGCCAATGCCGGTCGCCTCGAGCGCTCCGCGGCCGATCTTGAACTCGAGTGGATCGTAGCCAAAGAGGCCAAGGTGCCCGGGGCCTGAACCTGGCGTGATACCAGGTAGCACTGGGATGCTCGAGCCGCTTGTGCCAATTCCAGCAAGCCTGTCGAGGTTCGGTGTCACAGCGGTCTCAAGCTCTGTCTTTCCACCCGGATCCAACGGCAGCCCGCCGAGCCCATCTGCAACGAGCATAATAATCTTGGAGCTATTCGTGCTTTTGAGTTCTTGGATCAGTTCGTGTTCAGTCACAACAGGGTCTCCAGAAGACGGTAGAAAAACAGACAGACGGATTCTCAGTTGTCGGTTTCAGGGCCGGGGTCTGCAAGGGGAGGGGCTTCACGTTCGTGCTGCCAGCGAAGCTTGAAGCCGAGATGGGTCAGATAACCAATCGGGCCTGACAGAAAGGTAAGCGTCAAAGCGAGGCTGCGGAGCGGCCAGGGGATGCCGCACGCGACTGCCTCGCGGGCAACCACGGTTCCGACCACCATGTCGAAGGCAAGATAATGAGTCCAGGCCGCGGCGAATACAAAGTCATCACTGAAAATAGAGCGGAGTCCGGAAAGTGTCATCACGTCGGCCTGTGGAGGGCCAATTGTGGCGAATTTCCACGAAATAATGCCTAGGTAGATGGCGGCCAATACCCCAGGAACAAGTTGCTTGCACAGTGTGTCCCGGACGAAAATATGTCTCGGAAACAAGATCAGGGGGATCCAAGCAAGGAGTGCAATTGTATTTGTTAATTGAAAGAGTTGCTGAGCCATCCTCTTCTCCGGTAAGGTTTCGCAGTCTCAATGCGATGGTTGGTATGCTTCGCTTCGACTGAAAGCCTAGCATGCTCAAGACTGAGCATCAGTGTTTCCATGTTTTCCTCTCATTCCTTCAAGAGCTATCCCGATTATGAGTGCTGTTCGATCCAAATCGTCTGATGATCCAATTTCCTATGATGCTGCTGCTGTGCTTGCTACTGGCGGAATTCACCAAATAGATTTGGATGACCTTGAGGGGCCGCTTTCTACTGCAAGGGAAGAAAGCCTGAATGATCTCGATCGTTGGCGAGTAGATGGTGCTGGCGAAGAGTCACTCGATCCAGCGTTTCTTGATTTGCCGGAACGACTTTTGGCTGATTACGGAACAAGTCGTCTGGAGAGTGAACTGTTTGCGATACTTCAGACGGCACGGCGACTTCGAGAAGCCGTTGATCGTGTTGTCGTTCTCGGTATCGGCGGGTCCTATATGGGCACGCGTGCACTCTTCGAGTCATGCTGCCATCCTTTTCACAACGAACTTTCTCGTGGAGAACGAGGCGGACGGCCTCGGCTGTCGTTCGAAGGATTCAATATTGATAATGACTCTGCACAAGGCCTTCTCGATGTGCTGCGATCACACCCAAGCGGTGGCGACGGGGATGATCTTCTCGCTCAATGGGCGATGCTCGTAGTCAGCAAAAGTGGCGGCACGCTTGAGACCGCTGCAGCAACACGACTTTTTCTCAGTGCGCTTTCTGAATCACTTGGCCGTGACGCCAAGCGAGTAGCAGAGCGAGTTGTACCGGTAACCGGAGCAAGTGGGAAACTGGCCAGCCTCGCAAAGACGCTCGGATGCCCTGATGTTTTTGGGATTCTGATGGCGTTGGTGGCCGCTTCTCTGTCTTTACCGCTGTGGGTCTATTGCCTGCGTCTCTTGTTGGGATCGATTTTGTTCGTTTACTGGAGGGCGCTTCAGCAATGACGCAACGCTTTCGTGAGTCACCGGTTTCTGAAAACCCCGTGCTGCAATACGTCGCAGTATCCCACTTGGCTGAGAAAAAAATGGGAGCAACGATTCGAGTTCTTTCGAGTTGGAGTAATCAGCTTGAATCAGTCGGTCTCTGGTACGACCAATTACTCTCTGAAAGTCTTGGGAAGAATGAAAAGGGGGCGACACCACTTACTACAGTCACCACACGGGATCTTCACTCACGGGGGCAGCAGCATCAAGATGGTCGCCGCGACAAGATCATTACGAATTTGTGTGTTGGTGAGTCACGCCGTGATCACCTTGGTCTACCGCCGCTGAGCGGTTCTACCGGAAACGAAGATCAGCTCGATGACCTGATTGGCACAACCTGGCCATCCATGCTTGCAGCTGCGACGGATGGTACGAATGAAGCATATGCCTCGGTAAAGCGTCCAACGGCCACCATTCACTTGCCCCAAATCGATGAATTTACAATTGGTCAACTTCTGCAGATGCTTATGCTCGCTACGGTTGTCGAGGGACGACTCGTTGGAACAAATCCTTACGGCCAGCCGGGCGTAGAGGCATATAAAAAATTCATGATGAAGAGGCTTCGCCCCGATGGGTGAGTGAAGTTCTATTGCCTGGCGTTCTTAGGTCTCAATGCTCGTAGGTGTGGGGAAAAAATGGCCGTTACAATTACATGGACAGGACATTCAACGTTTCTTGTCGACACTGGAGCAGGGGTGCTTCTTGTCGATCCATTTCTTGATGAATGTCCATCGTGCTCCATTCAGGCATCAGATGTTCATTGTGATGCAATCCTGATCACTCACGGCCACTTTGATCATGTTGCTGACGCCGTATCGATTGCAAAAAGAACACAATGTCCGGTTCTGTGTGCCTTTGAAATAGCCGAGTGGTTAGCCAAGCAAGGCATCGAGGGTGCTGTAGGTATGAATCTCGGTGGCACGACGAACGTGCCGGGTGGTTCTGCGAAAATGGAAATGGCGCACCACTCATCCAGTCTGCCGGATGGCACATATGCCGGTCCCGCAGCGAGTTGGCTGCTCGATGTAGGAGGGAAGCGGATATTTGTAGCGGGTGATACATGCCTCTTTTCTGATATGGAACGCATCGGCAAGCCGGACAGTCAAGGGAGGCGACTTGACTTGGCAATTCTCCCGATCGGTGACATGTTTACGATGGGACCAGCCGATTCTCTCGAAGCGATACGCCTCTTAGGGCCAAAGTTGGTGATGCCTTGTCATTACGGTACATGGCCTCCTATTGAGCAGGACGTGGAGGCATGGGCGCAATGCGTTCGTGACGGAGGTGTCGCTGAGCCGCAGGTGCCTGCACCAGGACAATCAGTAACCCTCAAGTAAGTCGAGGCTCGAGAAGCTCTGGTTATTGAATATTGCGAGGAGGCCAGTCAAAGAAAACGAAAGGGTTTCAGTCGATCGATTCGCTTTCTGGTACCTGCACTTCGACCTTGTTGTCGACAACTCGCACTGGGAAAACATCAACCTTGAGAGCCGGATTATCACACCAAGCACCATCGCATGTCTGAAATCGCCATGCATGCCAAGGGCAGGTGACGACACCTTCAACGATAGGTCCGGAACCAAGTGATGCACCCATATGTGGGCAGAGGTCGTCCATTGCATGGTAGGATTCACCATCGAAAAAGACCGCGATGAGTCGCCCGGCAACTTCGAACGTGCGGCCTTCACCAGCCGGTATATCACCAGCAGAAAGAACTGGCGTGAAGGGAATGTCTGGGGTGTTAGTCGTCATGTGTGCTCCATCTCTATGATATCTGAATCGTCAGATCTATCATCTGTGTTTTCCGTCATTTTTTAATACGAGCAAACAACGTGCCCCAATTAATCAAACTCCTGGTGCTTGATGTAGACGGCACAGTTACAGATAGTCGGCACGAAGTCACAGCAGCAGCGAAGGAAGCTGTACAGAAGGCGCAGACCGCTGGCATACGTGTGATGTTAGCGACCGGTCGTCGGTATCGGGACGTCCTTCCTGTGGTGACTGAACTGGGGCTCGTTGGGCCAGTCGTCACTGCTTCAGGGGCACTTGTAAAGATGCCGGTGCATCACGAAACACTTTTTTGCTCAGGTTTTCAGGATACGACACTCTCGCAAGTTCTCGAGTGTGTGGTCGGCCTTGGCCATGAGCCAGTTCTTTACACCGACAGTTTCAATGAAGGTTTTGACTTTTATTGTCGGACGGTTGTCGCACGTAATAAAGATGGTGAGCTGACCGGATTTGGTGAATATCTTCAGAAAAATAAACAGCTGGCCCGGGTCGAGGCAACGCTCTGTGAATCTCCACCTGCAAATACGTTTTCAGGATTTGTCATGGGAAATGTCCGTGAAATGGAGGCGCTCGAGTTTACCCTGAATTCACGTTTCCCTGACATGTTGTCTGTCCATACGATACGCAGTCCCCGGTATCGTGATTGGCTTTGTGAGATTGCTCCTGCTGGAGTTGACAAGTGGTCGAGTGTTCTCCAGCTTGCAGAATCATGGGAAATTCCAGCCGAAGCTATTTGTGCTGCGGGTGATGACCGAAATGACCTTCCAATGATTATTGGGGCTGGTTTTGGTGTTGCGATGGGGAATGCACGCCAAGAAGTACAGGACGCCGCAGATCATGTCGTTGGTTGCCACGAATCCGGTGGGCTTCTTGAATTAGTAGAGATTCTCACAAGCCGCTAGCGCCTATCCCTCGCATCTTGCCACAACGAGCTGTTTTTCAACGACTCGCCTTGTGAGAAAAAGGCGTGTTCTCTAGAGGTATAGTCGTGTCTCTCCTGTCATGCCATTCGGTTGAAACGCCGAATCTGCACATGGAAAATCTACATGGAACTCAAGATTCAGCGACCATCGCCAACCTGCAAAAAGTCCGGTTCTGAATTCAAGGCTGGCGATGTAATGTTTTCTGCGCTCGTTCGAGAGGAAGGAAAACTCCTACGCTATGATTGGTCTCATGACGAGTGGACAGGCGCTCCTGATGAAACACTCGCATGGTGGCGAAGCGTTGTGCCGGAGCAAGAAGACGGAGGGGTCTCTCTAGCCCCCGTTGAAGCTCTTCTGGACACCTTGGAATCACTTGCTGACCAGCCTGAGGAAGCGTCACTTCGGTACCTGTTAGCCCTCCAGCTTTTGCGTCGTAAGGTGCTTCGATTTGCTGACAACCCCGGTCAAGAAGAGGCGGAAAGTAGCGATACATGTGATGGTGAAGATGAAGTCGTGTCGCTTGTCTGCCGCCGAAGAGATTGTGCGTATGAGGTTGTGGCAGTCATGCCTGAAGCCGAAGAGCATGCTGCACTCGAAGAACGGCTGGCCTCGCTTCTCTGGTCTGGAGGCGAGTCATGAGTGCTTCTAACAGGTTGGTGGCTCGAACGTCTGTTCCATTAGTGCTTTTTGTGACTGCTGTTGTTCTTGTTGCCGGCAGTGGCGCAAGTTGCCCGAACGTAATCCGTGGTTACCAGGTTGGAATGATGCCATTGCCTCGGACACTTCCGGCGCAGCCAACCCGCGAGCAGATCATCGCAGCCATTGAGGATAATACGTCACGCGTGCGCAGTTATGCGGCCACTCAGGCGGTCCTCGTCGTGCCAGGGGTGCCACGGCTTTCTGCTCAGGTTGCCTGTGAGCCTCCGAGACGATTTCGGTTGCGTGCCCAAACATCACTGACTGGAAATGAACTCGATATTGGCAGTAACGACGATCTTTTTTGGCTCTGGATTCGCCGGCATGAACCACCGATTATGCTGTTTTGTCAGCATGATAAGTATGAACAATCCTCTGCTCGACAGGTATTACCAATTCGAGCGGACTGGATGCCGGAGCTATTGGGTCTGGTTCGTTTCAGTCCTCAGCATCGACATGAAGGGCCGTTTATGACTGCCGACGGTCGACTCGAAATTCGCAGCACGATTGATTCTCCAGACGAACAACTCGTTCGATCAATTATCCTCCATCCGATGACAGGGCTTGTCGAAGAGCAGCACTTGTTTACGTCTACTGGTAAACGTTTGGCAAGTGTTCGTGCATCACGACATCGAGTGGACCCCGGGTCGGGTGCAGCGTTACCGCGGCTTATTGATGTTTCTTGGCCGGGATCTGGAGTTGAGTTTACTTTGGAGGTGACAAGTTTAGTGACGAATATTCCGTCGACTGATCCGGGCCAACTCTGGCAGATGCCAGCGTACGACGGGTACGAGCCAATTGATTTAGCCGACCCATCGGTCGTCATCGCCCCTGCTGTTGCTTCGCCTGGTCAATGAGTCTTATCAGGTCTCATCTGGCACGCTACTGTCATTACCTGTCACCTGATCATTCTGACGGATGGACTTACGAGCTTTGGATAACCGAGGTCCGATTGAGTTGACTGGGATTCCGGTTGCGTGGGAAATCTCGCTGTAGCTATGCCCCTCGAGGTCGTGCATACGAAGAAGTACCTGCTCTTCTGTCGAGAGATGTTTCAGGTAATGTTCTATTTCATCTTGTTGTGCAATTTGTTGTTGCGGAAGGGCAGTACGGTCAGCTTGTTCTGGTAGAGAAGTGTCTTTGGAAAGAGTTTTTGGATGTGTACTTTGTTTGAGCATGGCTCGTACGGTAACCCGCCGAGCAATGACCGTGAGATAGGTTGTTAATGTTGAGCGACCAGCGAATAGTCTGAGAGAGGCTGCATTTCGGTACACCAGTTGGGCAAAGACTTCGGCTGTGATGTCATCACAGTCAGCGGCTGTGATGCTCCAACCACGTCTCTGTGCGGTCTTGGTGACGACTGCACGAATAAGACGTCCAAATCGCCTGACAAATGTATTCCACGCCTGGGCATCACCAGAAAGGCATGCCTCGATGAGTGCCTGATCAATAGGGGAGCAGTGAGACCGATTCTCTTCACCCAAGTTTCTCGTGCTCTCAGTCACGCCGATGTCTCCGCGGAAATTTCCAGTTTATGAACTATACCCCCTGTTTCTGCCAACAACCAAGTCGGGTGTGTGCCGAAGAGACGAATTCTGCACCCCTGGAGACTCTTGCTGAAGTTCGGATTCCTGTCTGTCCGATGGAGAATTCGTTGACAGGTGGCTCAGTGCTGCCTACGATGCCGCTGTTGGGACGTCCGTCGATATCCATAGGTTTTGCCTATTCGATACGGCTTGACTTCTTGGCTGATTTGGAATGCCGATGTGCGTAGTCGCACATCGGCTGGTTTAAAGTCTTTTGATAAGGAGTGAGCCTGATATGACGCATGTCGTTGCTGAACCCTGCTTCGCCTGCAAGTACACAGACTGTGTTGTTGTTTGCCCGGTCGAATGCTTTTATGAAGGCGACCAGATGCTTTACATTCATCCAGATGAATGCATTGACTGTGAGGCGTGTGTTCCAGAGTGCCCGGTAGAAGCAATTTTCCACGAGGATAATTTGCCGGAAGAATGGAAACCCTTTACCGAATTAAACGCTGAGATGTCGCCGCAACTGCCGGTAATTACAGAGAAGAAGGACCCTCTCTGTTAAAGCTTTCTGCCTGTAGACGCTCCGCATTCATGATGCGTAAGACACAAATAAATGGGGCCTCACTGCTTCTCAAAGCAGTGAGGCTCTGTTCATTGTTGAAGATCCGCAAGCCAGTACGCTTTGTCAACGAAACTTCTCCAACTCACATATTTTGGGTTATGTAGTTTCATGGTGAGAAGAGGGCTGTACCTAGGCTTGCGAGGTTTCCGAATGAGATTCATTCCTGCTTCCCGTGGAGTCCGCCCACCTTTACGCACATTACAGGCGACACATGCACAAACGATGTTGTCCCACGTGGTTGGGCCGCCCTTGCTCTTTGGGATAACGTGATCGAGCGAAAGTTCGCTTGTCGGCTGGTTTCGGTCGCAGTACTGACAGCGGTTTGCGTCTCTGGCAAAAACATTCTTGCGATTAAATCGCATGTTTTCTCGTGGCAGTTGGTTGCAACGAGGGAGCCGAATGACGCGAGGGGCCTGGAGGTCATACCCAACTCCTCGAATCCAGTCCTGATCGGGGGAGCGATCGAGTGCCTCAAGAGCAGAGAGTTCTCGCCATGATTCAATAGAGTGAGCTGAAAAATGGCCCTGATCAATGTGCACAACTTCGGCAACATCGCGAAAAAGAAGAGCGAGGGCCCGACGGACATTCGTGACATGGACGGCAACAAAGGAGCGATTCAGCACCAGAACACTCATGGCCAGTGCTGTGTGTCGTTGAAATGGAAGGATTGTTGCAGTGCTCATCCTTGTGCCCTTTTTTACGTTGTACCCTTGATTACGTTGCTAGCTACTTATCCATTTACCCAATCGAAGTGTACTAGCTCGCTTAAACTGCTGCCAAATCAGGATTTTCTTTGATTGTTGACTCGAGCCGGCAGAGCATAATCCCGGAAGGGCAAAATGATGGAAGGTTTATGACTTGCCTTTCCCGTCAGATACCGTCACACTTCAAGGATAACGTCTTAAGGGATAGCGTCTTGGCTGAGTAGAAGATGCACTGGGCGAAAACCAGAGAGTTCCCGTCACAGAGTTATATTTTATTTATTATTCCGACAGACTCTGGAGGCAAACGTGCTTCACTATTCTTGTGATTTCTGTCAAAGGCCAATCGATCCTGCGGTTTGTATTCGCCACGTTGTGAAGATCAATGTATTTCCTGCTGTTGATTCCCAAAATGATGAGAGCTGTTCGCCCGAAAGCGAATCTCTCGGTGACGATCACCTTGATGATATGCATGATCTTCTCGAAAGACTCGAGGAGCAGGATCTCGCCGCATTTCTTGACGACGGCACTCGGTCACTTCGATTTGATTTGTGTGATGCGTGTCGGCAACGTTTCCTGCAAAATCCTTTAGGAATTCAGTCAAACAAGTCATTTACTTTTAGTGACAACTAATCCCTTGTTGGCGAAGCGATTCTCGCAACGGTGCAAGACGCAAACGCATCATTTCATATCGCGTGTGGCTATCGCAGAAGCAGGGTCCTCTTTTTTTCTACAGTCCCGGATGAGCCGCTGGGTACGGTCGTTGGGATTCAATTTTTAGCAGGAACTTCGTGTCACGCTTGCGGAACTGTGGCTGGTCAGTAGGTTTTGGATATTCAATGCCTCTGCAGGAGAAGTTTCATGACGACGACTACGCTTTCCATCGCCACCATTGCCGGAGACGGGACTGGCCCTGAAGTAACATCGGAGGCCATTAAAGTGCTCGATGCAGTTGCCCGTCTGGACGGATTTGAATTCACTGTCGAATCGCTTGATTGGGGTGGCGATCGGTATTTGCGAACCGGTGAAATAATCCCTGAGGGCGGGCTCGATCTGCTGCGATCGAAGGACGCTGTTTTTCTGGGGGCAATTGGTCATCCAGATGTTGCGCCGGGTATTCTTGAGAAAGGGCTCCTCCTTGAGTTGCGGTTCAAGTTGGATCAATACATCAATTTGCGACCCGTGAAACTTTTGCCTGGAGTCGAAACACCACTTGCGGGCCGTGGGCCTGACGACATCGACTTTGTGGTTGTTCGAGAAAACACCGAAGACCTCTACTGCGGCGTTGGTGGATATTTGAAGAAAGGAACTGCAGACGAAGTTGCTGTGCAGCAAGCTGTGTACACGCGAAAGGGTTGCGAGCGATGTATTCGCTGGGCTTTTGAGTACACCCGTCGCAGGAATAGCCCCAAGAAGACGTTAACGCTTGTCGCGAAAACGAATGTATTAACGTTTGGTCACGATCTTTGGTGGCGAACGTTTCAGGAGGTTGCAAAGGAATATCCGGATGTCAATACAGACTACAATCATGTTGACGCCTGTTGCATGTGGATGGTGAAAAACCCTGATGCTTACGATGTCATTGTGACCACGAATATGTTCGGTGACATCATCACTGACCTGGGTGGTATCCTTCAGGGAGGGATGGGCGTGGCAGCTGGCGGAAACCTCAATCCAGACGACGGTGGAGTGAGTATGTTTGAGCCGATGGGTGGAAGTGCACCGAAATACACTGGCACGAACAAGATCAATCCAATTGCTGCCATCAATGCGATGGCGATGCTCCTTGAGCACTCTGGTCAGCCCCAATCAGCTGCACGAATTGATAAGGCCGTAGCTTCTGTCACAGGCACGAAAATGCAGAGCCAGGCTGCGGGACGCATGGGTTTCAGTACAAGTGCGGTTGGTGACCTGGTAGTTGCCGCCCTCGATGTGCCGGGGTAAGGCTGAGGCAGTTTACGCGGTCATTGTTGAAACACGACTTCCAGTTTTCTGGCTACGGGCAGCGGCGTCAACAATCTGGAGGGCTCGCGTAATATCCTGGAGGCTACCCATTCGGCGAACGAGACTCATTGTCGATCGATGGAATTGAAGCAGCATTGATTCGTCGACGGGTCGTTCATTTTCCAGTGACTCCTGGTGTCTTCCGGCTTCATCAAACCAGACAAGGTTTGTCGGTGGGTCGATAAATGCGATGCCGTGCTCACACGCGACTTGCAACGCAGCTGGAGGCCGAAAAGCGACAGCTTCCTGCCATGAGGAAGGGATGTATTGGCCATAACTAATTTGGGCCAAGGAACGAGTCGTGGAATCTTCATCGCCCGGAAAGTCCAAACTCATCATCTGGTAATCAGAGAGTTCATCCTGACAGCGACTGGTGTGGTGAACTGAGACAACGCTTGTTGGTTCCTTGTTCACAACATAACGGCACCAATCGACCATCTCAAGAAGATCCCAGCTGTCACTGCCTGCTGTACGTACAGATCGCTTGCACGGATCCGACGGCTGGGGGAGTCGATGGTGGCAGAAAAGCATCTTGGGCCGCCCAAGTTGCGTGGCAATGAGCTCTTTGAGTCGAACCGTTGCTGGAGCATGTCTTCGTGATAGTTCAGCCATAAAGGCAACCCCGGAGGATTCAACCCGATTAAATAGCTGGCTCAATTGACTTCGGCAGGCCGGAAGAGAAGCCGCCGAGTACACCGCCTTTCCTGCGTCGCACGCAGCGAGGATAGGAGCGGTTCCATACCACTGGTCACCGAGACAGAGAACCGCATCGACATCTTCACGGCCAGCCATGATCCTGAAGCCATCAACTGCTTCGGCGTGAAGTTCAGACGCTGCACGAGCAGCCCGAAGTGATACTTGTTCACAAACTGCTCGAACTTCAAATCGATCAGCCAGCGATCGAATCGCTGGAAGGTATTGCCCTTCCCAGCGATCACCAAGGCCGACAATTGCAACGCCCAGTTTCATGCCGTGCCTTCTGAAGGTAGTGAGCTCGAATCAGTGGATTCAGCGGCAGCTTGTTCTTGTTCGTGTCGTAAGCCTTTGTCAGCAATGTCCTTACGGCACCATGCGCCTCGCCAGCGGATTTTTTTGACTCCCTCGTACGCTCTGAGTTTTGCACGGGCCAGGGATTCAGCATGAGCGGTTACTCCTAGAACCCGGCCACCAGTGGTGAGTACTGTTTCCGGATCGTCTGGGCTTGTTGTTGTTGCGGCATGGAACACAACAACATTGTCTAGTTCGTCAGCTTGACCAAGCCCACGAATCGCGTGTCCCTTTTCAACGGTGTCTGGGTAGTCCTCCGAAGCCATAACAACAGTAACACTCGCCCCAGATTTCCATGTTGGTGAGGCTATTTCATTGAGACGCCGATCAACAGCCGCGTCAATGAGCTCAAGGAGGCTCGATTCAAGTCGGATGCAGAGAGCCTGGCATTCAGGATCACCAAACCGGACGTTGAATTCAAGGACTTTAGGGCCTTGTGACGTAAGCATGAGGCCGGCGTAGAGAATTCCATGAAAAGGTGTTCGACGCCGACGCATACCGTGAACAGTTGGGACGAGAATCTGTTCCTCTATCTCTGTCATCAGCGACTGGGTCACAAAGGGAGCAGGGCAGAAAGCACCCATCCCACCAGTATTCGGTCCACGATCACCATCAAGCGCAGCTTTATGGTCCTGCAGCGGTGGTAGCGTCACGATGGTACGGCCATCGGTTATGGCAATGACACTGACCTCAACGCCATCGAGCCGTTCTTCAATGAGCACGCCAGATGCTGCTGTACGAAATTGCGGATCTCTCTGTAATTGGTTTATTGCGTCAAGTGCTTCTTCACGGCTGCTGCACACGAAAACACCTTTGCCGGCGGCGAGTCCGTCAGCTTTCACAACAACAGGTTCATCTTCACGGGACTCGAGAAAGCCACGGGCTTTGTCGAGTGAATTAAATTGCCGATAGGTCGCGGTCGGAATGTCGTTTGTATGGAGCAATTCTTTGCAGAAAATTTTACTGCCCTCGAGCTGGGCTGCGAGAGCGCTTGGCCCGAAGGTTCGAACACCTGCGGCGGTAAGCTTGTCAACAAGGCCATTGACCAATGGGGCCTCAGGGCCGACAACAACAAGGTCGATTTTATGCTGTTTCACGGCCGCGAGAAGGGCGTCACTGTCGGTTGCCTGAATAGGTAGGTTCGTCGCTTCACGTGCGGTCCCAGCATTCCCAGGAGCGGCGAAGACATTGGCTCCGTCGCGAGCCAGTTTCCAAGCGAGGGCATGTTCTCGCCCTCCGCCGCCTACAACAAGTACGTTCTTTGATCTGTGCATGAAAAATTTTATATCTCTGGTTAAAAAATCTGCTCTTGGTGTATCGTGAGAGGGAGTCAGTATCTCTCAATTCTGCCCTAATTCTGGAAAAAGTATTGAGGGAATTGAGTAGGTTTTCAAAAACACTCTGAAAACAACCCGAAAATAAGGGTTCCGAGGGTGCATTCCTACTCCATCCGACGTTGACACCAGCGGTGTGATAGATAAAGTTAAATAGAGTTCGTGAAAAAAATCACGAAGTCGCCCATGGTCCGGGAAAAATGGATTTTTATACGGAAACAGGTCGGTTTGGCAAGACGCGAGCGTAGGAAGAGTGCTGTTGAGAACGTTCATTAATTTCACGAGTCCTCCCAGTTGTGCCGCCGGTACAGGGAAGTTGCGTTGCAGTTGGGTGAGGGTGCTTCATGGCTGAAAAGAAAAAGATGTCAGTGGCGGATATATTGGCTGCGGCGAGAGCCGACAAACAGTCTGCGCCGGATGCTGAAAAACCCGCGGCAAAACCAGAAGTTGCATCAGCTGACTCGAGTCCAGCGGAGCCAAGTGGTGTAGAAGCTGCTCCCGTATCCGCTGGGTCATCAGAACGTCCGAGCGTTTCGGATATTCTTGCGATGGCTCGGTCAGGGAAAGGAAAGCCTGTTGAAGAGCCGAAAAAGTCGGCTGCACCAGCAGCGAAGCAACCGACAGCCAAGAAAGCCGTCGCCGCAAAACAACCGGTCGTAAGCGGCGCGAAAAAGAATGTGCAGCGAGATACCGCAAGCATTCTCGAGGCAGCGAGAGCCGGAACGAAACCGGGCCCGGTGAGCAAGTCGGAAGCACCTGGCTTTTCTAAACCCACGGCAAAGCCTGCAGTGAAAAAGGCTGCCAAAGCACCCCCGCCTCCCGTTCCACCACGACCTGTTCGTCAGAAGTCGGAGAAAGCCGCGAAGGCAGGAGCCGCGAAGACAGGAGCCAGCGAAGATCGCCGGGGATTCCTTGCCTACACGGTCGGCTCATTTATGGCGGTTGGGTTCACGGCACTCTCGGTAACCGGTGGGCTTTTCAGTATGGGGCTTGCAAGGTTCTTCTTTCCAAACGTATTGGCAGAACCGCCAAGTAGTTTCAAAGTTGGGAGTAAGGAAGGATTTCCTTCCGGAGTAGTTGAAACAAAATTCGTCGCCCAGTATGGCGTTTGGGTTGTGAATGCAGACTTTGAGGGTGTCCAGCAGATATATGCCCTCAAAACTGTATGCACGCACCTTGGTTGCACTCCAAATTGGCTCGAGGCGGAACAAAAATTCAAATGTCCTTGTCACGGCAGTGGCTTTTATAAAGATGGGATCAATTTCGAAGGCCCCGCCCCGCGGCCCCTCGAGCGATATGCGATCAAAATTGCTGATGACGGTCAACTTGAGATCGACAAAAGCAAATCGTTTCAGGAAGAACTAGGGCAGTGGAATGACCCGGCGTCGTACGTAACAGCATGAAAATAATACAACTCGCCAAGGCGAGTACTTTTAAACTCAATTGACTGGGCTGCACTCAATGGCCATTGGTGAAACAATCCGAAATTCACAAATTTGGAAAAGTATCTTTCGACATCCGATGCCGTTAGATCGTCGGAACCGAATCGTCGTCATGCTGACGAACTTTTTCCTCCACCTTCATCCAGTTTCGATTAAGAAACAGGGGATTGCACTGTCTTTTACGTGGTGTATGGGTGGAGTCACCTTTTTCCTGTTTCTTGTTGAAACGGTAACAGGCGTGCTTTTAATGTTTTACTATCGTCCAACGCTCGAGTGGGCATACAACGATATTCTTGCGTTGCGGGATGTTACGAGTCTCGGCATCCTCCGGGAATTGCATAGGTGGGGTGCGCACGCAATGGTTATCACAACATGGTTACATATGTATCGTGTTTTTCTGACTGGTAGCTATAAACCTCCAAGGGAATTCAACTGGGTGATCGGAGTCATTCTGCTTTTACTCACACTTCTGTTGTCTTTCACGGGCTACTTGCTTCCTTGGGATCAGTTGGCGATCTGGGCGATTACCGTGGGTTCGAACATGGCACGAGCCACACCAATTCTTGGGTATGAAGGGCCTGGTCAGCAGCTCTTAACCATTGGCGGCATAGATATGATTACAGATGGATCTGATGCCCGGTTTGGTTTGCTTGGCGCGCGTTTCGTTGGTGAAGAAACATTGAATCGGTTTTACGTACTGCACTGCATTGCGATACCGCTGGCGGCTGCACTTTTGTTGGCTATTCATTTCTGGAGAGTTCGTAAAGACGGTGGTATCAGTGGTCCTCTGTAATCGATACGAATGTTGCTGCTGGTAAGGCGAAATAGAGTTTCCTGTTCACGTTGGTCACGGTCGAAAGTAATCGTTCAAAATGCATTCAAGTGGTTTTTTTCTTAACGACGTTGCTGGGTTCCTGGGTGGTTACTACACCTTCCTGGCACTTATGAATGGCATTGCTGCATTTATTTTGTGGCGGAAGAAGAATGCACCGGGGTGGGCGCTCGTGTGGTCTGTGTTCGCGGGCGTGATGATGATTTTGGCTAGCCTTGCCTTGTCGGCGTCGAAATCCATGGTCCCTGCGTTGCCGATGGCAGTTCGTAGCCTTGTGAACAGCCTTTCTGGCCCGGTGCTTTACACGCTTGGAACAACTGCTTTATTTACTGGGCTTTTTGTTTTCCGGAAGTTCTTTGTCCAGCCAATGGTTGCTTGGTCGGTATTGAATTTTACGTTGCTCCTTCTTGGCTTATCGATGGCAGATGAAAACTTTGCAGCCATTGTAATGAAGCCAGACAATGTACCGATTGTTGGTCTTGTTTATCTATTGGCGTTCTTTACGTGGGTGGCAACAAAGCAGGCAGTAGTAAACGACGAACGAATAAAGCAGGGTTTGCCGGTTGTTGAAAAAGTAAATGACGAGAAGGTGCTTGTTTGGCCAGATCTGGTGTACACCGAATTGATTTGCATGGTCGGTGTGTCTGCCTTGCTTCTCGTCTGGGCCCTTTTTCTTCCCGCGCCTCTTGAGGAGCCAGCTTCAAGCGTGAAGACACCAAATCCTTCGAAGGCGCCTTGGTATTTTCTTGGTCTCCAAGAGATGCTGGTGTATTTCGATCCCTGGTATGCAGGTGTTGTTTTGCCGAGCCTTGTCGTTTTTGGCTTGATGGCGATGCCCTATCTCGACTTCAATAAAAAAGGAAATGGCTATTACTCAATTGAGGAGCGGAAGTTTAGCTATCTCGTGTACCAGTTCGGCTTTTTCGAGTTATGGATCACCCTGATTATTCTTGGCACGTTCCTGAGGGGCCCCAACTGGAATTTCTTTGGTCCGTTTGAGTATTGGACTCCGTATAAAGTGGAAGTTCTCAATAACGTTGATCTTCCGCAAATGTTTTGGGTTCAGTGGCTTAATCAGCCTCTCCCACGCGCTCCGCAAGATGCCGGAGTCTTATCACAAATCGGTTTCATATTTTTGAGAGAGGCGCCAGGATTGCTGATCATGGGCGTTTATTTAGTAGTTCTTCCGCCTTTGATGGCCGTCACAATCTTCCGTGGTTTTTATGCCAAAATGGGCTTTATTAGATACATGGTAATGTCGAATTTGATGCTGTTGATGCTTACTCTTCCACTCAAAATGATTCTCCGCTGGACAGTCAATTTGAAGTACATAATCAGTATCCCGGAGTTCTCGTTAAATTTTTGACTTTTTAGACCGAAAAGCGATTAATTAAGTAGATCGACCCCCGCGAGCTTATAGATGCCAGCTACAGAAAAAACTTGGTGGAATATGCACGTCCTCCATATCACATTTTGTGTGTTGGCGGTGATGTTGTTAATTGCGACTGTGGTGATGCTTGCCGCAGATCATAATCGCCCATGGAAAAAATATCAGAGAACATTTCGTGCTCTTGAAACGTGGTCGGCGTCGGCGCAAGTTGATTCAGAGGATTCGTTAGCGTTTCAATCAAAATCGACTGAACTAGAGGCCTCTCTTGCCGAAGTTCGAAGGGCAGACCTTGACCCGACTTTGGTTACAGAATTTCTCGATCAGGCGGGAGCAGTCAAGGAGGACACGGAGGCCGCTGCGTTTGCAAAAGAAGACGTCAACCGCTTGCGCGAAGCACAGGATCCAGATAGTCGATTTCAGATCCGGGGCGACTTACTGCAACGTTTTCAGGACATCGTTGATCGTTCCAGGTTTCGTGAAGATAACCTTGCCGGTAGTTTAAAATTACGAAAGGCAAAGCTTGATAAGCGGCGAGCTGATTACGAGCTAGCTGTTTCCGAAGAAGCGGATGCTTCGAAGCAAAAGGAACTGTTAGGTCTTGCCGTTGGCGACAGGAAAGAAGTCGCAGAGGCAACGCTTGCTTTTCAGGCAGCCAACACACATCGGAAGCAGCTTGTTGAGACGTTAAGAAAGATCACAGCGGCTGAGGATGCCGCATCAAAAAGTCTGGCTGATCATCGACAGACGTTGGCGTTGCTGAAAAAAACCCTGAGTGATCGGGCTCCAAATATCGGTAAGACAGTTCTTGAGCTTCCGGTTCTTGATGCGTTTAATAGCCCATTACGAATCGATCAGATCTGGCTTCCGAAGCTAACTCTCAATAACAATTTCCGTGATGTTGCCCGGTTCGATAGATGTACGACATGCCACCAAGGTATGAATAAATCTGCAGCGGGGTCACCGTCGGAACCGGCCTATCCAGAGGCCACTACGGTCGAGGTGATGTTGCCGACACCGAAGGAACCGCCTGCGTCCGGTTCTGTCGAGAGCGAATCGCTGCAGATGGAGAATGTTTTTGGTTTTCAGCTTGCGGCAAAAGGATTATTCCGTGAGGATGCTCCGACGATTAGCATTGTTTTGCCCGAATCTCCAGCCGCAATCGCAGGTCTTCAGAGTGGGGATGTAATTACATCCGTTGGTGGTGGTCGTACCTCTGTTCGTGAGTTGGCAGTTACTGCGTTACTCAAAAATGTTTCATGGGGCACGCCTCTGCGTTTAGAACTTCAGCGTGGCGTCCCTCAGCCGTATGCAACGCATCCGCGGCTTGACCTTTTTGTGAGCGACTCCAGCCCTCATTCAATGCAGACTTTTGGATGTACTATCTG
>JAQWMC010000110.1 GCA_029246985.1 Pirellulales bacterium
TTCTTCTTCAAACCAACCACTCTCTTACAGCTTTTGAAATTTGTGAACCAGCTGATGGTGAACACCGACTTCTCTGGGCAACAACTGACGACCATATTATTCATCCAAGACAAAACTTCACGAGCCAGACGAGCACCTCACTCGAGCGACTTCTGCGACCTCTCGGACCATTACCGCTTCAATCAAAAGTTGCAGTTGAATTAAGCAATCATCAAATTCAGAGAGTACCGGCGTTTCGCATTGGTAACCCACAACGCACAGGCGTCCCCGTAATCATTGGCACCACGCTTGAGCTACGCCATATTCGAACTGGCGAGATTCTGTGGAGACGAAGAAACATCCCAGTGGGATCAGAAGTATTTGGTGACTCTGAGGTGCTCTGCATTACAGGACGCGACGGCAAAAACTCCCAGGTTCTTTCAATGACGGATGGCCACCTCGTTTCCCGACATGACCTGCCCCCGCGGCAGGACCGACTCAGCGCTTTCGGCAATCATCTTCTTGTGGTGAATCCAACTGGTCTCGACACAACTGAGAACATCAAGTTGGCGGTGATTGATGTACGTGACAATAGCCAACATATCGTTTGCGAATGCCCCCCCTCTGCCCGCGGGCTCGTTGTTGATGATGGCATGTTTCTGGTGATAACCCCAGACGGCAATTTAACAGCAATCGACATTGCAGCCGGAAGAACAAAATTTACGACAACCCTGCAAGAAATGCCGAACGGGTTTCAGCAACTCCGGTGCCTTGCTTGGCAGGACAGCTATATTCTGTTCGCGATCCGGAAGGAAAACAGACAGGATGAAAAACGGTTTAACGGAATCGACGCGATCGACCGTTTTGGAACTGGTTCGGGACAGCTAAAAGCTGAATCATCAACAATTTGGTCTGTCAGCCAACTGACCGGTGACATGATGTGGTCTCAACCTGCTTCAGTCCAGCGGCACATTGTTCAAACTCCGCAACCAACGGGCCTACCGACTCTCATATTTGGTCGCCGTCTGCGTATGGCAAATACGTCTGCAGGGCAGGGGGGAAACTACCGGGGACGTTACCGCCTAAGCCTACTGTGCCTCGACAAACGAACTGGTTCGTTACTCCACATTGACGACAAACTTCGAATGGAGCCTGATCAGAACACAAGCGCTGCAGAACTTAAAGTACGTGGCGATGCCCTGAATGCAACCGTTGAAATGAGAATTTTAAGTAGACGACAGATGGGTGGAAATATTCCAAAGATCATGCTTCACTTTACGGGATTACCTAGCGAAAACACTCAGCCGTTTCGCGCGGAAGAAGAGCCGCTGGTCTACACGGACATTCTAAGTGAAGTGAAACACTGGATTGAACGGGCAATAATTGGCCAATAAATTGTGTCCATCGAAACGACATCCCAAACACCAAAGCAATATCTGAATGGTCCATCACGAGAGACGTGCCTTCATGAATGAAAACCTGCCTAGAGGATTAGGGCGACGTGCCAACCAGAGGCTTGTGTCATTCACAATCGTCATTTCACTTTTTATTGCCTTTGCTCAACCAGGCATCCTCTGGCAGTTCCATCGCGCCGAAGCGGCGTCAATCGATGCAAACGAGGCTGTATCGGGCGGTCTTGACTGGCTCGTGGCAAATCAGTCGCGACGAGGTAACTGGACAGCCAATGAAGGCCGGTACCCTACGGCGATGACGGCCCTTGCCGGAACGGCTCTGCTTCTCGAAGGCTCTACGCCCACACAAGGGAAATATGCTGACTCAATCGCCCAGGCTGTGGACTATCTCATAAGTCGCTCACGGCCGAACGGACTCATCGGTGACCCAAAAACAGACGACCGCTACACCTACGGCCATGGATTTTCAATGCTCTACCTGTCTCAGGTCCTCGGTGAAGAAGAGGACCTTGCTCGACGAAGTGAACTGATTCAAGTTCTTGAGAAGGCTGTCGAATTTTCGGGGCGAGCACAGACAAAAGATGGGGGCTGGGGGTATGTAAGTGCAAAGGATGGAAATGACTTCGACGAGGGGTCAACAACAATCACACAAGTACAGGGGCTCCGCGGTTGTCGGAATGCAGGTATTCCGGTTCCCCGGGAGATAATCGATCGTGCCATTGCGTACATCCACAAGTGCACCATGCCAGATGGTGGCGTGCAATACAGCTCAAAAGGAGGAGGAGGGCGACCAGCGATTTCTGCAGCAGCTATCGCATGCTTATTCAACGCTGGCGAATACGATGATACTCATGTCCCGCGTATGCTGACCTATGCGGAAAAGCATCTGGGAAACATTGCAAATAATGGCTTTGGCCACTGGCACTACGCCCACTACTATTATTCACAGGTAATGTATCGCGAAGGTGGCCAGAAGTGGTCTGAGTATCGTCGGCAAATCGAAAAACGCTTGGTTGCCGAGGCAACAAAAGATCGTGCAGGAGTTTTCTGGCAGCAGGGATACATTGGGCCCGTCTACACGACTGCCACAAATCTCACCATTCTCCAACTAAACAATGGGATGCTGCCGATCTACCAGCGTTAACGGGCTCCTTACGGAAATCGTGCGGTACCGACCCATGAGTCACACTCATGCAGTTGGTTGCACCGGCCCAAAGGAGGTATCATCTAAAGATCGATTGTTCTGTTCCAACACAACCGCAACCTTTGAAAATGTTTCTGGAGCCGTGAATGCAGTCCGAATCTCAACTCCCGCCAACCACCGACAGACTACACGAGGCTCACGAAAAGATTGTTGATCAACTTTCTCGAGTCATCGTCGGCCAACAACAAGTAATTGATGAATTACTTATCTGTCTTTTTTCTCAGGGACATTGCTTGCTGGAAGGGGTTCCCGGACTGGCAAAAACACTGCTCATTAGCACACTTGCCAGAAGCCTCGACCTGGCCTTTAGTAGAATACAATTCACTCCTGATCTCATGCCGGCTGACATCATTGGGACAGAGGTACTTGAAGAAGACCGGAGCAGTGGAAGCAGGAACTTGCGTTTCATCGAGGGGCCATTGTTCTCAAACGTGATCCTTGCCGATGAGATAAATCGAACACCTCCAAAAACACAGTCTGCACTACTCGAAGCCATGCAGGAGCGGCAGGTCAGCGTTGGTCGCACGCAACATCAACTGTCCGATCCCTTTTTTGTTCTTGCAACACAAAACCCGATTGAGCAAGAAGGCACCTATCCACTGCCAGAAGCACAGCAGGATCGTTTTATGTTCAAGGTTTTCGTCCAGTACCCATCATTTTCAGAGGAATTTGAGATTGCTCAGAGAACAACCGGAACAGCAACAGCTGACATCGAACCAATACTCACGGCATCAGAAATTATTGCTCTTCAAAAAAGTGTCCGGGAAGTTCCCCTCAGTGACCATATAGCACGCTATGCAATTGCGATCGTTCGGCAAACACGTGTCGGTGGTGATGGCGTTCCAGACTTTGTATCTGACCAACTTGCGTGGGGCGCTGGCCCTCGTGCAGTTCAATATTTAATTCTTGGCTGCAAGGCGAGAGCCCTTCTTCAAGGAAGATCACATGTGACCATTGAGGACGTTCAAGCTCTCGCCGCACCGGTACTTCGACACAGAATTGTTGTCGGCTTTGCGGCAGAGAGTGAGGGTGTCACGGCAGACTCAATCATTAGGCAACTTATCGAGACAACCCCCGCACACGAGGATGAACTCACGCGTGACCCCCGCTTCCAAACAATATTTGCCTCCTGAGGTGCTCGCTCGTATCGGGCGGCTTGACCTCAGAGCTCAGGCCGTTGTCGAAGGAGTTCTTGCGGGGATGCATAAAAGCCCATACAAGGGAAACTCCGTCGAGTTTCTTCAGCACCGTGAATACACACGAGGAGATGACCTCAGACGCGTCGACTGGAAGGTCTGGGGACGGCAAGACAGGTTCTACGTCAAGGAATACGAGAACGAGACGAACCTTCGGCTGTTTCTTCTTGTTGATGGCTCTGCGAGCATGGACTACATCCCGCCGCGTTTTGATCAGGCCCCGGGATTAACAAAGTACGACTATGCAGCCACACTGGCAGCCAGCCTTGCCTGGCTTGGACTTTCCCAAGGTGATGCCGTTGGTGCGTCTGTTTTTGATGAACAGATTCGAACCAATGTTCCACCAAGAACAAATCGCTCTCACCTCAACAGCCTTATTGCAGGCTTTGAAAAACCTCGTCAGCGGCACAACTCCGATTTTCATGCTGTCCTGCGAAACCTTGCAGAGAATTTGCCACGGCGAGGATTGGTGATAATTTTCTCTGACTTATTCGGCGATAGGGATGCTCTCTGCAAAGGACTGCAGATTCTGAGACAGAGAGGCCATGATGTTGCTATCTGTCACATACTCGACGACGACGAAATTGACTTTCCTTTCGATGGTCCGACCCGCTTTGAGGGGCTTGAGGCAGGCGGAGAAATCAGTTGCAATCCGCGTGCTTTACGAGATGGATATATTGAGGCGATGGAAAAATTTCTTGCAGAAGTGCGGAATCGTTCGGCTGCGTCTCAATGCGACTATCAACTCACAAGAACAAGTCAGGCGGTTGATAAGACTCTTGTTAATTTTCTGTCTCGACGCTCCAGAACACGCGGAAGATCGTAGTTCAGATTTTCTTATTTTTTGATTCTCCACAGTGAAAAAAAGTCATACCGATGCCAACATTTGACTTCATGACGTTACTGTGGTGGGGGCTGCCGTTTGCGGCAGCACCAGTAATTATCCATCTTATAAATCTGCTACGACATCGAGTCGTCCGCTGGCCAGCAATGGAGTTTCTCCTTGCGAGCCAACGGAAGTATCGCACTCGTATTCTTTTAAAGCAGCTACTGCTGCTCCTGCTCCGAATTCTGGCAATCGTGGGCCTTGCTCTGCTATTTGCACAGCCTCGCTGGGATAAAAATCTCGGTGGTGTACTCGGGGGCAACCGAACAAGACACGTCGTTCTGCTCGACGACAGCTACTCCATGGGTGAAGTATTCGGAACTGGCGACTCATCTGACCTGCCTGCAACGACCGCGATGAGTCGCGGCCGCAAGATGGTAGAACGTTTGATTGAAGAACTTGCAGCAACACCTGGCCAGCAGGACTTTTCTCTTGGCCGTCTTTCTCGACTTCAACGAACCTTCTCTGGCGATTCAGATAACACCGCCGGAGCGGCCACCGATGAGCAACTTTTTGACATTTATGTGGAGGCGGTTACACCACAAAACCTTGACTCTGTGCGTACCGATGTTCAAAAGATCCGAACTTCAGCCACCACAACAGAAATTGTTCCAGGACTCCGAAACATTGCACCACTGTTTGCCGGAGATGACGGATCTGGTGTTCTCTGGCTCATAACTGACCTGAGAAGCAACGACTGGCGTGCTTCTGAAGACATTGCCGACGTATTAAAACCACTGGCGGACACAGGAATAGAAATTCACATCGTCGATACAGCAACAACTGAATCTGACACAGAATTTTTGAAAAACCTGCCAAGATCAAATCTTACTGTCGAACGCATTGAAATGATTGGTGGCACGCCTGTTTCCAACGTCCTGCTCCCATGGGAAGTCACTGTTCGTAACTACTCTTCATCACCCTCGCGACAAGTGTCTCTGACGATCCGAGAAGACCGGCTTGAACGGCCTGGGGTACAAATAGATTCAATTCCAGCGGGTGACATTGCCACCGTTCGATTTGAGTCTCGATTTCAGAACACTGGTAGTCATACGGTTGAAGTTGAATTACCAGTGGACCGCTTGCCACGAGATAACCGCCGGACCGCCGCAGTTGAAGCGGTCGATGAGGCTGAAGTCCTTCTCATTACAACCAGTGACCGAAAAAACCTTGAGGATGATGCCTTTTATCTCGCAACTGCACTGAACCCAGGCGCAACTGCAGCAACAGGACTACGGCCACGGATTGAGCAACCTCGTGCCCTTACAACACTCGAGCTCAATGATTTTGATTCTATATGGCTTCTTGATGTACCACCTCTTGATACGAGGGCGATCAGACCGCTGGAAGACTACGCTAGAAACGGCGGCGGTGTCGTTTTCTTTGTCGGCCCAAAGACAGACTATAAATCAATAAATGAATTTCTATTTCGTAACGGGCAAGGTATTTTCCCTGTTCCGCTAGCTGGTGCTGTTGATCTTCTGAAGGACCAACAAAACCCAAATGCCCCTGACATCGTTGCTGAAGAGCATCCCATTGTCGCTATTCTTAGTGGTCGTCGAAATCCTTTCCTGGATGCTGTTGGTGTTGATCGCTATATGGCGGTTGACCGTTCGTTTCAGGCTCCAGCCGGCACCGGCCTTCGTCGACTTTTATCCCTCAGGAATAAAGCATTTTTTGCTGTTGAGAAGCCATTCGGTGAAGGCATGGGAGTCGCATTCCTCTCGACAGCTGCACCCACATGGAATAATTGGGCAAGAAATAACCCGAGCTGGGTTGTCGTCATGCTCGAACTTGAAAGGCACCTTGCCAGACTCCAGCGCGAACAAGACGCAGTTCTGGTCGGGCAGCCCATCACGATTACCCTACAACAAGGCATTGATCAAGTTGATGTTGATTTCATTTTGCCCCCAGACGAGCGTGTTGTGCAGGAAGTTGCATCCATTGATCCAAACGGCAATCTTGCAACTGCGATGAAAGACACCTACGAGCCAGGCACATACAAAGCTCGCTGGCAAACTGTTTCTGGAGCTCGACGAGAACTGGTAACAGCCGTCAACATTAATCCTATCGAAGGCAATCTAGAGCGAGTTTCGCTCTCTGAATTACCTGACTCCTTACCCGGCATCCCGTTTTTATACGATAGGGCTAACGACCTTGAACCTCGTGATGAGAGTCGTGGCGGTACATCTCTGGTCCGGCCCTTATTACTCATTTTGTTCATCGTCTTAGTCTGTGAACAAATACTTGGCTATGCCGTGAGCTACCACAGAACAAGCAAGAGAACATAAACATTTCACTTTTCAGCCTAACGATGACGCATAACATTCCTGACACCATAGGGCATACTTTATTCTGCGTGACAGAGCATGTTGATTACCGTATCTCGAGCGCCCTCCTCAACAGCTTTTCGGAATGGTGGCACATGCCCGCTCTCGTGGCATGTGTAGCAATTGTCGCAGCATTCGTATTGTGGATATATCACCTTGATGCTGCGGAAATACCTCGCTGGAAAGGTGCGCCTCTGGCACTGCTGCGCATCTTTGCGTGGATCATCTTACTTCTCGGATTACTCGACATCAGCCGCACAGCAGAACATGAAATCAGTTTTCCATCCCGAGTTGCTGTGCTTGTCGACGGAAGCGCGAGTATGACGCTGGCTGCTAACGCCGGACCCGATGACGCAATACCGAACCAGACAGCAGGAGAGACGAGTCGGGCGAAGGTAGCGAAAGACATTCTCCACAACAGCCCCCTTGTCACTTCCCTCCGTGAGGTGCATGAGGTATCGGTGTGGAGTTTTTCAACCGATTCCGAAAAACTTGTCTTACTTCCTCAGGAGACACAACCAACCGGGCGTCCCGCGACACAGGACGCCCCCCAGGAATGGCATGACAAATTGCTCTCACAGGGAACAGAAACACGACTCGGCGATGCTCTCCTGAATGTCATGCGCCGTGAACCTGACGAATCACTTGCTGGTATTATCCTCCTCACGGATGGTGGAAATAATGCGGGAGTGGACCCAATACAAGCGGCAGCTACGGTCGCCAATGCATCAACCGAGGTTCATGTTATAGGACTTGGATCAGAGCGGTTGCCTGCAAATGTACGTGTCGCTGATCTCCTCGCTCCACCACGTATTTTTCCAGGCGACAGTTTTAGTATCACTGGTTATCTCCAGAGTCAGGGCCTCGAGGGCGAGATCGCTCAAGTTGAACTTCTTGAAGCTGAAGCAGGCACTATGATCGATGCTTCTTCCAAGGAACCTGCTGGCCGCATCATAGACACAACTGAAGTACGATTAGCAGCTGATGGTGAACTCTTAGCCGTACGTTTTGACTTGGATGGTCTGGACAATCCGGGTAGCCGTGTACTTGCAATCCGCGTAATCCCTCCACAAACGGATAGTCGCTCAGGAGATAATTTAGAAGCTGCAGACATTGAAGTTGTCGATGCAAAAACTCAGGTATTGCTTTTATCCGGTGGACCGAGTCGGGAATATCGTTTCTTGAGAAATGTACTCCAGAGAGATCAGAGTTTTGCCGTCGATGTTCTTTTGAATTCGGCACCGTCAGGAATATCGCAGGATGCTCGTAAAATTCTTGATAGCTTTCCGGAAAGTAGAGAAGCACTTGATAAATATGACGTTATCGTTGCAATTGACTACGACTGGGAACAATTAGACCCAGCATCGACTGCTCGACTTGAGCGTTGGGTGAGTGAAGACTCTGGAGGACTCTTCTTCGTCGCTGGTAACGTTTATATGGAAAGCTGGTTGACCAACCGACGCTTTGAGGCAATTCGAAATCTTCACCCTGTTGAACTTCGCCGCGGCGAGCAGATCATGCTCACGCCACAACTCTCCGCCATTGATCCACTACCACTCCGTTTCAGTCCTGATGGCAACGACAGCGAGTTTTTATGGCTCTCCTCAAATCCTATTGCGAGCCAGACCATCTGGAGTGAATTCCCAGGATTCTACGCGTGCTTTGATACATCGGTCGCTAAACCCGGAGCCACCGTTTATGCAAGAATTGGACGGGATGAGGGACTTGAAATTACCCGCGGAGGACCGATCTATTTTGCGGGCCAACTCTACGGATCTGGCACAGTCTTTTATGCAGGGAGTGGAGAACTCTGGAGAATACGTGGTGTCGATCCAGCCGCTCATGAACGGCTCGTCACGCAGACAGTGCGGCACGTTGCCAAAGGACGACTTCTACGAGGATCAAGTCGAGGCAGACTCATGCTTGAACGCGATCGCTATCCAGTTGGAGAGACGATTATCGCACGTGTCATGGACACTTCGGATGACATTCAACCCGAAATCCAAGTAATCAGTCCTGATGGACAACGTATTCAGGTACCCATTGTCTCCGATCCAGTTCGAGCTGGTGGTCTCCAAGGCAGTTTCGTCGTATCCAGTGAAGGTAGCTGGCAAATCGTCCTCACTATTGATGGCAACCAAAATGACCGGACCATTCGTCGAATTCAAGCAACATTACCAGACCGTGAACTGGCCCACCCAAAACTTGAGCGAGAGATTTTAAGTCAAGTCGCTATGACTACAGGTGGCTCCACCTGGTTTCCAGCTGGAACAACAATGAACACGGCAGATGTCACAAAGATGGTCAACTCGCTTGAAGACCGCTCTCGTAAAGAATATGAAACTGGCGAAAATGACAAAATATTCAAAAAAACCTTGAACACTTTTTTACTGGGTATTGGAATTTTTCTCCTTTGCAGTGAATGGATTCTTCGGAGATTGGCAAAACTCGCTTAGGCTATTTGCCAGCAGACTGGCTTCAGAGTTACTTATTATGATTGCTTCAAGTATTCCACTGAAAACAGAACCAAAAACTGGAAAACATCCACGCAGCAAGATGAATGGGTCAACAAACGACTACAAGCTTTCTCAGTTTCTCAAGCGAATACGGAAACGGGCTCGGCGATGGATTCTCATTGAAGCGATTTCACTTATTGG
Source organism: Pirellulales bacterium (assembly GCA_029246985.1). GTDB lineage: Bacteria > Planctomycetota > Planctomycetia > Pirellulales > UBA1268 > UBA1268. The sequence continues at coordinate 9,665 of JAQWMC010000110.1, forward strand.
GCTATCGATAGCGGCGTGGTTCTGGAGCACGCTCCTGCTGGACTGGCTTATTGAACCTCCGCCAGTGGTGCGGCTCCTGGCTACAGGAACACTTTGCCTTTGGGTCAGTACAATTGTTCTAAACCGTCTCATCAAGAGGTTGCGTACACCATTACGTGATGAGCAACTTGCATTACTTGTTGAACGGACGCACCCAGAGTTGCAGGACAGTCTTTCGACAGCAGTAGAACTGCGTCTCGGTGAAATGCAATCGACTTTGTCGACAATTGACGTCAGCCTCCTTGACCGCACAACGTCGATTGCCGCTGCATCTATCAAGCGAATCACGATGGGACGCCTCTTCAGACGCACTCATCTTCTGCGGAAAGCTGGGCTGAGTGGTTTTTCTGTAGGAACAATGGCTGCCGTGCTTGTTCTCCTACCGACTGTTCGTGAGACGTGGGTGCAACGGATGCTGTTGTTGAGTGAAGCCCCCTGGCCAAGGCAGGTCACACTTTCGATAGCTGGCTTTCCCAATGGTGTTCGAAGAGTCGCCCGGGGAGCAGATGTTGAAATTCTTGTGACGGCTCGATCCACCGGACAATTACCCAAATTTGTTGAATTACAACACCGAGGAAAAGACAGCTGGACGACTCACCGCATGGGGACTCGCGGCACTTCCGAAGAGACGAGCCAACTATTTACGTACATCATTAAGAAACCAGAAGAGGATCTGGCCATTGAGGTTCGCGGAGGTGATGGCAGGCTTCGAGACTTGCGTCTCGACGTCGTAGAGCCTCCATCATTAGCCAAAATTAACCTGCAAATCACTCCGCCTAAGTATATCGGTGGTACGCCAAGACCCCTGGCTGCAACTCGTCTTGTCGAAGTGCCGGCGGGCTCCACTCTTTCGATCACCGCCGAATCATCAAAGCCGTTATCCAGTGCGACCATCCGTTCAATTCCTATACCATCAGCACCACAGGGCGTCACAACGGGCACACAATCCTCGGATGCCCAGACTATGGAAAAGGAATCTCTTGTCGCACAACTCACAACTGAGTCAGCAGAAACATCAAGCCAAAACATTTCTCTCGATAAACAACCACGACGCCTCTCCGGGACACTCGGCCCAGTACTCAACGACTGCATCTTGGATATTGAGTTCACAGATACTACTGGTATTACAAACCAGAAGCCCATTCGCTTTCAACTACTCTCTCGGCCGGACCTGCCTCCAGAAATTGAAGTCACTCCCGATGGCATCTCATCAGTAATTACAACCTCTGCAGCCATTCCGATTACAGGCAGGATTCAAGATGATCATGGACTTGCAGAGGCAACGGTCTCTCTTCGGCGCACCACAAGCACAGACACTGCTACTGACCCAAATATCACCGAACTACAGCAGACATCGATTTCACTCGCCACCCAATCATCTACCGTACTTGATCTTGTCAAAGAGGCATCACCCTGCATTGAATTGGCATCACTCCCCGCCAAAGTGGGTGATGAATTGGAACTACTCGTCACTGCAAAAGATCAGTGTGGTCTTGCCGGTGGTCCCCAAACAAGTACTACAGAACCCTGGCGACTCCGTGTTGTTTCACCAGAGGTTCTCCTGGCGATGCTCGAGGCCAGAGAAGTCATTCTCCGTCGCCGATTCGAGAGCCTGATTGCAGATTTTCAGCAGAAACGGGACCGAGTAGTAACCGACGTCGCAGCAAAGGAAGCAGACAACGAGACCACAACATCCCAACTTGCTGAAGCGACTGCCAGGGCGAATGGAGAAACCAGCGAGATCGCAGCATCATTCCGAGATATCTCGGATGAATTATTCAACAATCGTCTTCTTACTCCACCGATCGAGGAACGTCTGCTACGCCAGATCGCAACGCCGCTTGAAAAAATTGTAAGTGGACCAATCGAGCAATTACGCCTGGCCGTCTACGATTCGGACCAACCAAGAGACGCAAATCGCCTCATTCAGATGGCTGACACCTGCCTTGATCGCATGCGGTCTGTGCTTGATAAAATGATTGAGTTGGAGACGTATAATGAAGTCATTGATTCTCTCCGTACTCTTATCGAGCAACAGCAGTCGATTCGTGGAGAAACAAGTAAGCAACAAAAACAACGTGCCCTTGACGTGCTGAAGGGACTGTAAGGCGATTTCCCCACATGCTGATACATATCCAATATAACACCGGCCAGCTATCTTTTGTGAACTCTGCTTTCACACGATGCCTTCTTGTAGGTATAGGTATAACAATCACTACTGTATCACCGGGATGGGCACAAACTGTCTCACCGCCACCAAACTCACAACTTGCCGAAAGGGAGCGTGCACTCAGTAATCGAATGCGAGAACTGGAGGCAACCTTCCTTCGCCTCGCAGACCTTCTTGACACAACTGATCCACGTAGAGCGACTACTCTTCGTTCAGCATTCGAGCAAGCAAGAGAACTTGAGGTGGCTGATCGTCTCGATACAATTGTTGAACTGCTGGAAAAGGGTCAGCTGCTGAAAGCAGGTACTGGCCAGGATGCTGCCATCGACCGCCTGCGCGAGTTACTTGCCGTGCTTGAGTCTGGAGAAAACAGAAAAACAGTCACTGATTCGAAGAAAAAAGTGAAAGAGTTCCTTGGACGAATAAACAATCTTATTGCTCGACAAATGGGCCTTGAGGGAACAACGGAAGCCGGAGGCAACCCTGACGCAATAGCAAAGAAACAAAATACTCTTGAGGACGATACTCAGTCACTGGCTGAAGATGTCGACGCTTTTCGTCGAGAGTCCGCCAACGCTGCGGGCATAAAACCCAAAAGTGATGCGGACGACAAGCCACAATCAGAATCAGCAAAGGATGGTTCTTCAAATGAATCATCCGAAGAGCAGGGGGGCGAGAATAGCAGTTCACCTGATCAAGGCAGTGACTCAGGTGAAGAGAAAAGTGACCAACAGGAACCTCAAGGAAATGATGAAGTTTCTCGGGCAGACCGAACAAAGAGACGGCTTGAGGCGGCCCGTTCACGGATGCAGGAAGCGAAGGAGAAACTTGATGCTGTTGAGCCAGAAGCCGCACGGAAAGAGCAGGAAAAAGCATTAGCCGAATTAGAGGCCGCTCGAGCGGAACTTGAAGAAATCCTTCGACAACTCCGCGAAGAAGAGATTGAGCGTCTCTTGGTCAAGCTCGAGGCACGAATCCGAGACATGCTACGGGCAGAACGAATGATTCTCCGGGGTGTCGAGCAACTCTCGAATGCGGCGGTCGCAAGAAGTAAACGAGAACGAGAACTTGAATCCACTCGGCTTGGATCTGAACAAAATGTGATTACTGCAAACATCACGCGGGCATTGACACTTGTCCGCGATGATGGCTCGGCAGTAGCAATACCAGAAGCCCTTCAACAAATCAGAGAAGACTCCTCTTTAGCAGCAGACCGGCTCAAGAGAAGTGACTACGGTTCATTCACGCAAGGCATTGTTGAAGGCTTGGTGGCCAGCCTGGAAGAACTCCTCTCAGCACTCGAGCGGGCAGATCGCGAGCAACAGGACAGGCAGGAGCAGGGACAGGCTCGTGGTCGACCGGCAAAACCCGGCGAGCAGCCACTTGTAGACAAAATCGCTGAACTTAAGATGCTGCGAATTCTCCAAACACGGGTAAATGGAAAAACATCTCGATTTTCCGACCTACTCAACGAGGGGACCGAACAGGCTTCAGAGACCGAATTAATTGAGGCACTTGGAAGGCTGGCGCATCGGCAGGAGCGAGTCGAGCGTGCTGCCCATGATATCGCAACTGGCCGCACTGAGTAATCAAAAACATCTCTCGGAGTATACTCTGACGACGGTTTTTCTCTGCTCGAACAATAACATGAAAACACTCCACGTCCTGAGCCCCTCAGGAGGTAACACTTTGCAACGAATGAACACAACTCGACTCTCTGTAGCAATTGCCTGTCTTTGCACCTGTCTTGTTGTGACGTCTCCAGCACATTTGCGTGCAGAGGAAACACCGATTTCCAGAGATTCCTCCGAAAACCTTTCTCCGCAGGACGAGCTTGCACGAAGAGCCAGTTGGAGCCAACCAAGCGAGACGGAAAACACCAAGCGACTAGAAAGATGGCTTTCGGACCAAATGGAAACCAGCCAGAAAAGAGCGACTCTGGCATCGACTAGACCACGCAATGGCGTGGACACTCTTGACTATCTTATGCGGATCATCTGCGCTGTTGAGAAACAACACCAAGGATTGCTTACTGACCTCTCGTCCATGCCTCCCATTGAAATCATCCGCCTAAAAGAGAATCTCACGCAGACTGAAAACGATACATTTGCTACTGAGACGATCCGCTTGTGGACTGCCCGGAAGTTAATCCGGCTTGGCCGTTACGATGAGGCGGCGCTGCTCCTCGAAAACCTACCCCTCGACTCTAGTGTCGACCCCACGACTTTACTTTTCTGCAAGGCTGCCTGTGAATATTGGCTCCTGAGAATAGAGGAGGCTGCACAGAGTGTCGCCAAACTACTTGAAAGAGAAAAAGAGCTACCCGTCCGGTACCGACAACTTGCCTTGCTCTTGGAAACAGACATAACCTCTCTCAAAGAAGATTCTCTCGACCACATTTCTCGGCGAATGAGAGACGTGACACGACGACTTGAACTTGGGCATGCGGGGCCTGGAGTACAGGCCGTCCAAAGTGGAGTCATTGATTCACTCGACAAACTAATCAAGAAACTCGAAGAGCAAAAAAAACAGCAGGCTTCCGGAGGTGCAGGCAGTTCTGGTGGCAGCATGTCCGATGGCCGGCCGATGGAAGACAGCCAACTCGCTGGTGGGAAAGGCCGAGGTGAAGTAAAAAAACGGGGACTCGGTGAAACTGAGGAGTGGGGCGACCTCCCACCCCGTGAGAGGGAAGACGCCTTGCAGCAAATTGGCAGAGACTATCCAGCGCACTACCGAGAGGCGATTGAACAATACTTCAAGCGACTTGCAACGGGCAAGCCATAAGACGAACGGAAGAAATGAAGTGGCAGTCCTTGTTCCCCCAAAACACGAGTCGGTCAAACAGCGACAACCCGGCA
>JAQWMC010000079.1 GCA_029246985.1 Pirellulales bacterium
GCTGTCAGGATCAGACGATTACCAGTGACACCGACCGGGTGGCCGAGTGCAATGGCTCCACCGTTGACGTTGAGCCGGTTGTGTTCCAGCCTGCCGATGGCTTTTGTTCGGCCGAGTTCCTTTTTTGCGAATTGATCGGACTCGATCAGCTGCACACATCCCAGAACCTGAGCCGCAAATGCTTCATTGATCTCGACGAATGCCATTTGGTCCAGATCCATGCCCGATTTTCTGAGGACCGTTGAAATGGCGTAGACGGGGCCGAGGCCCATCACGGCAGGGCTCAGGCCTTCGTACGAATACGATTTGATGTAACCCAGTGGCGACAGCCCTCGTTCGACGGCTTTCGATTCCTTCATCATCAGAAGCGCACTGGCTCCGTCAGTGATTGGGCAGGCATTGCCAACCGTCACAGTGCCAGATTTTCGATCGAAGTACGGTTTGAGTTTTGCTAATGCCTCGAGTGACTGTCCCTCACGTGGTCCGTTATCAGTTTCACAAACCACTTCATACTTCGGTTGCACCGGCACAGCCATGATCTCATCGGCGAGCTTGTCTCGGCTTGCAAAAGCCTTTTTGTGACTGGCGAGAGCAAATTCGTCCTGTTGTTCACGAGTAATTCCACACTGCTTCGCGATGTTCTCCGCAGTCTGGCCCATGCTCAGGCCGCATACGGGATCAGATAATCCACAGACTACGCCAATAATCGGCTTCAGGAAATGCGGACGGAAGGACAGGAGTGTTTTCAGTTTTTGCATTGCTGTTTTTGAACGCATCAGCCCGGTAAACAACGCCGTCATGCGCTCATTGTAAATGAACGGAATGTTCGTCATTGACTCCGTGCCACCAGCAATCACAACGTCATCGAATCCACTGGTGATCTTTTCGAATGCACTGGTGACCGACTCAAAGCCCGAAGCGCAGTTGCGTGAGACTGTGTAGGCGCGAGAGCGTTCGGGCAGACCGGCCATCAGTGCTGCCACACGCGATACGTTGGCTGCATCGACCGGATTGGCAACGCAGCCCATGACAACTTCGTCGACAACGTCCCCATCAAGTGACGAACGGTCGAGCAACTCTCGAATAACAAGTGAGCCCATTTTCTGCGCGGAGAAACCCTTGAGGTCAGTGCCGGCTTTGCAGAACGGTGTTCGTATGCCATCGACGATTGCAATTCGATCACTCATGTTTCAACCTCCCTTCGGAAGTAATTTGTTTCACCGCGAATACTGGTACTGGAAAATGACAGGGGGGTTTGACCTCATCGTATGAATGGATTCGGTGGATGGTGCTCCCCCTGTAACCGTGACCTGTACCTGAAGTTATACTATTTCAGGTCGGTTCGAATTATTTCCTTCTCGCAGCGGAAATCAAATTAGAAACCCAGGAGATGTCCCTCAGGTGGCATAATTGTGGGGATTTGGAATGCACCCGTTTTTGGTCACATCGAGAGTACTTTCAAATGCAAAAATATTGACAGGTTAGGTTCTGAGAATGAATTCTCGAGCGTGCGCAGTTGGGGTAACACTTCTAGAAAATATGATCAGCAATTGAGAAGAGCAAAGGTACGTGCAGTGAGCAACGATATAAAGCACCCGTCCACAGCGGCCCAAAGTATTGCCCGAAACACGATGTTGTTTCTATGGCTGGCCCCCGTGGGTGCTCTCGCTGGTGATGAACTTATTGGAGATTGGTCGCTTCAAATGGATTCAGAGACTCCTGCTTGGATGAGCATCAATCAGACGGAGGGAAAATGGGACGTCAAAATGCGGCTCTTTGTCGGTTCCGAAGGCCCTCACTCAAATGTTGCACGAGCAGACGGGCGGCTCACATTCAAACTTCGTCAAAATAAAAAAACAACGGATAGTAAGACAGTCAATGTCGGTATGGCGGACGGGGTGCTCGATGGAGTGGTCTGCACGACATCACAGGACGGTGCCGTCCATAACGATTCATTTACCGGCACAAAAATTCCGCCCGTTCCTACAACACCGCCAGACCTTTCAAAGGTTCGGTTCGGTCTTCCCATAGCACTTTTAAATGGGAGAGACTTAACAGGATGGAAGCCTTATGAACCGGACAAGAAAATGGGGTGGAGTATTCAAGATGGTGATCTTGTGAACACGACCCCAAAGACTGATTTCAGTGCGACCGGTGCCTACGCAAACCTACGCACGAACGCGGTGTTTGAAGATTTCTGGCTGCATGTTGAATTCAATATTGGGGAAGCACGAAATAGCGGTATTTATTTGCGTGGAATGTACGAAGCACAAGTTGTCGATCGAAACAGCAGGATGCAGGGCAAGCAAGGTGTGGGTGCCATCTTCGGAAGAATCGAGCCGACGAAGAATGCGGGCAAGGAGGGAGGCGTATGGCAGACGTATGATATCACTCTCGTTGATCGGCATATTACGGTTGTCCTCAACGGTGAGAAAGTAATCGATAATAAGTCTGTTTCCGGCCCGACAGCCGGTGCTGTCTTCACAAACCCCACGGAGCCAGGCCCTATCTATCTACAGGGTGACCATACAAGCGTGAAGTACCGGAATATGTACCTGGCTCCCGTGATAAAAAAGGAGATGTAAGGAGGCACGGTGCCGTTTTATTCAATCAACTTTTCACGAGTTTCAATATGTTTGCATTGAGTGAATTGCCAGTCGGAATTGTTTATTTCGTTATGGCCGAAAATTTTCTGGAGAAACCGACTGCGTTCGGTGTGCCTCTTGGTGCTCTGCTGCTCTTCTTCTGGGCAATGCGCGCAATTCAAGAGAATAAATCATCAGGGCAGCAGTCGACCTCGACGCGACGCTCCATAAATACAGGTTTTTCACCAAGTACAGAATCAATTCCTCTCGCTGGAGAAGTCAATGATACTGTGATTACCTTCTCAGCAAGTGCTATGAAGACGGCCGGTGGGAGAACCACTTTTTCATTCACGATCAAGCTCAAAGAATCAGGTACATTTTTTGTCGCGGCCGGACAATTACGAAGTGGTCGGCTGTCTCACCAGCATTATGGGGTGACGCAGGTTACCGGCAAACAAGGCGAAACGATTTCCGGTATGGTGAATAGCCCAGGGTTTTCATCGGGGAAATGGGCAATCGGTGCCTATCGAACTATCCAGGATATTGAGTTGTCTTGAGAGAGCAACAGAATCATAGCGAGAACAACAGTGCCTGGGATTTCGGGCTCGTTTACACACGCCCATTCAAAATTCAGCATGTTTTATGAACCATTGCGATTCATTCTTCGTACAAGAGACGTTGTTGCAGATTATGACGTAGCGTCTGCCTGCGGAAGTTGTAGAGATGGTGGGGCGTGACGGAGAGGTAGCAGTCGCCAGGTAACTAGATGGCGACTGCATCACTGCCAGCGTCTTCGAAAGGATGGAGTAATGGCCACTTGGCCTTGGCGTGCTCTTTGGTCGGGAAGAAAAAAAGATTTACGGCATATAGATCTCGGCAGCCGTTGGAAAAATAAAAAGTCGGGAAATCGAAGGGTCCCACGAGAACAATATCAGGCGGAGCTACTTGAGCACCGAGCAATGATGGCAGTCATTGCACCAGCCTACGAGGTCACTCAGCATTGGGAGAGTGATTTTGAAGCGCACATAAGTCTGAGGAATCTTGATACGGAATCAGTCAACGACTGGACGGTGTCGTTCGAATATGCGGCCGATATCTCTTCGATCTGGGGTGCAGCAATTGTTTCAAGAGACGGTGATCACTACACGATTGCCAATGAGGGTTGGAATGCCGAACTCGAGGGAGGGCGATCGGTCACGTTCGGTTTCATTGGTTCTGCCAATGTTCCAGTCGCAGATCTTGTAGCTCCTGTGAACTACAGAATTAATGGTGAGTTTATTGAGAGTACCGCAGATGCCCCTTCGCTTTCACCAACAGAACAGACTGCTCCTGCGGACGTATCGACTGATTTAAATCTTCTCTCGAGCGGAGACTTGAGGTATGCGGTTTTCAACCAGGTGACTGAATGGGAATCTGGCTTCATCGGCGAAGTTGCCGTTCGGAACCAGAGTAACCAGATGCTCAACGGGTGGGAGGTTGCTTTTGATTTTGCAGGTGAAATTGATGCCGTCTGGAACGGAACCGTTATTGCCCGATCAGGATCACGGTATACCGTTCGAGGTCCGCTATGGAATCCAGATATTTCACCCGGTGGAACAGTTGCTTTTCGATTGCATGGTGTCGCTGCGAATGCAGAAGTATTTCCAGACAATTTTCACGTGACCGGCATCTGTGATGGCCCTCAGCCGCGTGATCAGAGTGTCCAGCCCCGGGCACTTCTGTCCCCGCGTCCACGGTTCATGTCCGCTCCTGATGCTGTTGATGGTGAAGGCAATGTCTTTGTCGTTAATCCAGCACATGTCGACATTTTTAGCTTTGACTCTTCTCGAGATCGACTCAATTTTGGTTCAGCTTCATCGTATGGCGTCATTTTGGGAAAGACTGAGTCCGGAGAAGTTGCCGTTGTGAACCCGTGGGCTCGAACTGCTGAGTATCAGGTTATCACCGACGTGTATCTTGAAGATTTAACGGTAGATAATTTTTCAGTCATTACGAACGAACACCTTCGCCAAGATGTGGGCGGCATACTTTCGTGGGAGCGGAATGTGGGGCCCCGCGATCCCAATACTATTTATATTCGCTCGCACGAGTATGGCGTGCACGAAAGAATTGAAGAGTTTGATCCTCTCACTATGAAACTCAGTTTCCTCTACTTCGGTGCCCGAGAGAGGCTTGTGCTGGAGGACACTGCTGATGGGTTACTTCTTTCGTATCAGCCAACCGGTCAAAGCACCTTGCTCGTTGGTGTGTCCAAGAGCCAGCTTCTTTCTAGTAATATTGAATTTCATCACGACCAAATTATGGAATCGCAGTTAGTGGCACCGTTTGGATTCACAGCCGAACAGGTCGCCATGGTCAGTCGTTCAGGGCTCCTCACTCCAAACGCTCCGGTCGGAGTTGTCACAGATGGACATCAGGAACGCCCGGGTAGTAGTGATCCTCGTCATGATCAAGCTTTGCATACTGAAGTTGCTTCAACGACAGGAATCAGCGTGTTGGTCGATGCTCGAGGCCTTGCGTACGTCAGTGATTCTGGCGGTGACCCAATCGCGGTTACTCGTGCAGATGATTATTGGCAAGGGGCTGTTCCACTGAATCGAGATGGAGCGACGATCATGGCGGCTGCCCGAGATAATCTCGGCCGTCTTCGACTGCTTGATGGGAGTGGTAGCAACGTGTACGCCTGGATCTTGGATGAGGACGGACACTATGTTGGTGAAGAAGGGCCACAGGATACCTCCCTGCGATCGAAAGAATCACTTTTTCAGATTGATATCGACGGTGATGGAGCAATTGAGACTGTTGCCGGAGTTAATTCTGGAAATGAAGGCGATGAACTCTGGGGCGAGGCTTATTTTGCTCCCTATGTAGATATGGGATTCTGGGTCGTGCCAGACCTGACTGAAATAGCAGCTACTCGAGGCACATCACTTCTTACGCTCGCGTTTCTCTTGTCAACGGCAGACGGAAAAACAGCCTGGTCTGGTTGGGATACACTCACCCTCGATTCAGAGTCCGCACGGGCTGTCGCAATTAACGATTCAATATCCACGTTCCAAGCTGCGGGTGGCAGCGTCATGATTTCTTTTGGCGGTGCTGCAGGTAACAGCCTGGCACATGTGTACGCCTCACAAGGAAAAACGGCACATGAACTTGCACAGGCCTATATCGATGTTGTGAATAAGTATTCGCTCAATCGCATCGACTTCGACATAGAAGGAAGTGCGATCGCAGACCCAGTCTCTATTTCTTTGCGTAGTGAAGCATTGGCCCTATTTCAGGCAGCACGCCCAGATGTTGAAGTCTGGTTTACGCTCCCAGCGCTGCCATCTGGTCTCACATATAATGGGTTCAACGTCATTCGCTCTGCATTACAGGCTGGCGTGGTTCTCGATGGCATCAATCTCATGACGATGGATTATGGTGAATGGGCTGCTCCAACGACTGGGCCAAATGCGCAGACGATGGGTTACTATGCGATTTCTTCAGCCGAAGGAGCGCATACACAACTCTCAACAATGTATGCAGAGTATGGTCATGGATTCGGGTGGAGCCAACTCGGTGTGACACCAATGATTGGTGTCAATGATGTGTTGACAGAAGTGTTTACAATCGATGATGCGCAGATGCTCGAAGACTTTGCCAGGAACAAAGGCCTTGGCATGCTATCGATGTGGTCGGTTGCGCGAGATAATCCTGGAAGCTTTGGTCAGGCAAGCGCGACTGCGTCAGGGCTCGATCTCCCAGCAGGCAGTTACAGCAGTATTTTCTACGACTACGGAACTCAGAATGGAGCAATCTCATACACTGAAGTCGCAGCAACAACAGAGGTTCGCGTGTTGGTCGACTTTGCAGGGGTGGTGTACCTCAGTGATTCTGGTGGGCCGCCAATCGCAATCACGCGGTCAGATGATTATTGGCAGGGGGGGGTGTCACTGAGTCGAAACGGGGCGACTATCATGGCTGCTGCTCGAGATGACCTTGGTCGCCTCCGTGTACTTGATGGAAGTGGAACAAATGTCTATGCATGGATTGTCGATGAGAACGGGCTCTATATCGGTGAAGAAGGGCCAGAGGATACGTCACTTTCATCGAAGGAATTGCTGTTCCGGCTTGATGTTGACGGTGATGGCGTCATTGGGTCTCACTCCCTGGACTAGCGAGTGGCTCCCTCTTGAAAGTGTTTGTCTGTCTAAATCAGCACGACGAGTCATTGCACTTTGTTCTCCACATCGCCACGCGTAGTCTTCCAGAGTACATCCAATTACCTCAGCCCGAATGAGAGAGTAGTAGTATGTCATTGTATTCACCCGTTTCACGTCGAACCGTTTTGTTGGGACGATCTCTGTGTGGAGGGCTGGCAGGAGCACTTCTGTGTGTGCTGAGTACAATTTTTTGGCCTGGTTCACTCGATGCAGAGGAATCGCTGGCTCTCGTTGTTCAAAATGAATCTCTCGAAAAGCCAGAAATCATCTTTGAAAAAGCTGTGAATTTCTTCTTTGAAGGGAAGTCAGGTGAGTCCGTCGACATGTTTAATCGACTGATTATGGTGCAGCCAGAGTGCCAGCCAGGCCTGTGGCAGCGTGGCCTTGCTCTGTACTACGCCGACAGGTTTGTGGAAGGCCAAAAACAGTTCGAATTGCATCGCACGGTCAACCCAAATGATGTTGAAAACCCTGCCTGGCATTATCTGTGCGTTGCCCGAGCTACATCACCAGAAAACGCTCGTCAGCATATGCTCGCCGTTGGGCAGGATTCACGTGTGCCAATGAAGCAGATACTCGAGCTCTATAAAGGAGATGGCAGCGAAGAGAATGTGCTTATGCATGCAGCACGCGGAAGTGGTCAGCAGCAACGCAATCAGTTGTGTTACGCCCACCTTTATCTCGGTCTCTACGCCGAGGCAAATGGAAGTATGGAAAAAGCCAAAGATCATATTCTCCAGGCAGCTGGGCTCTACAGTATGGATCACTACATGGGTCGAGTTGCCAACGTACACGCCAGAATACGTGGCTGGCTGGTACCGGTTGAATGAATCCGAACATTTCCATGTCAAGGTGGCACGGATGAGTGTGAATGACTTGCCTTGTTGACGCCTCGTCCTTTCGAGGAGATGCTTTTCTGTTATTCAACGCTATGACAGAATCAGAAAGGAGTTGTTTGTGAGTGTGAGCGACAAGACGGATACCTCAACAGCGCCCCCGCTTCTTTCTCAGTGCCTTGTTGCTGAGTTCTGTGGCACGTTTGGCCTCGTGTTCATTGGGACTGGCGCGCTTGTGGTCAATGAAATGACAGGTGGAGAGATTACCCATGTTGGCATATCACTGACTTTTGGCTTGACCGTACTCGCAATGATTTACGGCTTTGGTGCTGTGTCTGGATGCCACATCAACCCCGCGGTGACTGTTGGGTTCTGGGCTTCAGGTCGTTTTGATGGACGACGCGTCCCCGGGTATATTGTGGCCCAGTGCGCAGGTGCCCTGACGGCAAGCGGTACCGTGCGAATGTTGTTTCCTGCGGCTGAATCTCTCGGTGGAACCGTGCCAAGTGGCTCTGCCTCTCAGGCTTTCGTGCTGGAAATTATCTTGACGCTTATTCTGATGTTGGTAATTCTGAGCGTTTCCTTTGGCGCAAAAGAAACGGGCATGTTAGCCGGCGTTGCCATTGGGGCCGTGATTACTTTTGAGTCATTGTGCGCAGGTCCGGTAAGTGGAGCTTCGATGAATCCTGCTCGGTCACTCGGCCCGGCAATCATCGCTGGTGAGACTCACTCTCTCTGGGTCTATCTCGTTGCACCTATCCTCGGTGCTGTACTCTCCGTACCGCTCTATCGGGTCATTCATCGTCACCACGCGATATGATTCGATTAATCGGTCCTTCATGGAAACATCTGGATTGTAAGGAGTGAGGGACCGATCCATAAGAGACCGTAGTTTTTCGACATTGGATGGTTAACTGATTTGCGCTAGACTAAATTGTTTCAGGTTGATGGGTTTCAGTAGCTGATCTTTGTGTAATAGGAAAAAGAATGAAAAGTAAAAACGTAGCAGTATTGTTGTTTGGAATGTGCTTTTTGGGAGTGAGTTTTCACGCTGCGAACCAGTCACTCGCCGAAGAAGTAGCGATTCCAGGTTTTGTTGCAGGAGACACGCAACCTGATACAAATCCGCCAGCTGTACGTCACAAAAATGGGTGGCTTGTGCCCTACGAAGAAACGATTCCTGGTTCAGACGTCACATTTCAAATGGTACCAGTCCCGGCGGGTACGTTTCTCCTCGGTAGCCCTGCCGATGAAGTTGGCCGAGAGGATGTTGAAGGTCCTCAAGTTGAGATTGCAGTCTCTCCATTCTGGATGGGTGCTCGGGAGGTGACCTGGGAAGAGTACAAGGTTTTCATGAGTATGCTTGATCTGTTTACAGCACTTGAGAGTTCTGGTGTTCGTTTGGTAACAGAAGAGAATGAAGTTGACGCAGTAACAGCCCCGTCAGCTCTTTATGACCCAACAACCACATTTATAAATGGTGAAGAACCACGGCAGCCTGCTGTGACAATGACCCAGTACTCTGCTCGACAGTACACAAAGTGGCTCACTGGTTTGACCGGTCGCTTCTACCGTTTGCCTGCTGAGACAGAATGGGAATACGCCTGTCGTGCTGGCACGAAGAGTCCCTTTTCTTTTAACGATACGGATTCGTTTGGTGACTACGCGTGGTTTATTGAAAATTCTGACGACACAACACATCCCGTGGGCGAGAAAAAGCCGAACCCGTGGGGGCTATTTGATATGCACGGCAATGTTTCAGAATGGGTCATTGATGAAATGACAGCCGATGGCTACGCCAGTGCGGCCGCGCTGCCACAGCCAGTCACCGTGGCAGACTCGATTCGTTGGCCAACGGATCTTGAATCACGAGTGGTTCGCGGAGGTGCTTATTTCGATGAGCCTTCACAATGTCGTTCAGCGGCACGACGAGGGTCTGAAGATGAAGCCTGGAAAGACGTTGACCCAAATCTCCCCAAGAGTCCCTTCTGGTACACCGAGGAACCGGCTCTGGGTATCGGAATGCGTCTGGTGCGCCCTGTAGATATCCCGTCGACGACAGAGAAGAAATCTCAGTGGTGGAAAGCAGATGTCGAAAGTATCGAATTTGACGTCAACGACCGAGTTTCACAGGGACGTGGTGCACGCGGAATTGCCGATGAGTCACTTCCTAAGGAAGCAAAGGAACTGGGATTTGCTGAATAACCAGCGGCGAGTCCTCTAAGTGTGCACGAAAACAGGTTTCAGGAAGTGCTCGTCAAGTTTTGCTGGGATGCAGAATATTCTGAAATGTTTTGGGGCCCAACAGGGGCTTCACGGTATCTGGTGTGTGCGATTGCAGCATGTCATTCCTAAACGCGAGAGGCCTTCGCTTCTTCTGTGGCCCGTTTGTTCTCATGGAATTCTCTCAGTAGAGTGCACGGGCGGATCGTTTCAATAAAAGGAGTGGTGTAATGGCAGCAGCTCGCGACGGGAGCTTGGCAGCACACAAGGCAGAGGCGTCGGCCAGGACGGGCCCAGTCATCACGGGTGTTCATGCCGCTTTGGTAGATGTTCCACTTGGGCAAAGAACAATTACTGATAGCCAGTCCAGCGTGCACTCTGTTGAATTCCTGCAGGTGTCCATTGAGACCGATGCAGGAATTACAGGATACGGATTCAATTGGAATTACACTCGTGGCTTACGGTCTGTGCAGGTAATGATCGACGATTGTTTTGCTCCAGCGGTGCTCGGTATGCCTGCTTTTGATCGGCACGCTGCATGGCGAGCCATGCATGCAACAACACATTTCATTGGACGTGTTGGCGTTGCTCAGGTCGGTCTCTGCGCAATGAATCTCGCACTGTGGGACATCCAATTGAAGATAGAGGAGGTGCCACTGTGGCGGCACCTTGGTCCTGTCAAAGATTGTGTGAAGGCGTACAACACCGACGGTGGCTGGTTGACATGGACTACTGCCGAGGTGATTGATGACATGCACCACATTATCAATCGAGGGTTTGATGCAGTCAAAATGAAACTTGGGCGTTCAGATCCTTCGGAAGATTTTCAACGGGTGCGGGCAGTGCGACAGGCAATTGGTGACGACATCAAGTTAATGGTTGATGTAAATACAGTCTGGGATTTGGAGACTGCTATTTATTGGGGTAAGCGGCTTGAGGAATTGAACGTCGAGTGGCTCGAAGAACCACTGCACCCCTTTGATGTACGATCGCACGCTGCACTTGCCAAAGCAATACGGACACCGATCGCAGTTGGGGAAACGGTCTATACGGTGTACGGCTTTCGTGAATACATCGCCCAACAGGCAGCAGGTGTTCTGCAGGCCGACGTAACAAAACTGTCCGGAATTGAAGAATGGCTTGAGGTTGCCGCGCTTGGTCAGGCAAACGGTCTTCCAGTCATTCCTCACACAAATGTACAGCAGAATGTGCATGTCCAGCTTGCGGCAGCAACGACGAATACTCCGATGATCGAATGTTGTTATGAATCACTCTTTGAGATCTGGGACAATCCGGTTCGTGTTGTTGATGGTTATTACACCCTTCCTGAGGTTCCGGGAATCAATGGGAAGCTAACAGACAAGGTTTTGGAAAAATTTCGAGTGAGTTGATATGAATCTGTTATGACGTGAGTGCATGGACAAGATAAAATCGATACTGAGAGAATTGGTTTTGTCAGCCTGAACAATCTTGGTCTCCCCTTTAAAGACAGTGAAACGAATGAAGAGAGTTTTTGATATGCGTTATGTGGTACGTGCCCTCTTGTTTGCTCCGATTCTGTGTGTGGCCACAGCTTTTGCCCATGATGCATTGCCTGATTCGAACCGCCGCGTGGTGAATACGGAAATGGTTGCTCGGGTTGAGGTATGGTTGAGCCTGCTGACTGAGCAGCAGCACACGTTAGCGTGCTTTTCATTTAAGAGTGACGAGCGATTAAATTGGCATTTCATACCACGTGAACGCCTGGGGCTGCCACTGAAAGCAATGAATCTTCAGCAGCGGCGGGCAGCTTATGCATTGTTGCAAACGGGGCTCAGCCACCAGGGGTATCTCAAGGCAACAACAATCATGAGCCTAGAAAGCGTCCTGCGTGAGCTCGAAACAGATCGCCCTGATAATGAAGATCGCCGTGATCCAGAGAAGTACTGGTTCTCAGTTTTTGGTACTCCGTCAGAAACTGAGCCGTGGGGCTGGCGACTGGAAGGACATCATGTGTCGATTAATTTTAGTTCAGTGTCTGGGGCCGTTGCTGCAGCAACACCTCTGTTTCTCGGGGCGAGTCCAGCAGAAATACGGACTGGACCTCGGGCTGGCCAGCGAGTGCTTGCCTCTGAAGAGGATATGGCACGGAAACTGATTGTTTCTCTGCAGGACAATCATGCAAAGAAATCGGTAATCTCTTCGGATGCACCGGATGAGGTGTTGACGGTTCCTGATGCATCGCTGGATCTGGGAGTGCCGCAAGGAGTGTCTGAAAAAGAGATGACCCCAGTTCAGCAGGTGATGTTTCGACGGTTAATCGAACAGATTATTCGGACGCTTCGTGGTGAATTAGCCGATGACGTGCTCACAGAAATCTCGGAGAACGAGTGGAAAGAGTTGTCGTTTGCCTGGGCCGGAAGTTTTGAGCAAGGCCGAGGACATTACTATCGAATCCAGGGCCCTTCATTCATCATCGAATATGACAACACACAGAACGAGGCCAATCATGCTCATATAGTATGGCATTCACTGGAAAATAACTTTGGTCTCGATGCTCTTCGGCGGCATTACGAAAGCCAACATGGCCAGCCACAGGCCAGCGTGAATAAAAAAAACTGACCCTAAGTTGTTGGCTTGAAGGATCGCTTTTCGGTCTGATCAAGAATGAGATCAAAGGCTTGTCGCTCCTGTTCGCCTGCTGTTTTTGTGACGAGTGACTGGAGCGTTGCAAGCTGGCTTTGAACTTCCTCGGCATCAAGCAGATGAAGTCTGCTAAAGAGAATGGCGGCTTCAATCACGGCATGCGCAGCCCTGTTGAAGCCTCGGAACGGGCGGATGAGGTGTGACTTCTGTATACGTGCATGCAGTCGGCAGCGTTCTCCGGTTGTATCTGCTTGTTCTATGCGGAACTCAAACGCTTCGCAGGCGTCTTCAAGAATCCAGCCATTGACCGAATCAGCCGGACGAGTTTGTGGCCGGTTGTAGGGGACGCCCGTGACCGCCTGAGCAAAGAGCAAAACATTATCAGTGAGGTGAAAGACGCCTTCTGGCTGAGATACAAGCAGGCTGCTTGTTCTGCTGCCTTGGAAGGGTTTGAGGATGAGGTGAGTCATGGATCGAGAGTCCATCACTTCAGGGCCCATCGCGGCGATATGGACGTCACCGTCTGCTGTTCTCGTTGTAAGAAGGCCTTCGAGAATCACAGGAACCAAACCTCATGAGGATCGTGGGGAAAGAAGAGAAACTAACTGTTTTTTGAGATGACGAAATCAAAACGCTTTTTGAGTTTACACTGGTTTCATGTTAGATGCCTCGCATACCGGAGAACGCATTCATTTCGTCACAGGGAAGTTGTCGGAACATGCGCTGCGAAACATGCTGGAGCGACTGGCTGGCCAGATTGGATTTCAGCCAACAGTTCAAGTGCTGAATATTACCGTTGCGGCGTTAATGACAACGGACTGGATTGCTCGGCGGCTTGAGGTACCAGAAGGTACTGATCGTGTGGTTATCCCTGGACTGTGCAAGGGTGAGATGACACCGCTCGAGCAAAAAGCAGGTGTGCCTGTTGAACGCGGTCCGGAAGACTGCCGCCGTCTGGACGAGTGGTTTGGTCAGAAACGACAGGATTTGGATGGTTATGGAGAGCACGATATTGAGTTGATCGCAGAGATTAATCATGCCAATCGATTTTCACACAAAGAACTTTTTGCAGAGTCGACTCGATTGCGAATGGCCGGAGCCGATGTGATTGATGTTGGCTGTACCCCGGGCGAGTCATGGACAGATATTGGAAACGCAATTGCGATGCTTATTGATGAGGGGTTTCGAGTCTCCGTTGATAGTTTTGAACCGGGCGAAGTTCTGGCAGCTACGCAGGCCGGTGCATCGCTTGTGCTGTCAGTCAATTCAAGGAACGTAGACGCCGCAGGCGACTGGGGCTGTGAAGTTGTTGTCGTGCCTGATGAGCCATCAACGCTCAAGGGGTTTGATGAAACAATCGCGCGGCTCAAAGTATTGGGTGTTCCGTGCAGGCTCGATCCTGTCCTTGAGCCAATTGGTTTTGGGTTCGCTGCGAGCCTTGGTCGGTATCTTGATGTGAGAGAACGATATCCAAAGTCTGAAATGATGATGGGTATTGGTAACCTGACAGAGTTGACAGATGTTGATTCAGCTGGCATTAACACACTGCTCCTTGGCTTCTGTCAGGAGACGGGAATCCGTTCTGTGCTTACGACCGAAGTTATTTATTGGTCGAAAAGTAGTGTCAAAGAATGTGATCTCGCTCGCGCGCTTGTCTATCATGCAGTTTCAAACAAAACGCTGCCAAAGCATGTCGAGCCACGGCTGGTTACGCTTCGGTCGGGGAAACAGCAGTTTCACGGTGACGACGCGCTTGAACAGTTGGCTCTGGCAATTCGTGACCCGAATTTTCGAATATTTGCTGAACGTGGTGAGGTTCATCTTGTTGGGAAGAATCTTCACTTGGCTTCACGGGACCCGTTTCAACTTTTTTATCAGTTGGCAGACCATGGTCGAACAGACGTTGATCCAAATCATGCTTTTTACCTCGGGTACGAAATGGCAAAAGCAGTGACAGCACTTACGCTTGGAAAAGACTATCGCCAGGATCAGGCCCTCGATTGGGGATACCTGACAGAATTGGAAATTGGATGTGGCCCGTCTGAGGCGGCTGCGCGTGTGGCTGGTCCTGATAAGAAATCCCATAAGACTTTGGAATCATAAATCTTGGGTATTGTATGAAATTGGAAGACATCTATCACTGGTACACCGCCTCGGGAGCTCTGGTTGCAGAATTGTCGCCCGAGACTGAACTTGTGAGTTTGATGGAAGGCCTTGCTTCACTTGGTGGGTTGGTGTGTTTCGATAGTAGTTCGGCAGCATCCGGGAGTCTTGCCTATGGCGTGGACTCTGAACAGGCTGATAGGGACCAGTCCCTTGATCGATTTTCTTTCGTGGCGGCAGATCCGATTGAAAGTTTCGTGGTGCCTTCTGGTGCGGAGCCGAATGACACTGAATCGATACGAGAAGTCCTACGACTAATGAAAAGTCGTCTCGCTGACCTTTCATGCCAGACAATTCCGGGTCTGCCTCCTTTTCAGGGTGGCTTGGCAGGTATGTTGTCGTTCGACGCCGGCTTAGCTCTCTTGGGCGTTGACCATAAAAAAGGACATCAATCAGAAACCCCTCTCGTGCAGGTTGGTATCTACGATGTTGTGTTTGCCTTTGATCACAAGCAGAGAAAGGTGTGGTGCATTTCCCAAGGTGTACCAGGAAATACACCAGCAGAACGACGAATCCGCAGCAGGGAGCGTTTTGAAAAGCACGTGTGCGCGTTCGAAGGAAGCAAAAGCCCGTCTTCTGAGAAAGTGCTTATGCCTGCGAGTCAGACTACCTCGCATTATTCGTATCAACTTCCAGGTAGCGAGGGCGTTTTTTCAACACACTCTCCCACGACATACGCAGACATGGTGCAGTCGGGCATTGATCTGGTTCGTGCGGGTGATATTTTTCAAGTTAATCTCGCACAGCAGTTTTCTGTCGCTGGTTCATGGGATCCACTTGAACTTTACAAAAAGGCTCGTGTTTGTAACCCAGCACCCTTTGCCGGCTACCTTAATTGCGGAAACGCTGCCATTGTCAGCATGTCCCCCGAACGGTTTCTCAAGGTGACGCGTGGTTCCGTCTCGATGAATCCCATCAAAGGTACCCGTCGCGTGCTTTCTCGACCAGAAGCAGATCTCTATGCGAGTGCTGATTTGCACTCGAGTAAAAAGGATCGGGCAGAAAATGTCATGATTGTGGACCTGGTGCGGAACGATCTTTCGCGTGTGTGCGAGCCAAAAAGTGTTGTTGTAGAGGCTCTCTGTCGCCTGGAACGATTTCGGTATGTCCAGCACCTGGTGTCAGTTGTTTCTGGGCAACTTGTTGCCGGAGCAAGCGCTCTTGATGCGATGCTGGCGGCATTTCCGGGTGGAAGCATAACAGGTGCTCCAAAGTACCGGGCTTGTGAGATCATCGACCAATTGGAGGCGAATGGGAGAGGGCCGTATTGTGGAACCCTTGGCTATGCTGGCTTTGATGGCAATGCGGACTGGAATATTCTCATTCGAACATTTGTGGTTCATGAGAACAACATTACGTTTGCAGCAGGTGGTGGCGTGACCGTCGGAAGTGATCCGTCGATGGAATATGCAGAGAGTCTTCATAAAGCAGAGGGGATGTTGTCGGTGTTCGAGCCCACTGTTGCGGGAGGTTCGGCATGATTGTTGTTCTTGATAATCAAGATAGTTTTGTTTTCAATCTGGCACGATATTTTGTGCTTCTCGGGTCACAGGTGAAAGTATTACCGAGCCATGAAACCGACCTTGAGGAAATACAATCAGCGAAGCCACAAGCGATTGTCATATCACCTGGTCCATGCACGCCCAAAGAAGCAGGTGTTTCAATGGCGTGTGTCAGGAAGTTTCGGGGAATCATTCCGATATTGGGTGTCTGTTTAGGACATCAGGTAATCGTTGAAGCCCTCGGCGGAGTCGTTCTCGCGAGCAATGAGCCACGGCATGGTCGGATGAGCAGTGTTACGCACAAACACACCGACATTTTCGCGGGGATTCAAAATCCAATGCCTGCGTGTCGATACCATTCTCTTGTCGCCGAAGAACAATCACTGCCACACGCACTCCGGGTGACGGCACGGACGCAGGATGGTGTGATCATGGCCGTTGAGAACTCACAAGACCATCTCTACGGTGTGCAGTTTCATCCCGAGTCAATACTCACACAAGGAGGCTTCCGTCTCCTTGCTAATTTTCTCTTGACGGCTGGAATCGTTGTTGAGAATGGTCTCGTCGACAAACTTGACAGGTCGGTTTGCGAGCAGGCCGGATGCGTCACGGCGGCAGTGGATGGCAACGAGACACGAATTGTCACCTTCTAATTTGTCCGTGAACCTGCGGTGCGTTGAGTAGTGCCTGCATTGATAGCATCGCTGCCTTTCAAGTAGGCGAAGGAACTGGTGAGAGTGAATCACCGCCGTGGTGCGACTGTCTGGAAAACACATTTTTTCCGTCGTTTTCATAGGCCCTCGGTCTTCAGTTCGTTTTGGCACAGTCTTTGCAATCCATTTTGGTGTCGCGTGGTATGCAGCACAACGGTGCAGCATAGCGACAGGGCGGGACATTGTTCCCGTCTTCCTTCCAATTCATCAGTTTAGGCGGAGGATTGCTATGAAATTTACAGGGGATCGATTGATTTCTAGTCTGCTCATCGGAGCAGCATTAATACTTGCGGTCGGAGTTGTAATGACTTCTATCGCGCCTGTGGCATGTGCTCAGGAAGAAGAGAGTACGGAGAAGGTAACTCCAGCGGCGGAGGACTCTGCCGAGAAGCCAACGTCGCCAGAAGCCTCACAAGGAGACGCGACTGCCGAGGCCCTATCTTCCTACATTGCAGAGTCGGATTACACGATCAACACCCTGATCATGTTTATCTGCGCCGTCCTTGTCATCTTCATGCAGGCGGGGTTTGCGATGGTTGAGATAGGACTCAATTCTGCAAAAAACGCTGTCAATATTCTTTCGAAAAATGTGATGGATCTCTGTGTTGGGGTTTTGCTGTATCTGTTTATCGGCTTTAATCTCATGTATCCCGGAGATGGATGGATTGTTGATGGATGGCTGGGCGGTTTCACACCATTTGTCGTTGCCTCTGATGGCACTGGCTATGGTGATTACAGTTCATACGCCGACTTTCTGTTTCAGGTGGCTTTCGCAGCGACTGCAGCGACCATTGTCTCA
>JAQWMC010000128.1 GCA_029246985.1 Pirellulales bacterium
GTGGCGGCGGAATGGGTGGCGGCGGAATGGGTGGCGGCGGAATGGGTGGCGGCGGAATGGGCGGCGGCGGAATGGGTGGTGGCGGAATGGGCGGCGGCGGAATGGGCGGCATGTGCTGGGTTGCTCGTGAGGTCTATGGAACAGAAAACCCAAAATGGCTGTATTTTCGATCATGGTTGCTCAGCGATGCTCCAGATTGGCTTGTAAGCCTCTATCAAGAACATGGCGAAGATTTCGCCGTTTGGATACATGACAAGCCCACATTAAAAAATGGGATCAGAGTTTTAATGGACAGGGCAATCGAGTAATGCCAAATCTTGGAGTAATTCTTGTCGCCGCTGGAAAAAGCAGCCGTTTTGGTGACGCTAATTATAAAAAGCCCTTTGCTCCACTAGCCGGACGGTCTGTTTGGTTGCACGCTGCAGAGAAATTCCTCGACCACGATGATGTGAAACAGGTTGTCATCGTCATTGCACCAGAAGACCGTGAGTACTTCATGGATAAATTTGGTGCTGATATTGCATTCCTCGGTATCAAAGTCGCTGAAGGTGGAAAGTATCGATCGGACTCTGTATTCAGCGGCTTCGCTGCATTAAAGAAAGAAATTGAGTTTGTCGCAATTCATGATGCCGCACGGCCGTGTCTTGCAGCCCGATGGATCGATGATGTATTTAAGGCAGCCGTTTCGACGGGAGCCGCTATTTTGGCAACACCTGTTGTAAGCACGCTCAAGCGGACTGACGAGCAGCAGTGCATCGAAGACACTGTCGACAGAACAAATCTTTGGGAAGCACAGACGCCTCAAGTATTTAGCCGTACCTTACTTGCCGACGCTTTTGAAAAAGACACACAGCGAACCGCTACAGACGAATCGCAAATGGCCGAAGCGGCAGGACACACCGTGACAGTAGTCAATGGCTCACCAATGAATCTCAAAATCACTTCAAAAGAAGATGTTCGGCTCGCTGAACAAATTTTAAAGGTATTGCCAAAGCCGAGCTTGAACAACCAGGCTCATCCCTTTTCTGGGAGTGACATCTGGCGGTAGTTCAAAACCCACCAATCAAGGCCTATGTCCAAAAACCTCATCACTGATTTCACAGAACGCGGATTAGTACACCAAACCACAGACACCGACAGTCTGCACGACTGGCTCGCAACACCTGGAAGGCGGATATACGCCGGCTTTGACCCAACCGCAGACAGTCTTCATGTAGGACATCTTGTCGCTATTATTTTACTGCGTCGGGTGGCTCGCGCTGGTCACGAACCCATTGCGCTCATTGGTGGAGCCACCGGTATGATTGGCGATCCAAGTGGGCGAAGTGAAGAGCGGAATCTTCTCTCACACGAAGCACTCGCTGAAAATATTACAGCGGTTGGAAATCAGATAAAGGGCCTCCTGGAATCAACCAATCAAACGATTCATATTGTCAACAATGCCGATTGGATGGGGGGGGTTGGATATCTGGAATTCCTTCGTGATGTTGGCAAGCATGTCCCACTTTCCCAAATGCTTGCGAAGGATTCAGTAAAAAGTCGCCTCGATCGTGAAGGTGGCCTCTCCTACACTGAATTCAGTTATATGCTCCTTCAGTCGTGGGACTTTGTGCACCTGGCAGATGAATACGACTGTTGCGTCCAAATTGGGGGTAGCGACCAATGGGGCAATATCACTGCAGGTATTGAACTTGGGCGGCGATTACGAGGCCTCGATCTACATGGAATTACATGCCCACTTTTGACAAAGGCTGACGGTTCGAAGATGGGTAAAACTGCAAGCGGTGCAGTGTGGCTAGACCCCTCGCGAACAAGCCCTTACCGTTTCTACCAGTACTGGATGAACCTCAGCGACAGTGATGCACAGACATGTTTACTCAGGCTCACTGAACTGCCACTCGAGGAATGTCAGTCGCTCATACAAGAACAGGAAACGAATCCTGCTGGTAGAGCGATGCAGCGACGACTTGCGGAAGAACTCACTCAACTTGTCCACGGCCCCGATGGTCTCCATACAGCGCAACAAGCCACTGCTGCTTTTTTTGGCGCAGCAATCGACAACCTCACCGACGACGTACTGGCGGAAATTTTTGCTGACGTTCCAAGCCATCATTTCTCTTTCGAGACGCTCTCTGGTGAAGGGCTTCTTCTTGTAGAGGTGATGACAGCCACGAAACTTGCCGCAAGCCGGTCAGCAGCTCGTCGCACGATAGAACAAGGCGGAGCATACATAAATAACATCAGAGTATCCGATTCGGCATATCGCATCACCGCTGCCGATTTGGCCGGGAGAACAGCCCTCGTATTGCGATCTGGAAAGAAATCATACGCCCTCGCACGATTCGAATGAAAAGCAGTTCCTCCAGATCCATAAAAGATCTTTGCAATCCATTGAGACGCGCACTCACACAAGGAGCATCTCCTGATGTCATCAAGGCACTTCACCATACTCATTGTCACGACACTTTTGACAGTCCCTTTCGCGAACGTCATTCACGCCGAAGTACCTAAATCGACGAATGAAAAAGTCTCACTGAAAGATCGCCTCGTCACCGGCTTACGTGCAACAAGACCCGAAGACATCGAGTATTGCGAACGAGTTGCAAATGCTACCCGCACAGGAAAGTTGCCAACAAAAATCGTTGACTCAACATACTTTTGGGCCACTGCAAAAAAAGTGGACTACCCACTCCCTGCTTTCGCAAAAGCTCTTGAACTACAATGCCAGAGGCTTGGCATTAGTTGGTAAGAACATCACGAGTTTGATCATTGACCTGTTGTTCTTCAATAGGCAACTTTATCACCACATAGCTTGAATTTTTGTATGCCACCTTTGGCGGGCGAGGCATGGCAACAAAACTTTTTAGTGGCGCAACAACAAAGTTAGCACCATAGACGTCTGCCACCTGGTTCAACCGCGTCACGCCTAAAACACATGTGCTTCGAGCCATGTTTTTGATTGTCCCATCATAGGAGAAGCAATCAATGATTCGCTGTCGCCATTCCAGAATTGAAACAGGGTCTTGTGGGACATTTTTCCACGCAACAACCTCTGGCCGTTGAGCCTGCCAGAGAAAACTTGATGCACCGCGTGGCGTCAGAAAACAGTCCGTCGGGGACGTCTCTTTTTGAATCCACTGACACACATCTGCCCATGAATTAGCATCAATGAGTTTATCGCCTCGCGAAATACAATCGTCGGTGAGCAACGGCCAATGCTTCGATTGAACAAACGAATCATAAGTGAAAAAAGTAAGGAATACGGCAACCAAACAAGTTTGTCTCAACCGCTGTTGATCGCTCGATCCAAGTAATTGTCTTGATAGAAGAAATTGAGTGAGCAGGACACAAAGTCCAAGAGGAAGAAGACCATCAGCGAGGCGAAACCAATAAAAACGCAGCATTCCGTAAACGAAGGACGGAGCGAGTGATTCAAACAAACTCATTGCAAATCCGACAGAAGACAGCAGTGCTGCCGCCAAAACAATCATCAGACCTCGTGACCGCTTTGCCTCATAAGGCAAAGCGGCATAAAGACATCCACAAAACATGATCGCGAGTAAATGTCTGGCAACGAGCACCTCGTGAAACGATCGAGGAAGAAGATGATGCGGTAATCGATCAACTACATAAACCGCGGCCGCCTGGTTACGAACACCCGCAGACACCCCGGATGAGATTTGCAAGGCTGGCCATAAGCCAATAGCTGCCAGGCATACGCCTCCAATGACACACGCAAGAACGAGCGGATTAAAGGAACCGATTCGTGTCTGCTTTCTCACGATCTGACTGATAGCTATGAGGCCAATGATGATCATCATCCATCCACCCACTAATGGGTGAAACGCCGTCGCCACTCCACTCAACAGCCATGCAAAAGCCCAGCGACCACGAACAGCTTCACCCCAGGCAGCCAGAACGAGAGCCCATGCAAAAACTTTTGCCTCGCACCCTCCAATCAACCATTCTCCAGCCATCGTGGTGTAGCGGGCCGCTAACGAAAAGACGGCCGCCGCAAACAGACGATGCATGCGAGAGGGTAGAAGAGGCCAGACTGCATGTCGAAATCCTCCTGCTAATGCCAACCAGCCAGCCCATCGCCCCACCCAAACTGCTGTAGAAAGCGAAACAGACGCCGCGAGAGGACCAAGAAGATAAAAAAAGAGTCCGTGCGCCTCTCCCGAATTGAGAAAAAAATCATTTCCGCACCATTCCGGATTGAACGAGTGGCGAGCTTTTGCCAGATAATACCCTTCATTTACATCAGGTGCCGGCCATGCCCCAGCCACCGCAAAAATGGCTGTGAAAACCCCCACTTCAACTGCAGCAAAAAGTAATGACCTCGTGTTCTGGTAGTGAGTTTCTTTGCCTTTCATAGTAAGCCACCTTCAACCTTGTGGTGTCGTGTTAACAAAATGTCCTACAGTCAATATGCCAGCGAGTACGTTACGCTTATAAGCATATAGTCTCGTTTCTTCCTTGCTCGTGAGTACAAGCAGATGACTGAAAAGACGACACTCCGTCCCAGCGGCCAGAGTGGCAAGAACCTCCGCACCTTACTTGAAAACCCTCCTATCACGATTATGGGGGCGCCATTTCCATTAGCGGCTAGAGAAATTGAGCGTCAGGGGTTTCCAGCAGTGTATCTCTCCGGAGCCGCACTCTCAGCCGGACTGCTAGGGATCCCCGATATTGGGCTTATCCCCTTCGAAACATTAGAGCAACAAACTTTTCAGCTTGCTAAAAACGTCACCATTCCTGTCATAGTTGATGCTGACACAGGCTACGGTGACGTTCATACGATTGGAAAAAACATTTCTCGACTCGAAGCCGCAGGAGCAGCTGCGATCCAAATTGAAGATCAAGCAACTGATAGACGATGTGGGCATCTCAATGACAAGCAGGTCATTTCACAAAGTGAAATGAGTGAAAAAATCCAGGCTGCCTGTGAAGGTCGACAATCAATCGACACGATCATCATTGCTCGGACTGACGTTCGTGGCGGCACTTCCATGAAAGACTGCCTTTCCCGAATGGAGGCCTACCATGGCGCTGGAGCTGATTGGATTTTTCCTGAGGCCCTGCAAAGCAAAGAAGAGTTTTCTGAAGCAGGACAACTCCTCAAAAATCTCAAGATACCCGGACTTGCAAACATGACAGAGTTTGGACAGAGCCCACTTGTATCCCGTAACGAACTAAGCAATCTTGGATTTGCAGCTGTACTCTACCCGGTCACGCTTCTTCGGCTTGCCATGAAAGCAATTGAGGGCGGCCTCGATGTTCTTGCAGATAAACAATGCCAAGAGTCACTTCTTGAATTAATGCAAACTCGCGATGAGCTTTACGATTTACTCAACTACGACCCTTCCCGGCCGAGCAACAGCCGACCCTCTGGCATGACTCACTGACTCCAACCAACTCACCGTCTCCTGCAATTCGACATAGCCAAGAAGCCACACTTTTTCCTCGCACCTCAAATATCACCCATGCCTCATCAACAATCTGATCAAAAAGACGCTGAAAGCGGGCTTGCCGGCATCACGGCTGGCCACACCAGCATCTGCTCACTTGAGCAGACCCTACGATACCGTGGGTACGCGGTCTCGGACCTCGTGCAATGTAGCTTTGAAGAAATTGCGCATCTCTTGTTGTGGGGTGATCTTCCTACAGCACATCAGCTCGAAGCTTTGACTGAGCGGATCCAACGTGCTGCACGATCAATACCTCAAACCGTTGTGTGTTGCTTTCAAAGACTCGCCGAGACTTCACCCCAAACCTCAATCATGGATGTGCTTCGAACTGGCGTGAGCCTCTTAGGCCAACTTGAGTGTGATAATGGCCCCAATGATGCACCTCATTCTCGTGACCTTTCCCAAGAACGCATGAAAGCTGAGCAACTACTGGGCCAAGTCCCCGCTTTATTGGCTACATGGGTTGACTGTCTCCGTGGCGAACCGCCCTCTCACTGGCCCAACAAACCACTAGCACCCGCACTCTTAGAAAAATTATGCCAAACCAAGGCTTCCGACATTGCAGCAACTGTTTTCAACACGACGTTAATTTTATACGCCGAACATGAATTCAATGCCTCGACGTTTGTGGCTCGTACCGTTACCTCTACTGGGTCTGACATGCACTCTGGGGTGACTGCTGCTATCGGAGCCCTCAAGGGCCCGCTTCATGGCGGAGCAAATGAAAAAGTTCTCCATCAACTTATGGACATTGGTGTGCCAGAAAATATTGAGCCGTGGCTTGCCCGAAAACTGAATAACCATGAGGTCGTCATGGGCTTCGGGCACCGTGTCTACAAAACGGGTGATATCCGGGCGGATCTTTTGGGCGACGCATGCCATCGCCTTATCTACAGTGATTCATCGTTTGAGCCTCACCATAAGCTAGAAAAGCTTGCGCTCAAGCTCGAACAACTGATGCTTGAGAAAAAGGGGCTCCGCCCGAACCTCGATTGGCCGGCTGCCCGCATCTATCACGCCCTCGGGCTTCCTATTAATCTTTTCACACCGCTCTTTGTTGTTGCCCGCGTGAGTGGATGGACATCACATATTATTGAACAAATGGGCAACAATCGCTTGATCCGACCGCTCGCAAAATATATCGGCCCGTCGCCGCGACCATACGTAGCCTTGAGAGATCGCCAAGAAATTGAAGGGCCTCTACCGAAGGCTCACTGACTGTTCTGGTGAGGATCTGCGACGTGCTGAAGCTCCATCCGCTGGCACACCATCAACCATGGCCTGCACTGTAACCACAGGCACGGCACCATCACCTAAGTCGGTTGTTATTGTCAGCTCCCGTTCAACTTGTCCACCAACATCTCCAGCCTGAAATGTCACTGGTAAAATATGGACCTTTGCAGGAGTCTCTTTCGCCGGACAACTCAGACAACCATCATTGCAGACAATCCCGGTAACGCAGAACGGTCTGTTGGCCCGCACGACAATATTCTTTGTGACACTTCCTCCGGGCAGGACATTCCCAAGTGCAAGGAGTTGGGGGCTTACAGTCACCTCAGCTACAACGCGTCCTTCGACATCCATCGGGATTTGTGAAGCTCTCGGATCGTCTGTGACGAGAATCAACTGGTCGTTGATATAGCCAGCAGGGGCATCAGGCTTGAGTCGAAGTGTTAAGTCATATGCAGATTGGGAACCTGTATGTTGAGGCTGGGAAAGCAGTACTTCAAAATTGACATTCGCACTTCTGACATCAGTTATCTCCCATGGAGTCGAGCCCATGTGTGTCACTCGGACAACTTGCTCCGCTCCTCGCCCAAGGTCAACATTTCCAAGATTGACTGATGCAGGTTCAAATGTGACATCTCCGCGAATATTTCCTGCAACTCGTAGCTGTACTTCCGCATAGAACGGTTGATCAAACGTAACAGTGAGTGTTGCACCATGCTGACCAAGAAAAGTTCTTGTGTTGAATGCTGCGACTATTTCACCGGTTTCATGGGTCTCAATCAACTTTTTTGTGATCGCTGGTTGGGTGCAACCACAACTTGTACGGACACTACTAACGTGAACATCTTCCTCATATAAGTTTCTGTAAATAAATCGAAATTCTGTTTTCGACCCTTTTGCCACTGTGCCAAAATTATGACTTGTTACCGAGAACATTTTCTCGGCCCATTCCTGGCCTGAGGCTGGCACCGCCAATAACGCAGCTCCAAGCAGCGCAATCGGCACGAGGAAAGGCACACCGCCAGACTGACACAGTTTGAGTGTTGGTAATCCAATAAATAATGGCTGTCGAAACATCGCATTACCACGTGTATAAAAAGCTACCAACACAAAACGCCATCTCATCATAAGAAAGAGTACGGGGTTCATATTCACACCGTCAAATCAGAAGGGTTTGTAGCACCTGAAACTGTAGTCGAAGTGCATCCGAGGATGAAACCGATTATGAATTAAAACACCAGCTTTCTCATCTGTTTTCTAATAGAAAATCCCTTTTTTTACCCATTTGCGTCGGCAAAACCGACACAAATGGGTAAGTTTCCACCTCGAGAACAGAGAACGACGTATACTGATAAGCAGGGTCGATTTTGGTGGTTAGGCGAGAAGGCTTTTCCACTACACTTGACTCCATCTCTAAGGAGATGAAAAAAATTTGTTTCTCTGAAAGTGCCTTCTTTCCCTTTTGATATGGGGGCGTACTGGTTTCGACCGGATTGTAGGAGGTTCAGATCGCGTGTCGTGGTTGGTCGGCAGGCCACGCAAAAAGTCGACCACAGCTTCAATTGCCGAAGCTCAGTTTTCTCTGGCAGCTTAGTTAA
>JAQWMC010000144.1 GCA_029246985.1 Pirellulales bacterium
TTTAATTTTGCGACTCTTTTTGCGACTTCACTTTTACTATCACGACTCTTCAAGGAGTCGCATTAAGTATCAGCAGGTTTTAAGAAGTGCATAAAACGCCGGGAAACACGGCATTAAGAGAAAGATGAATGGGCGATACAGGGTTCGAACCTGTGACCCCCAGCTTGTCGAGCTGGTGCTCTAACCAACTGAGCTAATCGCCCGGGTCAAGATGATTCATTCTGACCCCCAGTTCCTTTCCGTCAACCCGCTAATGAGATGAATCTTAAAAATGGTGTGGTACAATTGGTTGCGGTGGTGCCGTGATGGCCGCGGTACTGCCAAATTTGCCAGATTGGACTAAGCCTCGGTGAACCATTTTCTTGCCGCTTTGCAACGCTTTGAACTGCGGTCAACAGGAAAGTGGTTTCTTCTCTCAGCCATCATCGGCTTGGTTGCGGGCCTTGGCGCAATAGGCTTCCATGCCTTCGGGCAAGCCGTCCAATTCACGGCACTCCAGCAAATAGCGGGCTTCCACCCGCGTGAAGCAGCCGCCGAAGGTGCCCTCTTTGAAGAAGCTTCCGGCGAGGGAAATCAACAGGCTAACAATGCACATCAGCCAGAAGACCATAGTGGGTTTCAGCCATGGCTGCTGGTTCTTGTTATGGCTGGCGGCGGTCTTGCCTCTGGATTACTTGTCTATACATTCGCTCCCGAAGCTGAGGGCCACGGAACTGATGCGGCAATTGATGCCTTCCACAATAAACGTGGTGAAATTCGGGGACGTATTCCTATTATCAAGACTATCGCATCTGCCATTACTCTCGGTACCGGTGGGTCAGCCGGTCGCGAAGGACCAATAGCACAAATTGGTGCAGGTTTTGGTTCATACCTGGGAGGGATACTAAAACTCCCCGCACGTGATCGCCGTATTATGCTCGCTGCCGGTATGGGTGCGGGTGTTGGGGCAATCTTTCGAGCACCCTTGGCTGGTGCAGTGTTCGCCGGTGAAATTCTCTATCGCGATGCTGATATCGAAAGCGATGCCATTGTGCCAGCAGCAATTTCATCAGCAGTTGCCTATTCTGTTTTTTGCCTCTGGCTCCCACCCTCGCTTCGCTTTGTGCCACTGTTCGGCGCAAACATTCGATACGCAATTGATTCGCCATTGGAACTATTGCCGTACGGTGCCATGGCAATCGTTCTGGCACTTGCCGGTGTCCTTTACATTCAAACGTTCTATGGCATCCATCATCTCTTTAAAAAGCTTTCCATTCCACCCCACGTGAAACCACTGATTGGCGCCGCACTCGCAGGACTCGTTGGTGTGGGACTTTGGTTTGCCTTTGAGCAAAATCATGACGCTCTCGCTGTTCTTGGTAGTGGGTACGGTCTCCTGCAAAAATTGTTTACTGCTGGTGAAACAGTTGGGCCAATGCTCTTGATTACTGTTGCGCTTGTTAAAATTCTGACAACATCACTGACTATTTCATCAGGTGGGTCAGGTGGTGTCTTTGGCCCATCAATGGTCATTGGTGGTTGCCTCGGTGGAGCTGTAGGCATTGTCTTCCATTCCCTGTGGCCTGACCTTGTCAAACAGCCACAGGCTTTCGCCATTGTTGGTATGGCCGGTTTCTTTTCTGGGTGTGCTCGAGCGCCACTTTCAACAGTTTTAATGGTCAGTGAAATGACCGGTGGGTACAGTTTGCTACTGCCAACACTTTGGGTTTCAACGCTAACCTTTCTGCTGGGACGCCGTTGGACGCTCTATATCAAGCAAGTGCCAACACGACTTGACTCACCAGCGCATCGTGGTGATTTCTTTGTTGATGTACTCGAAGGCATCAAAGTAGACAACGTATTTAAACGGGCTCCAGTTCTGAAGTTGATCCACGAGGGAACGACTCTGGATGACATTGTTCATGCATTGGCAGAATCAGTTCAGCGATATTTTCCTGTGGTCGATGCGAAAGGGAAACTCGTCGGTATTTTCTCAGAAGAAGATGTGCGAGGCTATCTGTACGACGACACAATCTGGCAGATTGCCAACGCTCGAGATGTAATGAACGGGAATGTCGTGACGGTTACACCGGATGACGATCTCAACACAGCTCTGGGCAAGTTTACGGCTACTAACGTCGATGAACTTCCTGTGGTCTCCGCTGAGGACCGGCAGCACCTGATTGGTGTTATTACCCGAAAAGATGTAATTACAGCCTATAACCTGAGGCGTCTTGAGCACGAAAAAATGCGTCGAGCGGCTGAGGTGTATCAGGAACCAACAGAACAGGCATAAGCCCGGCTTGTCCAAAGGACCAAAGGCACGTTACTGTGCCATAGTTGCATAGTGTTTTTACTTTCTTCTTGTATTTGAAAGACAAGGACGTTCCCATTCATGCCGACCATTCATCTTATCGATCCCAAGAAATCTTCCGCTTCACCTGAAACCCAGTCATTTCCTGCGGGCTCTCGCCTTGCAGACGTCGTCGCAACTTTTGTGACAGAGAAGACGAAGAAGAAGAAAAGACCGATTGCTGCAGTCCTTGATGGAAAAGTTGTTGGACTCGATAGTCTTCTGCCAGAAGAGGAGCCAACGGTTGAATTTCTATTGCCGGGTGACCCTCGTGCCCTTCCAGTCATGCGACACTCTGCTGCACATATCATGGCACGAGCCGTCATGCGACTCTTTAAAGGGGTTGAACTGGCCTTCGGTCCAACGGTAGGTGAAGGGTTCTACTATGACATGCGGGCCGAAGAGCCCATTACAGAAGAAGATCTTCCAAAAATTGAAAAAGAAATGCGGAAGATTATTGCAGAAGATGAAGCGTTCGAACGGGTTGAAGTTGATCGTGAGAAGGCAATCGAAATCGTTCGTGATCTCGATCAACCACTGAAGGTAGAGCATATTGAAACCGGTTTGGCGGAACACCCCTCGCTTTCATTCTATCGACAAGGTGAATTTGTTGATCTCTGTCGCGGTCCGCATATCCCGAGCCCCGGGTGTATTGGCGGCTTTAAATTGACGAGCCTTGCCGGTGCCTACTGGAAGGGTGATGCAAACAACGCACAGCTTCAGCGATTATATGGGACAGCTTGGTTCACACAGCAAGATCTCGACCGCCACCTCGAAGCCTTAGAGGAAGCCCGCAAGCGAGATCATCGTGTGCTCGGAAAGCAGTTGGACCTCTTTACGATTAGTCCTCTGGTTGGTTCCGGACTAGTCCTCTGGATGCCCAAAGGTGCTCGATTGCGAAGTGTGCTTGAGGGATTTGTTCGGGAGGAACTCACCGCTCGTGGGTATGAGCCGGTCTACACGCCACACATTGGAAAAGTTGATCTCTACAAGATTTCAGGCCACTTTCCGTACTATGCCGACAGCCAGTTTAAGCCGATTGTGATGCATGAAGATGAACAGTATCTGCTCAAGCCAATGAACTGTCCGCACCATACGATGATTTATAAAGCTCGCCCGCGAAGCTATCGTGAATTGCCTTTACGACTTGCTGAGTTTGGCACGGTCTATCGATATGAGCAGTCTGGTGAACTTGGTGGAATGACACGGGTCCGTGGCTTTACCCAAGACGATGCCCACATTTTCTGTACACCAGACCAGGTCGAACATGAGGTGGCAGGCTGTATTGACTTCACGCTGAAGGTGCTTGAAAGCCTCGCCTTCGATTCGTATCGCGTTCGTCTAGGATTTCGTGATAAATCAAGTGACAAGTATGTTGGTGACCCAGAGCGGTGGGATGAAGCAGAAGCAGCAATTGAAAAAGTTGCCCGCGAAATGAATCTTCCTGGCTGTGAACCAGAACCGGGCGAGGCAGCGTTTTATGGTCCCAAGATCGACTTTGTTATCAATGATTCACTCGGTCGGGAATGGCAACTTGGCACCGTGCAGTTGGACTACAACTTGCCGAGTGCCGAACGTTTTGATCTTGAGTACATAGGCTCAGATAGTGGTCGACATAAACCCGTCATGATCCATCGCGCACCTTTGGGCAGTATGGAACGATTCATTGGCGTGCTTATCGAACACTTTGCCGGTGCGTTTCCGCTGTGGCTTGCGCCTGAGCAAGTCCGGATTCTGCCAGTAAGTGAAAAAAGTGAAGCATACGCCAGAAAAGTTGAAGCGGCTTTTGCGGCAGCTGGCTTGCGAGTGAGTGTTGATCTGGACGCTGAAAAACTTGGTGCCAAAATCCGAAAGGCACAGCTTGAACTGATCCCTGCGATGGTGGTGTGCGGTCCTCGAGATGAAGCCGCTGGTACAGTGAGCCTACGAGATCGGCTCGATGGTGACCTGGGTGCCATGAGCCTGGAGGCAGCGATTCAGCGCCTGAGTGATGAAAATGAACAACGTACTGTTCGGCATAAACCACAACCACTCAGCATGGGCGGGACAAAGCCTTCAGTTGCTGCCGAAGACTATTGACACCGAGCATGAAGGAAACACTGTCACGGTTTGTTCTGCTTGAGCACACGGGTCATCCAGATGATCCGACAGGGAAGCATTTTGATCTTCTGTTGGAGCAGCCAGATGCCTGCGAGACATGGCGGCTTGCTGATATTCCTCAAGTCGAGCAGCCGGCGGTGGTGGCCACACAACTGCCTGACCATCGGCTCATCTGGCTTGATCGATTGGAAGGAGAGGTTTCCGGAGGTCGCGGGTTTGCGCGCCGAGTGGATAGTGGTTCGTATGTCTATCTGGATACGACTTCCGCGAAAGAGAAACGAGTTGTCAAACTGACGGGAGAAACTATTTCTGGAGTTTTGACAATCATTAAGAAAGAAGCAACTCTTTCTCGTTGAGAGATAAACAGATTCGCTAAACAAGCCAAGGCATCCGTAGGGGAAATCATTTCTAACAATCGCATAGATGTGTTTTGGTATCTACCAAGTGTCTGTCAGAAATTTGCAAATGGCGGTTACAGGGCTTGTCTTTCGACATTCAGTCCCTTTCCTTTCATTTTCTAAAAATGCAGTTGATCTGCTCACCACCCAGCGACATACCAATTACAACGTAGGGCAAGGTAGGTATAGCGGCGCATGTCGCAGGTAAATCTGCCATGAATAATAGGATACTGCTTCGTCTCCTATTGGGGTTTCCGAAGCGTCGTCAAAGGCATTGGGGAACCAATGCGCGTGCTCATCTTGGAACTGAGCAATTGGAACCACGTGCATTGCTCTCAGCAACATCAAGCATTGAGTTGCTTGTGATTGAGTCCAGCGATAGCTCCGAAATGCCTGCCAGTATGGCAATGCTAATGCAGGAGACCGATTACAGTGTGTCGACTCTTTCGGAGGCAAGTGTGGCACCTATTCTCTGGGGTGAAGGATTGTCTGACCCCGGAGAGCCTTCTGCCTGGGATCGTACAGGTATGCCGCTGGGTGAATTTCATTCACGGCTGAATTTTCTCAAACGGGACACCATCGACCCACTTCTTGCGCCCGGTAATCCGAACTTTTGGCATGCCCATGACTTTTTCGTGAACCCTTCGGTCAGTGAAAACTCAACACTAGTAAGTCTGATGCAAGCGGGTGAATCCGCTGCTGCACCGACAAATAACCTTTCGGTTTATTGGGTGCCAAGCCTGATGAACACAACGACTGGCGATTTTGTGACACCGCTGGACAGTTCCATTGCATATTACGCAGTCCAGAAGCCTCTGGAACCAAGCAAGATCGTCGACATGCCTGCAGGGCTTTCGATCATCGCGGGATCAGCCATGCCAAGTGAACGTCAGCCTACGGCGGTCATGTTCTGGAATTACATTGGAACAACAACGCAATATGACCATATACCGCAAGGAGACGAGTGGCAGGATTTACCGCTGCAGGCTGTCATCATGTTTCCTCAGTTCTGGGACGGAAAAAGTCTCGCAGGAACCAATTTCAAAGACCATATGGCTTATGATCGAGGCGGTGACGGTGGTCCAAGTAGTCACCCATACCTTCTACCAGAACTGCAACTCCAGATTCATTATGGTCATGTACCAGAGGATGGTTCATTCGTCCTTTCGTCTGACTCCATGACAGCAGATCGACCCGACTATGCACCAGGGTGGAGTATGCATGCCGATTTTATTCATACGCCCTGGCCGGAACGAGATGTCGAAGGAAATCTCTACGATGGATTTGCTCGACGAGTCAATGATAATCTTCGCTGGCCAACAGTAGCTGGAACGGATGGGAATGCAGCCAGACCAAATCCAATGGGCGTACAGCAACCATTTACACCAGCACCGATTATTCTCAATCCAACACTTCCAGGAGCACCACCTGAGAATCCAATTGATCAGTTACCAGACGGTATTCCAGTTATGGGGCCCCTATCTCCGATTTATCGACCACCTAACACTCCTCTTCCACAACGCCCTCGACCAGAACCCATTCTCCCTCTTCCATCGAGTGATGGTCCGGACCTCCTTCTTGCCTGGCCAACTCCGGATGTGGTAATGCGCACAGGAGTTGCCAATGGAATTCATGGCACAGTGAGTGATGCTGAAGGACTGTCAACCCTGAAGATTTCAATCCAGCATGAAAGTGGTGCCTACTGGCGTCCTGATGGGAGTTTTGGTGGCCAACAATGGCATGACGGCAACGTCGTTGCAGCAGACGGTCACTGGCGATTGATGTTCTCTCCTGCTGCTGCTGGTGAATACGTTCTCACGATCGTTGCAACAAATACGGCAGGAAACAGAAGTGTAGCAACAACGTCATTTGAAGTGACTGGTGAACCATTCGTCGCACCACCGATGACGCCCCCTATGAATGTAGACCCTCAACCTCAGCCGAGTGATCCACCACTCAATCCAGAACCAAGTCCAAATCCTGA
This sequence comes from Pirellulales bacterium, assembly GCA_029246985.1. Lineage (GTDB taxonomy): Bacteria > Planctomycetota > Planctomycetia > Pirellulales > UBA1268 > UBA1268. Next base: position 6,815 of record JAQWMC010000144.1, read on the forward strand.
GCCAGAACCCGAGCCTCTCAATCCCGCTGATCCGGGTCCTGAACTTCCAGTAACACCCGAACCCCCGCCCCCAATCGCTTCCAATCAGCCATTGCCGGTAACACAGGTAGCATCGGCGATCACCGATGCCATAGCAGATGGTCGTATCCTTGCATCTCCCGCAAATGGTGATGCAGTTCCTCATCGTTTTGATGGCACTCGCCTGCAGCCTTTGACAACATCAAGCTTCAATCAGGCAGTCCCATCTTCTGACTGGTGGTCGTCTGTTGTTATGCCAGTATTTGGTGATGATTTTTCTGCTCCACTCCATGCCCATCCACTGACCGTGCAGGCTACTTCAACAGGGCTCCTTGTTGGCGCACCGACTGAGATGACTGTTGTTGTTACAGGTGC
>JAQWMC010000091.1 GCA_029246985.1 Pirellulales bacterium
TTAGCTTCATCAAAAATTTTGTGTAGCTTCTTAAGACATTCTACACGTTCGGGTATCTGAACAGGTGCAGTCCAACCAAGGCAATCAGTTGTTTTATTCACTGAGTTGTGTGGATGATGGCTATCTTGTGATTGCTCAAACTGCGTGTCTCAAAAATTTTCTAAGAAAAATGGATAGCTTTAAAAGCCTTTGGAAAAAAGACATGAAACGGTACGTGTTTTCCTGTTGCAAGAATAGGACCCTCTAATTGATAGTCATCAATAAGTTTTTCAATCGACTCTACGTTATCAAGAGAGCACGACCCTGTCATGGATTCGGGGTTTCTTCAGTCTGTAGAGATAACCTCAAGATGCTTTATGTGTTGTGCCATCAATAGTGCAGCGATGCTTTGGTAGGAGAACAGCAAGGGATCACCCCACCTTGGCCGGTGTTACTATTTATCACGACAGTAGAACCAAGTTATGTACAGTGCAGCTTCGTCAAAAGCTTTTAACGGCTACTGAGGAAGCGCAGGACAAAGGTTTGAGTGCAGTTTATTGAGGGTAGTTCTTTTGATCAAAAAACCAGCGTGCAGTCGCTTCTAATCCCTCAGCCAATGAATGTGTTGGCTTCCAGGCAAGGACATCACCAGCACGGCTTGCGTCGAGGAGATTTGATCGCAGGTCTCCAACTCGCTCAGGACCATATTCAGGGTCAGGTAGACTTTGTTTTTTGCCAGCATCTGCATGGAGATGTCCTACCTGTGTGCGTAAGTTTTTCTCGAGTGCGTTGACGTCAGTGCCAACTCCCGTGCCGATATTCAGGGAAAGAATCTCTTTCTCTTTAAAGTGCGTTTTCTCTAAAGAAAGTGCTAAAAGATTCGCTGCAGCAACATCAGGACCGTAGACATAATCACGAATATATTTTCCATCACCGTTAATATGAGCATGATGCCCATCGATGAATTGGTTACAGAAAATAGCGACTACTCCGGCCTCACCATGAGGGTTTTGTCGAGGTCCGTAGACATTTGAATAGCGTAGTGCGATTGATGAAAGTCCATGTTCTCGGGCATAAAAATCGAGGTATTTTTCACCAACCCATTTGGTGATGCCATAGGGACTAATCGGGTTTGCCGGTGTCGTCTCTGGAGCAGGTATTGCAACGTCTCCATACAGAACACCACCGGAGGATGCGAAGACCATTCGCTTACAGCCTGTAGCGACTGCAGCGTTGAGTACGGAGAGGAGTCCAAGGCAATTGATGTCTGCGTCCAACAGAGGTTCGCGAACAGATCGACTGACTGACAGTTGGGCTGCTTGGTGACAGACAGCATCAGGTTGAAACGCTTCAAAAACTTTATTGATGCTGAGCGTGTTGCGAATATCAACCTGGTGAAGTGGGACATCTGAAGGAACATTCTCAGATGATCCACTGGAAAGGTCATCAATGATTTCCACCTCATGACCAGACTTGATGCACGCATCGACAATATGGCTACCAATAAACCCCGCGCCGCCGGTAACAATAATTTTCATGATGAACTCAAAATGGAGGTGTCTCCTTAAGCCGAATCGCACTGTGAGTCATGTGGCAACTGGTACTGCGTGAGAAAGGCAGCAGAAGTTTATGCCTTTCTCATTTATCAAGCAGGCTCGTAAAGGAGTATCCGTTATTATGCAGCTTGGCTACCGCGAAGTTGTATTTCTTTTACGACGAGTTCCTGTTGAGCAATCTCAAGATCGTTCTTGACCATCATTTCAACAAGCTGATCGAAGCGTGTCCGTGGTTTCCAACCTAACTGTTCGCATGCCTTAGTCGAGTCACCAAGAAGAAGATCGACTTCCGCCGGACGGTAATAGCGGGGGTCAATTTCAACATGATCTTCATAGTTGAGCCCAAGCTGACTAAAGGTCTTTTCGCAAAAGTCACGAACAGAATAGAGTTCATTGGTTGCAATAACATAATCATCAGGAGTTTCTTGTTGAAGCATGAGCCACATTGCTTCTACGTAGTCACCCGCAAAACCCCAATCTCGTTTTGCATCGAGGTTGCCGAGGTATAGTTTTTCTTGGAGTCCCAGTTTAATACGAGTTGCTGCGCGCGTAATTTTTCGCGTAACAAAGGTCTCACCGCGCCTGGGGCTTTCGTGATTAAAAAGAATGCCACACGATGCGTGAAGGTCATAGCTTTCGCGATAGTTGATTGTAATCCAGTGGCTATACACTTTTGCGACGCCATACGGGCTCCGCGGATAAAAGGGAGTGGTTTCCTTTTGTGGTGTCTCAACTACCTTTCCAAACATTTCAGAACTGGAGGCCTGATAAAAGCGGATTTGAAGACCGGTATCGTCCTGTACATCCCGAATCGCTTCTAAGAGCCGCAACGTACCTACGGCAGTTACGTCGGCGGTATATGTGGGTTGATCAAAACTGACACGAACATGACTTTGGGCAGCCAGGTTATAGACTTCGTGCGGTTCGATTTCTCTGAGGAGTCGCATTAATCCATTACCATCTGCAAGATCGCCATAGTGCAGATTTAACGGAGGGTCATCACCAAACATAAGATGTTCAATTCGCTCTGTTCCAAACGTGCTTGAGCGTCGCACAATGCCATGTACTTCATACCCTTTACCTATTAGAAGTTCTGCCAGATACGAACCATCCTGACCAGTTACTCCAGTGATGAGAGCCCGACGTGACATGATATTTCCCTAATGAAATTGAAAGGAGAGAAAGGCACAAATTCAATAGCGCACTAGGCCTCTGAGTTGCCTGATTCGGAAGTTAGCAACGTACTGAGTGAAGCGAAACAGTGGTTTTCACTTTTCACCACCATTTTTTGGCTCTTTTTAGCCAGCACGAAGGTAAAAATTGCTGTGAACGAGTTACTGCTCGAGTACTGTCTGATAGACATCAGCATATCCTTTGGCAGCGGCCTGCCAGGAAAAGCCAGCTGCATGCTGTTGACTACGGGTCGCTGATTGTGGATCGCTGTGAAAATCGCTCAAAGCATTTTGAACCGTCTTGGCCATTTCAACCGGTTCGTAAGAATGGAAAAACATGCCGCTTTCACCAGCAATTTCTGGAAGACTCGTGCGGTTGGACATGACCACAGGTTTTCCACATTGCATGGCCTCGAGTACTGGAAATCCGAATCCTTCAGTCAAAGACGGAAAGACGAATACGTCACAATTTTGGTAGAGCCATGTCCTTTCTGTATCAGAGATTCCTCCAGGCAGAAGAACCTGCCTTGTGAGTCCAGATTGAGTAGTCTTTTTAATAACCTTTTTCCCATACGATGTTTCTTTCTTGCCGGCGATGACAAGTTGATAGTCTGGTAGGTGTTTCATCATCTCAATCAAAGTGTGAAAATTTTTGTGCTGCAGAAAGTTTCCAATAGAGAAAATAAATCGACTTTTCGGTGCCCATGAAGGTCGAGTGTGAGTAATTTCAGCAGGTGGTGTCAGGCCGTTTGGAACAACATGAATGGTCTTTGACTCAACATTGATGTGTTGAGCTAAATCAGCCGCTGTATATTTTGAAACAGTGACAATAGCATTTGCCCGCGTCACGAGCTTTTGAACACGGGCAAGCCGCTGGCGAATTCGTTTTGGTTGATCGCCGGAGTCTGTCATATGTAGGAAATTCAGATCATGTACGGTTAGGACAACAGGTATTCGGTCATCAAATGGCAAAAACTTTGATGTCTGATGTGTTACATGCCAAAGCGCAGGCTTATCAACTTTATGAAAGTGACGGCCAATGGGCCGTACCCATCGCTGAAAGCTTTCTTTATTCCAAGGACGAACTCTTATGCTGCTGTAATTGGCATTTGGTATACCTGCAAAATAATGGTCACTACCGTCAGGCAAAAAGAAGACAGGCTCAAAACAATTATCCGAGCGAGCAAGCAGTTCTTGAGCAAGGTAAAGAGAGAAGCGGCCCAGGCCACAGTTGATATGACGAAGTTTTTCGAGATCGATAACAACCCGAGGCAATATGTCGGTCTGGTTTGTTCTCGTGCCGAGTGGTGTATCAGTGAGACTTGTCGAATTCATAAAGAAGCTGATCAGTACTGAGAAATCTTACCGATAAGCAATATTTCAGTTTTCCCATTTGCGTGAAAGATTGATTTAAGGCACACGAGAAAATTTTTGAATAGAGGGCGTTTCCTGCGAGAAACTGCTCACTGTTGGAACGGAATGCCTTCCGTGCCATATTGTGTTTCAAGCAAAAAACAATTTTAGGCTGAGGTACTCCAGCTTCGGTCAGACCCTCATATTCGATCGTCAGAAAAGGCAGCCATGAAAATCCATGAATTTCAAGCCAAAGAACTCTTGCGGGCCGCGGGTGTGCCAGTCTTGAAAGGAAAGGTTGTTCGAACTCCTGAAGAGGCAGCACATGCATTTGAGTCCCTTGGGGCTCCAGTATGTGCAGTGAAAGCGCAAATTCATGCGGGCGGTCGTGGGAAGGGGCATGTAGAGGGGTCGGAGCAACGTGGTGTCGAACTTGCCAAGTCGCCGGATGATGCTTCACGAATTGCCCAAGGTCTCCTAAACAAAACACTTGTGACTATCCAGACAGGGCCAGAAGGTCAAATTGTTCGGCAAGTATTTGTTGAGAGTGGTTGTGATATTCAGCAAGAACTGTACTGTGCCATTCTTGTAGATCGAGCAGCGGGATCACCGGTGCTTATCGCAAGTACTGCTGGGGGAATGGATATTGAAGAAGTAGCAGTGAAGACACCAGAACTGATTCTATCAGAACCATTTGATCCGGACCGTGGACTCGGTGCCTACCAGGCTCGTCTCATGGCGTCGAAGCTTGGACTACCAACAGCTAGCTGGCGATATGCAGTGCAATTTTTTCAGTCTCTTTGTAGTGCATTCATTTCACTTGATGCATCATTATTGGAGATCAATCCATTTGTTCTCACTGGAGACGAAAAGCTGGTAGCGCTCGATGCAAAAATGACATTTGATGATAATGCGATGTTCCGTCACAAAGACGTCCTGTCACTTCGCGATGAATCTGAAGAAGAACCAGCAGAAATACGAGCCGACGCTGCAGGGTTGTCCTATGTGAAACTGAATGGAGAAATAGGCTGTCTCGTGAACGGTGCTGGTCTCGCGATGAGTACGATGGACCTTGTGAAGTTTCATGGTGGTGAGCCAGCTAATTTTCTTGATGTTGGAGGTGGAGCAAATGTTGAACAAGTCACCGAGGCATTTCAGATTATCCTTTCCGATAGCAATGTGAAGGCAATATTAGTCAATATTTTTGGTGGCATTATGAGATGTACAACAATTGCAAATGCCCTTGTAGAAGCTTCTAAAACAATAGGTTTTACTGTACCTCTCGTGGTCCGATTGGAGGGCACTGAAGTAGAAGAAGGCAAGAAGATTCTTGCCTCAAGCGACACCTCAATTATCACAGCAGATGGGCTTACTGATGCTGCTCAAAAAGTGGTTGATTCGATAAAAGCGTAAGCATGGTTTCTTTTTATTATTGTACCTCTCTATCCTATAGCAAATTTTTATGAGCATTCTTGTCAATCGTAATACACGTGTTGTCTGTCAGGGCATCACCGGAAAAGTTGGTGAATTTCATACGCGAGGTTGCCTTGAGTATGGAACAAGAATGGTGGGTGGTGTTACTCCCGGTAAGGGAGGAGAAACGATTGCCGATCTTCCTGTCTTTAATACAGTTGCTGAAGCACGTGATGTGACAGGTGCGAATGCGACGATGATTTTTGTCCCACCACCTTTTGCAGCAGATGCAATTCTTGAGGCCGTGGCAGCAGAAATTGAACTTGTCATTGCGATTACAGAGGGTATTCCGGTACTCGATATGGCGCGAGTTTTACCAGCCTTTGAAAATTCCAAGAGTAGACTGGTTGGTCCAAATTGTCCTGGGGTCATTACACCTGGCCAATGTAAAATTGGAATTATGCCGGGCTATATTCACACACCAGGAAACGTGGGTGTTATGAGTCGTTCCGGCACGCTTACGTATGAAGCGGTGTGGCAATTAACTCAGCTCGGTCATGGACAGAGTACATGTGTTGGCCTTGGTGGTGATCCTCTTGTTGGATCAAGCTTTATCGATATCTTGGAACTTTTTGAACAAGACGATGATACGCACGCTATTTTAATGATGGGGGAGATCGGCGGCTCAGCAGAAGAAGAAGCTGCAGATTATGTGAAGGAACATGTTTCAAAGCCAGTCGCAGCGTTTATAGCCGGTCGTACGGCTCCTCCTGGGAAACGTATGGGGCACGCCGGCGCGATTATTTCAGGCGGCAAGGGAACAGCCGAGGCAAAGCTAGAAGCACTTCGTGATGCAGGTATTGAGATTGCAGAAACGCCAGCTGACATGGGGACAGCAATGGTTCGTGCAATGCAACGGAAAGCCTGATTGATCATTGATCACAGATGTTCTGCTCGTAGCCGGTATCCTTATGTATTGATGCCAGAGATTCTCTGTCATATTGCCCCCAAGACAGCAGGCATAAATATGAAGTGTGCCATCTATTCCACTGGGTTACCTGGTGTTTCCTCTGAATCAAGAGGGGTCCCTTCAGGGTTTTCAACCGGATAAAGATCTTCCCAGGTCACCTGATTGACTCGCCATCGCCACCAATTGCTTTCCTGATATCTCTCTATGAGACCAACAAAGCGCTTCGGAGCATCATCGCCAGACAAGCCAACGACAGGAGGTATCTCAAGTGCTTTTTCCGTAAACTGCTTGTCTCCGGTGATATCAAGAAAGGACTCATTTTGGTCACGTTGTTCATTCTTATTTAAGTCTACGAAAGGCTCGCTATAAATATTTGGTGGTAGAGGATCAAAGGGAAGAGGGCTTTGCCCTGCGGGTAGGTTTGTTGACTCTGGTGGAAGTGGTTTTTCAGGATATTGAGGTATTCCATTATCATTACCAACAGTTGGCCAGTCGTCTCCCTCGAGCAGCCGATTTCGTTTATCACCGTCGGGTTCAATAATGCGTGCAAAGGTTCGTAGCATACGGGCACCAAAATCAAACTGGAGATCTGAGTGGTTTAGCCGGTAACTTTCCGGAAGTGGCACAAGAGAAAGTGCGACAAGAACCCCCCCTGCGGCAACATAACCTGTTGCCCCACCTATAAAAGCTCCACCTATTTTGTCAATTACTGAAAGAATAGAAATTGATTCACTGGGAATATATTTTTCAATAAGCATGTGAATACCAACAGCTGTTCCTATCGCCAGAATAAATAAAGCGACAGGAAACGCATAACTAGGAGGCATATCAATAGAGATGAGGATTTCTGTGAGCGTTGGGATGAAAGTCAGTGTCACGACAAAGGCTACGAGAGCCTGCATTCCGACAAGTACTGAACGAAACATCCCGTGAATGAATCCATACGCAATAAAGCCAAGCACAATGGCAATGGAAAAAAGATTCGCTAGTGTTTGAAAAATTCCTGCCAAAGGTACCATCATTCGACTCTCTTACGTAATGAAATAACTTCCATGACCGACGTGCTCTTACTTTGCGACTCGCATGACCTCATTGAGACTTGTAATCCCAGAAATCACCTTTCGGATACCAGACTGCTTGAGCGTTTTCATTCCAGATTTTCGGCCAGCTTGTCGGACATCTTGAATCGATGGTCGACCCACCAGCAGATCTCGAATATTGGTGTCAAATACAAGCAATTCATGAATTCCGGTACGGCCCCGGTATCCTGTATCCAGGCATGATGTGCACCCAGCCTCTTTATAAAGTGAGAGTTGCTTTCCGGGAGGAAGGCCAAGTTTCTGCAAAAACTCTTCAGGAGGGGTGTATGCTTCTTTACACCTTTTACAGAGTACCCGAAGGAGACGCTGCGCTAGCACTGCTGAAACAGATGACTGTATGAGTGTGGTATCTATTCCGATATCAAGAAGACGGGTGATTGTCGTAGCGGAGTCATTTGCATGTAGAGTTGAAAAAACAAAATGACCGGTCAGCGCGGCCTGCATAGCAATTTCAGCAGTTTCCTTATCTCGAATTTCTCC
>JAQWMC010000019.1 GCA_029246985.1 Pirellulales bacterium
AAGCCGAAAAGAATTCATGAATAGGTATCGTGTCCCACAAATCGGGTCCGGTCAACTTAACCCCCAAAACGATGCCAAACGGAGTCACTCTTGAAACTCTGGGCGAGCCCATCGCAGATCGAGACAACGGTTGGTACACTAAGTCGCAGGCGTCCGTAGCTCAATTGGATAGAGCATCGGTCTTCGGAACCGAGGGTTGGGGGTTCGAATCCCTCCGGGCGTACTGTTTTCTTTGTGGCGATATCGTTTACGGAATTTTCTTTAGATCCCATTTCCTGTGACGGCACCTGGTTCCCCGCGACGACCAAAAAAGACGAGACTTTTCCCGTGTCAAAGAGAACCTAGGGGGTCTTCCAGCTGACGGTAGCGGAGAACCTCTATTCGATCCTAACGGATTGACTCTTCTGGTAAGCCGGACTGAATCCCTTGATCCATCGGCATCACATCCAGCTTTCCATCACCGTGCACGGAGATTAAACGATCAAGTTCAGACCGAACTTCTTTCACAACTGCATCGTGAGCATCATCGTTGATCAAGTTTCTATTTTCATTCGGGTCAACATTCAAATCGTAAAGCTCCGCCATATGCCGATCGGGTGAACCATCACCGTGCGGATACCGAATGTATTTCCAACGATCAGTTCTCAAGGCACGCACATTTGGCGTATATGGAAACTGGTGCTCATAGTTGTACTCGTAGTAAAAGCTGGTTCGCCAATCTGAGGCATCACCTTGAGCAAGCCGTTTCCAACTGCGTCCGTGAACTTCATCAAGCGGTTTTGCCCCACAGATATCGAGGATCGTGGGTGCAAAGTCGATCGTTGCTGTCATCTGCGGAACCACTTTACCTCGCTTGGTCAGTCCGGGATATCGCACAACAAGTGGAATCCGAATCGACGGTTCATGCCCGGTCCGTTTGTCGACCATGCCATGCTCGCCTTCGAGCAAACCGTTATCCGAAGTGAAAATTAGGAGCGTATTATCCAGCTCACCGCGATCTTCCAGAAACTTGCAGAGACGACCGACGCTATCATCGACGGAAAGGAGTGTTCCCCAATAGGCACGAACCATTCTGGCAAAGTCTTTAACACCTTCCGGACTTTCGTCAGGAAACTTTTTCCGCCAGTCAAAGAGTGGCCCATAAATCCCATGCCAAGTATCCAGGCGCTTTTTGAACCAACCCGGCTTGTCGTCAAGGTCAAACGCACTCTTGGGATACTGGATATCAGCAGAATCAAAAGCCTGCTGGTATTTCTCCTCTGGTAAGTAAAAACTATGAGGAGCCTTGTGCCCTATCATCATGGCCCAGGGGCTGTTTGATTTGTGACCTTTGATCCAATCCATCGCCATGTCGGTCACAACCGTTGTGTAATATCCCTTCACAACTCGTCGATCGCCTCCGTTGAAATTAAACTCGGTGTCGAAGTACTTTCCTTGTCCTTTGTGGGTAACAAAATAATCAAAACCGGGGCGAGGCATATCATTTTTTTCACCCATATGCCACTTGCCGACATAGGCAGTTTCATAGCCGGACTCGTGAAGTCGCATCGGAAAGCTGACCATGTCCTCCGGGTATTCGGTAAAGTTGTTCGAGACACCATGCGTATGAGCATAGAGTCCACTCAAGATCGATGCCCGACTCGGAGAGCAAAGACTTGTGGTGCAAAAATGATTCTTGAACAACAGCCCTTCATCGGCCAGGCGGTCGATGTGAGGCGTTTTCAAATGTGGATGTCCCATGCAACTGAGGGCATCGTACCGTTGATCATCGGTCAAAATAAAGAGAACGTTTGGGCGAGCCTGAGCGTTGTGATTCTCAACTTGCGCGAGTGCCAGTCCGCCGTTCAATCCTGCTAGCAACATTACAATCATTGCAATATTCATTTGATATGGTTTCATATCTATCAACTCCGCTTTTTGTGTTCATTCGAAAACCGATGCATAAGCCAAGAGCATCATATAGTGTGTCGTTTATGCTTCTATCTTTGATACGTTTGGTGGCCTTGACCAGCGAACGAAGGATGTCGTGCCTAGGTAGTCAGCACATCTATCAGAGTTGCTCTGAGGCTGGTTCTCAAACTCACTCAGATATTCCTCTCACGACACACTCATTCTTCATCGAGTCCGTCAAGAACAGCCCGAAGACGGCCTTCACTGTCAAAGAACTCAATCCTTCCCAAGGCCTCGTCTGGCCGTGTTCCTATAGCCACAGTATTTCCACCGGAGACATCCTTCACTTCTATGCGGCCACCACCACCTACAACCCGGCCCATATGTAACAACACAGTCCCATCATCAGATTCAACAAGAATCTCGCGGCACCGAACGATAGAAGATGAGAGTACCTCGGTTTGTATTTCCAGCTCTGACTCTTCCCCTGGACGCATCGCGAGTCCAATTGCAAGAAAGAGAAGCGGATACACTGTCCAACGTTCACGGCTTGTCATGATTTCCTCTGATTTCCCGGATAAGTAACTCAGTCACCATGAATTTTTCGTAAACGACCAGACAACCTAAGAATGAGTTGAACTCGCTCAAAGACATCGAGCCAGTCGCCCATTACTGCCCGGAGAGATTCGTTACTCGGAGGAACAATTCCTGTTGAACAGCTCGACCCTGCGTGCTGGGCTATGGCAAGTCGATATGCTGAAAGAGTTCGGTCACCGTGTGTGACGATCGGGAAGAAGTCTTCGCTTAAAAAAAGTGCAACAGGCACTCGCTGTCCACCACAAACAGTGAGATGGGCAGCTATTTCAGGCTGTGCGTCGCGATCTAGAAACCGCAGGTCAATACAGGAGGCAATTTCTGAGAAGTGTAAAAAAATGGGACACTGGCTTACGCAATCACCGCACCATGCTCCGGCTAAAACCATAACTGGCATTTTACGGACAAAGTCTTTGAGTACTCTTTTATGCTCTGGACCAAGAGCGATTTGTGATCGAGAGGCTTCCCATTTTGCTTGCTGCTCGGGAGTTGCATGGTGCTGAAGAAATTCTTTGTAAGGAAGAGCCTCGTTGAAAGCAGCCTGCCAAGCACTTTGCGTTGGGGGACTACCTGAATCAGAGATAATGGATCGAGGAGACATGATTGGCTGACTAGGTGACATAGGGAATATCCTTTGATTGAACAAATCTATTTCTAACGAATTTATCTCATTGTAAACGGAGAACGGCAGATCGGAATGGTTTTGTAAATCACGTTCTCTCGCTTCTCACTACTGATACATGTATCCACAAAAATCACTCTTGACCCATGAAACGGTGTGTATTTACCGTCCCGCCATCTGGAATGAAGATGGAATTGCCGAGGAATCGCAATTTATGTCTGACCCATGTATTTGGATCGGTGCTTGAGACAATTCGAATACGCATTCCTAAATGACCAATCGCTCCCGGAAATGGCTCAGGTTCTCCGCCCCCCTGGGACCTAAGCCTTTCCGGGGGCCTTTTTTTTGGTACCCAGGTGTTATTGCGGCACTGCCTGTCAGAAACGCTTTGCAGCGGACCGGTACACTATTCTCAAGAGATACTATTTCTCGCGAGAAAATTTTTTCTCGCGTGCGCTTCGTCCCGAATATTTTCATCTAAAGAACTCAACGTTTTTAAAAATGGCTGAAACCTCTCCAAATCATTCCAATACCAGCGAAATTCCTCGTTCCAATCCTCCAGGATCAAAGATCCTCATACGTTGGATTTTCGGAGGCCTTACTGTCTGGGGAATAGCACAAGCCATCGGCGCCTATTCTTTCAACCACGATCCTAGGCGTCCTTTGATCGTTCTCGGCTGTATGGCAGCGTTTCTTGGATTTTGGCTTGTGCTTCTGGCCACCTGGCAAAAACGGCAAAAGCAGAATTCCACTCACTCAGATGAGTAGAATTCCTCCATTGAAAACACTCTTGTTTTCTCTGAGAAGATTAACATTTCGTTTTGAGGATTTGCCACGATGCCTGCGCATAAGAATAGTTTGAACTCTTCCTCTGCATCAAAATCACCACCTCCAACACTCTGCAAACTTCGCACGGGCAGGCGACCTGTCATGGAACGCGTTGCTGATTCTGAAGGCCTGTCCATCGGTGAGTATTTAATAAGCCGACTTGCCGACTACGGCATTCAGCACGTGTTCGGCTTACCCGGAGATTATGTTCTCGCTCTCTATAGCATGCTTGAGCACAGCGAAATCACACTTGTAAGTTGCACAAGAGAAGATTGCGCCGGCTTTGCAGCCGATGCCTATGCTCGGGTTCATGGAATGGGTGCCGTATGCGTAACGTATGGAGTTGGAGGATTAAGCCTCGCAAATTCAATAGCCGGAGCATATGCCGAACAAAGTCCTGTTATTGTCATTTCAGGAGCAACCGGCCTTAAGGAAAGGGTTAACAACCCCCTGCTCCATCATCGTGTTCGTGATTGGAGCACACAACTTGATGTCTTTGACAAACTCTGTGCAGTCAGCCTTGAACTAAATGACCCAACAACCGCATTTCGAGATATTGACTATGCGTTGGACATGGCACATCGCTTTAAACGTCCCGTTTACATCGAAGTCCCTCGAGACATGGTTGACGTTGTCCCTGAGCATCCGAGAAATTTCCAGCCGTCTCCTGTTGAGAGTGACCCCGCAGCACTTACCGAAGCAATCCGAGAAGCCACGGCACGGATCGAAAAGGCGAACCAGCCAGTTATTGTCGCTGGAGTCGAACTCCACCGTTATGGACTACAAGGAGAAACACTTGCCCTTGCGAATGCATCTGGAATTCCAATCACGGCGTCAATGTTAGCGAAAAGTGTCATTAGCGAGGTGCATCCTCTCTATCTAGGGCTTTATGAAGGCGCAATGGGCAGAGAGGAAATTTCTTCTTACGTCGAACAAAGCGATTGCGTCATTCTGCTTGGGACAATGCTTACGGATGTGAATCTCGGCATCTTCACAGCAAAGATCAATCTCACAAATAGTATTTTGGCTACAAGTGAAGATTTACGAATAAGTCACCATCATTTCCATAATGTACTCCTCGAAGACTTCGTTCATGGCCTAGCTGAATCATGCCCACAGGTTCGAAAACAAACCCTTCCTCCCGGACCTTCAGTGGCACGAGGGCCGTTCATAATCGAAGAAGATAGGTCAATCACCACAACTCGTCTCGTGAGAAGGCTCGATGAGTCACTCGATGACAAAACAATTGTGATTGCTGATGTTGGTGATGCTTTATTTGCGTCAAGTGAACTCGTCATTCGTGGCCAGACAGAATTCCTTTCACCTGCGTATTACACGTCAATGGGTTTTGCTGTACCTGCAGCGGTTGGTGCCAAAATGGCGAGGCCTGACCTGAAGACTATTGTCCTCGTCGGTGATGGGGCTTTTCAGATGACTGGCATGGAATTATCAACCATTATCAAACATCAACTGGCAACAACAATAATCGTTCTCGATAATGGTGGCTATGGAACAGAACGACTTATTCATCAAGGAATGTTTAACGACATCAACATCTGGCAATACCAGATGCTTCCTCAGGTGCTAGGTGGTGGCAAAGGGTACGAAGTTCGTACCGAGGGTGAGTTTGATAAGGCGCTATCAGAATCTTTATCAAACGATACCGAAGTAAGCCTGATACGAGTGCACATAGGTCGTGAAGATCACAGTGTCACCCTTGATCGCCTCGGTGCAGGTCTGGCAAAAATCGTTCACTCGTAGCCAACAGGTCGCTGCTTTTATCTACGTTCTGCTCGCTCTTATGCCACTACTGGAGACATCCATTCGAAACTCTCGTTCTGAGACAAAATATGTGATTTCTCGGAGTGCTGGCGGCACGTCACTTGTGGTTGGGTTTTGGAATGCCTGATCTTGCATCCGACCAAAAACAATTAAACCTCGAGACTCACGACAAATTGTTTGTATTGCATCATTCAGTCGTTTTTGGGAACCATGATAGTACTTTGGGTCTATGAGGCGCACGTACGTATCCGCTCCCATCACAAATGTTGACTGCGGAAAAACATGGACTTTCTCGATAAAAGTTGCCGCTCGTGAAAGCCAGAGAGTCTTCCCCTCGAATTGCTCTACTCTTCGTGAGACCTCGATATAGTCCAACATCGGTTTGTCCACATTCGTGACAGACAATTCCCATTCAACGGGTCGTTCTGCTATTTCCTCGGCAATGCGGGCCATCGCAAGATGACCCTCGTGGAGTGGTGCAAATGACCCACTGAAAATAAGTCGATCATTCACGTGCCCTGAACGCTGACGTGTCTGCGCACCATCGTTTATTTTAATTGGCACCGCAACTTCTTCTAAAGTACATACTTTTTGCCAACTATCTGGTGCCTTGTACTCGTCGCGAACAACTTCTTCGTCTGGCAAAAGGAGTGATTCCAATTCCTTTCGCCACGGATGTTCTGTCGTTTCCGCAATGGTACTGACCAAGACGTCTAGGCAAAGCAATGCCGCAACACGTTCCTCTTCTAGTCTACTCCTTGCATTCTTTGTCAGTTGCAAAGTGGCAGTGACCGTTTCTTGAACCCGGTGCGTTGCTACATGCACCCTGTGCTGGCCCATTTTTGGCTTCCTCGATCGCAAACTCGCTGTTGCAGCAATTCCAACATTGTTTCGCCCCTGACTGGAAAGCTTGACGCTCCGCTGCCAGCCAGTAACTGCCAACTGTCTCGCTGTACGATCGCTGCAGTAGGCCTCAGGACTACCACCTAAGAATTCTGTAATAGCTGACTTCGCGTAAGGCACAAGGGCTTCGAGCATGACATTGCTAGCTCCACCCTCAGCAAACAATTGAGGAATAACCTGCGTGCCACCTCCTGAAACAACCACCACAACCTGTACGCCTAAACAGTTTAATAATTCAACCGGAGAAGTAGGAAGAGAAGACGCCATAGGAAACCATTAAAATTATTACGGGGGAATCTGATTCGGAAACAACTGCACTTAACAGCCTAGTTTGCCCCCTTCGCCAGCCCTTAAAAAGGAGCCGCTCTTTGAGTGCTGTTCAAACAGCATAACCACAATTAAGTCCACCATTTCCACTCGTTTTTTGGCGGAGAAAGCACGAGCATGCCGATACCAGAATATGAAGATAGAAGGAATGAGGGTAGATCTCTCACGGCAGAAAAAAATGAAAAACCGAAACGTTCACTTACG
This sequence comes from Pirellulales bacterium, assembly GCA_029246985.1. GTDB lineage: Bacteria > Planctomycetota > Planctomycetia > Pirellulales > UBA1268 > UBA1268. Next base: position 7,151 of record JAQWMC010000019.1, read on the forward strand.
AATTCTTTTTCATTGCACTATTGTTTCAATAGGCTTTCTTGCATCGAATGTTGCCAGCAATGCTCAAGACACCGAAAACCTCCGCCAATCATCATCTTCTTATTTGATACAGCAATCTGCGAATCCAAATCAAACTGATTTTGAAGTCTCGCCAGATGCAACTGCTGAATCACTTCTCAATGAACTTGTACCGCATCGCAGTGATACGCTGTCAGATTGGCATCCACAATCTGACAGACTTTATCAGTGCGGAGAACCTCGGATCCTTTGCCCAATTATTCCACCGCCACCGTGCCACCCAACCAAACCACCGTTTCATTTTGATCTTATCGGTGCTACCGGCACACCAACAGGCGGGCCGCTTTACAACGGCCCATGCTGTCCACGGGCCGGCAGTCGTGACACCTGTCGCTGGCCCGTTGCCAGACGTATCCACGACACTTTTGTCGATTACTTCTACTCTCCAAACTACTGGCCAAAATAAACATTTGACAAGTACTCACTGTTTCACAACAGTTAAGAAGTAATTGCAAAATTGCTTGCCATCATTCATACCAAAGGAGTTTCATTGTGCGCGTTGCCATTATTGGTATTGGCGCGATAGCGGAGATACATGCCCGCGCCCTTGCTGACATACCTTCCGTCGAACTCGTTTCGGCTTGCTGTCGTACAGAGGAAAAAGGACTCTGCTTTGCTGAGCAACATGCTTGTTCCTGGTACCCCGATCCAGCACGTATGATTCGTCGGGAAAAGCCTGACGTAGTGACGATTGCAACTCCTTCCGGTGCCCACCTTGACGTGGCACTCAAAGCAATACGAAAAGGAGTTCACGTTCTTTGTGAGAAACCTCTTGAGATCACTACTCGGCGAATCGATCGCATGATTAAAGCGGCCGATAAAGTTGGCGTGAGCTTAGGTGCAATCTTTCCACAAAGATTCAATCCGGTTTTACAGGCTGTCTATACTGCATCAGCAGCCGGCCGATTTGGCGATCTTGCTGTCGCATCCAGTGCAGTTCCGTGGTGGCGAGATGATTCCTACTACGGGGACGGACGTTGGCAGGGAACGCTCGCATTGGATGGAGGTGGTGCCTTGATGAATCAGTCAATACACGGGGTTGATGCCCTCCAATGGATCGCTGGTGCATCCATGTCTCACGTTCCACCTTCCGCCAATCCAATTGAAAGTGTCGCTGCTTTTACTGCTCTTAAATCACACTCGCCAGAATATGTTGAAGTTGAGGACACATGTCTTGCAGTTCTGAAACTCAAGAATGGCGGTCTCGGCCAATTGCTGGCAACAACTAGCCTTTTTCCAGGCCAGCTACGTCGCTTCATCTTTGGCGGCCGTGGAGGAACAGCTGAAATTGAAGAAGAGCAAATCGTGAACTGGCAGTTCCAGGAATCTCATTCTGATGATGACGCTATACGCTCGCGTTTTGGTGGTGCAAGTGGGACTTCAGGAGGTGCTGCTGATCCAATGGCAATAAATTATTCCTGTCATACAAGGAATTTTTCTGAATTTTTTGATGCTATATCAGCCGGAATAAAACCAAAACTAGACGGCCACGAAGGTCGCAAGGCTGTTGCAATCATCGAAGCATGTTATAAGTCAGCATCAACCGGCAAGGTCATTAAACTTGCTGACTGACTTTTAATGCCTGTACAACTCTTGGGAAACCATCACATGCAGTACGGAATCTGTAATGAGACGTTTGGCAACTGGCCGTTAAAGCGTGTCTGTGAGTTTGCTGCTGATGCTGGATACACAGGAATCGAGATCGCGCCGTTTACATTAGGTGAGAATCCTCATGAGCTTTCATCAAATCAAAGAGGGGATCTGCGTCGCATCATTGCACAAGCTGGGCTTGAATGTATCGGCTTGCACTGGCTTCTCGCAAAAACTGATGGGCTTCACGTTAGTTCTCCTGATGTGGACACTCGAAGACGGACTATTTCCTACCTGGCAGACCTAGCTCGATTGTGCAGAGACCTTGGAGGCAAGACGCTTGTGTTCGGGTCACCACAGCAACGAAGCCTGATGGCCGACGTCACCGAACAGGATGCTCATTTATTTCTGCAAGAAGTTTTTAGTGCTTTGGTCCCTGTTCTAGAAGAAACTGATACAGTCCTTGCTCTGGAACCACTTGCTCCAATTGAAACTGACGTCCTTACCACTGCAGATGAAACTCGTCGCTTAATTGATTTAATTGGCTCACCGCATATCCGCCTTCACCTCGACGTGAAGGCGATGGCATCTGAAGATCAGTCGATACCAGAGATCATTCACGCGAGTGCTACACATCTGGAGCATTTCCACGCAAATGACATCAATCTTCAGGGGCCAGGATTTGGGGCAATCGACTTTGCACCAATATTTCAGGCATTACATGAAATATCGTATAGCGGATGGGTGAGTGTTGAAGTATTTGATTATGCCCCGGGGGCAGAGCGTCTCGCTCGCGAGAGCATTCAATACATGCAACAAATCGAAGCTGACATTGAGTAGCGGTCAACACCGTTCCATTGTTTTCAGATCCCCAAAAATCATCTGTTGGGTTGAAAACGAGCAGAGTCTCTCCAACGATCCAGCCCTATATTTCAGGGAGAACTATGACACAACAACTCAGTTCCGTAAACCAAGAGAGAGCATCTATATCCGCACACAAAACTTGCTTTGATTTGTTGTTCTTAACATACCGTCGAAACATTCCTCCTTGGAAAAAGTCCAGATGCACTCAAACCCCATCGCCAAGTTGCTGCGCACAGGCTTGCGATGTTGACGGGTCCTCGAACTGTAATGTTGTGTGAGTAATAGCAAATCTCTCGCGTAGCACTGACTCCGCTTCCTTCAATGAAACTTGCCGGCTTGACTCAGTAATTACAAGATGAGCTGTCAGCATCACCTCCGATGTACTCATGCCCCATACATGTAGATCATGAATTTCGAGTACGCCAGGAACTTCAGCTAGTGCATTCGTCAGTTCAGTGATATTTATACGACGGGGTACTGCGTCCATCGCGAGGCCCACACTTTCAGTAAAAAGATCCCACGTACCCCAAACAATTACTACGACGATAATGATGCTGACAATTGGATCGATCCATCCAATGCCGGTTGCCATGATGGCCACTCCAGCAAGAACCACACCAACTGATACCGCTGCATCAGCTGCCATGTGCAAAAATGCTCCGCGGATATTGGCATCTTCCTTGCTACCTTGCATAAAAAGAATTGCTGTCACCGTGTTTATGACGACACCGATCGCAGCCACCGCAATCATGGTGAACCCTGCAACAGGTGCAGGATCATTGAGTCTATAAATAGCCTCCCATAGAATCACAGCGCAGGCTGCCAACAACAGTACCGCATTCAAGAAGGCTGCATATATGGTTGCTCGCCGGAGCCCAAACGTGAATTTCTGACTAGGTGGTCGACGAGCTAGAAAACTCGCTCCCCACGCAAGCAAAAGACCGACAACATCGCTCGCATTATGACCAGCGTCAGCAAGAAGGGCTAATGACCCACTGAAAAAACCGAAACCAAACTCCACCAAGACGAAAATCAGATTGAGACTCACACCGATCATCATAGCCCTATCAAGACTATCCGGAGTCATTGCGTGAGAATGGTTGTGTGAGTGATGACCAGACATGCTATTTAATGCTGAGTGGAATTATCCCAATGATCATAGTTGCTGAGAAACTCATGGTAGAATGATAACCATTTCCAGTAGCGCTGTCCCGTTCATTTGCAGCGTTGTTCGACTATTTTACTGATTTTCACAAATGAAAGATTCTAATGAACGAAGTACTTCGAGCAGCAGTCATTGGCAGTAGTTCCAGCGGTGGGTGGGGGCACAATATTGACGAGCTTTTTATTGGCGTACCTGGTCTTCACACCGTCGCAGTAGCCGACGACACCGACGTTGGTGTTGGTGATGCGATTAAGCGTCATCGACTCACTCAGACAGCAACTGGATTCCTCAACTGGCGAAAAATGCTCGCTGATATCAAGCCAGATGTTATCGCAATTTGCTCTCGCAACATCAAGCAGCATGCCGAAATGGCAATAGCCTCCGCTGAGGCCGGCGTTCGCGGTATTTTTATGGAAAAGCCTTTTGTAAAATCTGTCTCAGAAGCAGATGCGGTTGTTTCAGCATGTGAGAGATCGAACACCAAGCTTAATCTTGCCCTTGTCAACCGGTACTGCCCGACGATTACCGCGGTGTGGGAGTTAATTGCTGACGGAAAACTTGGGACGTTACTCGAATTACGAGCACGTGGAAAAGAGGACCTGCGCGGTGGAGGTGAAGATCTCTGGGTGCTTGGTCCACATGTTCTTGATCTTATGGTGCACTTTGGTGGTGCACCTCAGTGGTGCAATGCGACGGTTACGAAGACCGGTCAACCTGTGACGCCCGGTGATTTCATTGCAGGCCCTGAAGGACTCCCCATGATAGCTGGTGACAGCATTACTGCTTCCTTTGGTCTTGCTAATGGCCCAACTGGATTCTTTGCAAGCACTCGTGAAGCCGGACTCAAACAACCAAATTTTGGCCTCACCTTACTTGGGACAAAGGGTGAAATACATATTCGCCCAGACTACATCCCTCAAGCATACTTCCGTGCTGCTCCTGCCTGGCGTATGAACCGACCGTACCCATGGATACCAATTGGTGATGAAGGCCTCGAGACTGACTTAACAGATCAAGGAGTCGATCGATCAGCAGAAAGAGCGTCTTGGGGCCGCCTGGCCGTAACAGATCTCATTGATGCAATTCAGACTGACCGTGAACCCGAAACAGGAATGTTTACGGGCCTCACACTGACAGAAATGAATGAGGCGATTTACGCTTCATCACTTACTAGCCAACGACTGCACTGGCCACTTGACCGTGCACTCGTAAAAAGAACTGTTCCTTCTGAACGATGTTAGCGAGATATTGAGACTAATTATTGCTGAACACTGACTGACAGTGCCTTCACTCGAGACTTCTCAGGTACAGATTTTCCAATATTTTGACTCGGGGGAGCTATTGGCTGAACAGCGATGCCATACATCGAAGGCTTCACACCTTCGTATTCCGAAGTTGTGTTTAAATCTTTTTTCGAAAGCACAGGTGGGCCTAAAATCACGGACCCTGGATGAACGAGATCCCGGCACCATATATCGTGTGGGATTGCTATTTTACCCCACGCATCAGGATCAATCCCTTTGGTCATGATTGCTGTCGATGACCAGCCAACTGACCGAATCTGAATGCCTGTATTGACAAAATCCTGAGTAAGCCAATTCGGCGGACTGTAGCGAGCATCGTAGAAAATATAAACACGACTCGGCTGAGAGATTGAGAATTGCAATTGGAATTCACGTTGAAGTCGATGCGTTTGAAACGTCTGAATGAGGTCCGCACCGAGTAGCCCTTCGGGAAAGTCTTCGCTCGGGTCTGCTTCCCATCGAGGTGCTTTACGGTCACGGTAGGCCCGCACGCCATCTCGCATGCCACACGGAACAAGACCATAAAATCTACGGTTTTTTGGAAGTTCTACATTATCACTCACCGAATGAATGACCGAGTCTTTTCGGGCGTGATCAATTCCATGATTTCGAATCTCAACACTATGAAGCCGCCGAGGGCCCTGCGTCCCGCTCAGCCGAACAGCCTCTCCATCAATCAAGCTCACCGTACCAACTTTTTGTGAACGTAGTTCTACTTGGCCAGACAGAACTGCTACTCGGACTTCTCCGTCCACCGAAGCATTCACAGCAAACCTTGTACCGAGGTCAACAACCTCACCGACAGGTGTGACAACTGTGAAGCCAATGCCTTCTTCCCCCACATCTACATCCACTCGTCCTTGAGAAAGGTGGAGTCGCATTGGATGTTCAAAGCGAGCCATGAGTGGTGACTGGCATTCCAATAAAACACCTGATGGCAGTCGTAAATCAACGGCACCCTCCGGCAACACAAGTGCTCGGAGATTTACTTGATCACCAACCGCGAAAGCATTTGTTCCATCAACCCGATCAACTTCTACGAGGACTGGCTCACCAATGGCTGCCGCATTCCAGATACCGCCGGCAATCAAACTAGCAAGAAGCAATGAGCAAGCCAGCACCAAACTTATCGCATTACCAAGCCACTTTTTGGATTGCATGTCTGAATCACCGACATCACATTTCAAACCAGACCGACCGAACGTGCTTCCAAAAACAGCCTCCTGAACATTTCGTACAAAAACAGATTTTGTTTCCTCTGCCTCGATCGCCACCCGTACAGACTCGACAAACGCGCGGGCATCGCATCTTGCTTCACCAAAAAGCATGGCCTCAATGGCGAGGTGGCATTCGACTTGCTGAACACATTGCGGATGGCTCCTCAAATGATGGATCACGATTTGCTCATCCCCGGGAAGCGGTTCACCATCAACAATCCTGCCCATTGCCTGATCAAAAGAAACTACTTCTTTGGCTTGAACTGAATCGGCCTTTTGCTTTAGATGCTCCGGCAGAGAGTCATGTTTTTGTTTTGACTTAGTCATTCTTTAATTATTCCGTCCGCACGTACCTGAATTGCAAGAAATCATGTTCCTATATTTCCCAACTGCTTCTGAATACAGTCTGACAAAGCTGCTCGTAAGCGAAACAAAATCTGGCTTACGTTATTTGCGTTTGTCGCTTCGTCAGCAGCAATAACACCTAACGAAAGTTGTTCAAAATATCGCTGTTGAACAAGTCTCCTGCTTCGCTCAGGGAGTTTCTGGAGACACTCACGAAGTGCAGAGACTTGCTGTTTGTGTTGCTCTGCCTGCTCCACCTCAACACTTGGGTGTGTGGATTTTTCATCTGCTCGACTCAGTAAAAACTCGGCAACGTCATTTGCTAAAACACGTCGCCGCCCCTGTCGGCGGAGTTCATTCCGAACAAGATTTCTTGCAATCGTTCTTAGCCAGGCACCAAAGTTGGTTCCCCGCTCAAACATTGTGAGTTTCTTGTACGCAATAACAAAGGCTTCCTGAGCGATATCATCGACCGACTCCGGCCTGACACCAAGCATCCGAATAAAACCCTTGAGACCAGATTGCTCGTTCTCAACCTGCTCCATAAACCATTTCGTATTTGATTTCTTTTTTGCCATACCGTGATTATATGTAGTAGATGGGCTGATATTACAGAAACTTATTGTTCCGCGTGCATAACAAGGAATATCGGCTTTCGAACACCTTGTACCCTTGGAAACTAGGGAAAAACCTTGCTGGTGAGACTCTCGTGCCTGAATCCAACGATTCACTACTGCCCAGCAAAAAGACACCAATCGTAAAAAAAGGGTGGTCAGAACAATTGTTCTGACCACCCAATGAGCTGGACTTAAACAAGGTTTAAGTCCAGCTCTTCGAGGTTAACAAGTGACCTAGAGTGGCAGAGGACCAATTACTCCATCACCACCCACTACGATTGGATCTGGCAGGGCTGAATCAGCCTCAATTTCGGCCAGATCTTCCTCAAGAACCATTGAACGGAATGCAGCTGAGATCAGGCTATCAGGAGAGTTCGTAGCATCGTTTGATAGATCCCAGAACATCATGCCTCCCAATCCCTTCGCATCAGCCCATTCTGCCTTTAACGCAATGGACGTAGTTGTCTCAAACGAGCTAAAGATGTCCTGCTCAGCGTTGTACACATAGCTTGCTTGAGCATTATCATCCCAGTAGAGATCCCAACCAGCTCCGGCGTTAATCTGCGACAGCAAATCTTTGTAGTCGTAGTTTCCTGCTTCATAGGTTCCCGGGGCTGCACCACTTGAGGCTTCGTTATAACCACCGTCACCACCATCGGCGACGCCGCTCCACGCTCGCGTATAAAGTGGCGCTCCGAGGACGATCTGTTCTGGAGCAACGCCTGCGTTTAGGTATGCATCCACTGAAGTCTCAATGTCATAGCCGACAGGATCACCCGTGAAGGCCGCTTGGTGACCTGTCGTATCTTCCCACGTGCCGTGGAAGTCATATGTCATGACATTGAAGAAATCGACTGACGGGGCCAACCCAGCAAGATTGAAATTCGCAATCTTGTCGAGTCCACCTGGAGAGGCGATAGAGATTTCATACGTCCTGCCAAGTTCACTGCCGAGATCATCGAGTTTCGCTCGAACATCAGCCATGAGCAGAGCATAGTTTGCTCCATCATTAGGACTGGCAGAATTGCCAGCCTCTCCGCCCCCACCGGGGTACTCCCAGTCAAAGTCAATTCCATCAAAGACTTGGTATGTGGTCAGGAATTCAACAATCGAATCCGAGAACGTATCACGACCAGCCTGAGTCGAGGTGACCGTACTGAAGTGATCAGAGAGCGTCCAACCACCAACAGCGATGCTGAGAGTCAGATGAGGATTTGCTTCTTTCAATAGAGCAAGCTGGTTGAAGTTCCCCCAGATTGTCTGCTCACTACGAGGATCTTCTGGTGGATAGTACCACTGGTCAGCTTCACCCGTCACACTTTCTTCAGCACTGAATCGCTTTTCAGTCGCAGCATAGGAATCGAACAACGTCATCTCTCCAGCTGCATTGAGATCGGCAAATGCATAGATGAGATGCGTCAACTCATCAGCTGGCACATCTGCAAGCTGATAGTCCCTGCCGTAGATTCCCCACTCAGGGAAATACGCAGCCAGCACCTTATCGTAATTCGCAATCGGTGACGCCGATGGATCACTCACAACTGGATCTGTCACAACTGGATCTGTCACAACTGGATCAGTCACAACAGGATCTGTCACAACAGGATCAGTCACAACAGGATCAGT
>JAQWMC010000025.1 GCA_029246985.1 Pirellulales bacterium
GAATAGTTCCTAATGCACACACCCGTGACGTGATTTACGGGGTCGTTCTCAACGAACTTTCTCGTGTCATGCCCAGTTCAAATCAAACACTTCTGACGCCTGAATCAGTACTGACTGACGCAGGAATTGATGACGCTCGCCTCGAAGATGCAATCGTTCGGCTCCAGGGTAGTTACGGAATGCGTTTGCATAAAGACTGGATACTAGACATTCAAACATGTGACGATCTGGTGACATGCATTGCCACGAGAATGTTTGACACACAAGACACCGACGCCGCAGAGGCTCTTCTCAGAGATTCGAGTCACCCCGAGAACACCAGTTCTGCCAAAACGTATTCTTTTGAGGAATGCGAGGTTCTAAGACAACGTGTTGCAGACCTTCAAGCACTTGGCCTCGACAACCCTTTCCTTTTGGCCCATGAATCCGTTACGGGTAAGCATGCATCTATTTCTGGTAAAGATGTAGTCAGTTTCACCAGCTTTGATTACCTTGGCCTGACCAGCCATCCAGCGGTCACATCTGCTGCGAAAACAGCAATTGATCAGTTTGGTTGCGGAGCCACAGCAAGCCGTATGGTCGGTGGCAACACCACGCTTCTCAATGCACTCGATAAGGCAATTGCAGACTTTATCGGGACAGAGCGAGCAACAGTCTTCCCCTGCGGGTTTGGTACCAACGCATCCGTATTTGGTCATTTATTTAATGCCCAAGACCTCATTCTCTATGATGAATTAGCACATAAGAGTATCACCGAAGGAGCAATGACCTCGCAGGCCGCCAGCCGTAGTTTCCGACACAACGACTTTGAACAACTTGATGGCCTTCTCCGTGATATTCGCCATAAGTACCGACGTACTGTTGTTGCAATCGAAGGCGTCTACAGCATGGATGGCGATTACCCAGATCTTCCAAAGTTCATTGAAGTGAAACAGCGGCACGACGCACTTCTATACATCGACGAAGCACACTCTCTCGGAACAATGGGAAACAACGGCCGCGGTATCGCCGAGTTCTTCGACATTGACCCAAAAAATGTCGACATTTGGATGGGGACGATCAGTAAATCCCTTGGATCGGGCGGAGGCTACCTGGCTGGTTCTCGCGAACTCATCGATTATCTCGGACTGACGACCCCTGCGTTTGTCTTCTCAACAGCATGCTCACCACCAAATACTGCTGCTGCTCTCGCTGCACTGCAAACCCTTCAAGCCGAACCATGGCGCGTTCGACAACTTCACGAAAGATCAGCTCTTTTCCTTTCTTTAGCAAAAGAAGCCGGGCTCGACACTGGACCAAGCCTGAACACTCCTGTGATTCCAGTGATTGTTGGCAGCTCGCAAAAAGCTCTCGCCGTCTCCCAACGACTCTTGGAAATGGGCATTAATGCCCGCCCGATCTTGTTCCCTGCCGTTCGAGAATCTGCTGCTCGCATTCGATTTTTCATTACCTGTGAACATACAGACGCCGACATTCACCAAGCCGTTCAAGCAGTCACTGAAGCAGTTGCAACGAGTTAGCCTGCCTTTTCCGTTGCTTCGGCAAGTCGCTTCTGAGCTGCCATTGCCGGCTTCCAGAAGTAGCCCTGTTTGTTTGCACAATGACATTTTGGAAAGTCAGTGATCAACTTTTCCAGCGTAGCCTGGCTCAACTCATCATTTCCCTGCTGTGATAGTGATTCAGCAAGAATAAACAGGCATGTCCCAACACTGTTGAGCTCTGGGAAAGAAGACGCATTCTCTTTCGAAATTTCTTCTCCCGATTCCTTCTGCTGCCTTACGGCCTCATCGCCAAATTCCTTGAAACATTGTGTTGTGAGTTCTGACACCAACTCGTGATCCCCAGCTTTGAGCGCGACCCAGGCCTTGGTTGCCAATTCTGTTGGATCTGTTCCTGTACTTTTGACATCCTCGGCTGCCTGGAACGATCCGATACACACCAGTGAAACCAATCCGCTCAGAAAAATATTTTTCAACAGCATTTTATCTTCCCATCTTGTTAATGAGTCGCCTAGACATCAATTCCCTATCCGCAGGGAGCAAGACTACCAAAATGCTGCGAAAACAACTTGTTTCTTCCACCTTTTCGCCTAAAGTAAGCGGTAGAAGTGATTTTTCTAGGCACCCACATTTAAAGGTGAAAAAATGGCTGATTCGCAACCGATTTCATGGCCTGATTTGGCAATTGGGCTTTACGATAGGCTTACCGGCAGACAGGCAGAAATCTCTTACGAATTCGAAGACCTTCATGTCAAAATTCCAAGTGATACGACAGAAACTGCACAACATGCAGAGTGGATTCTCGATGGGTGCATCAAAATCAAGACACGGGACACCAGTAATGACCCAAAATAGTCTTGACCGGCCGCCTCAACGGGCAACTTCAAGGTCGTTCGGTCACAATTATTGCAACTGAGAATACGATTCGTCTGGAATTGGAAAATATCATGAGTCTCTGGAGTCTCTACCGGCTTCGCGGGACATTGCAGCCTTTGCTAAACCTGTTCGTCTTAACAGGCGGCGAGGCAGAAGTTTGCTACAAACGTTTTTGTCTATTCCGGCAAAACGCCAAATCTTGCTGATCGACTGGGTCCGGATCATAGCCAATATGCATCAATGGCCGTCTTCAAGATGAGGACGGCTATTACGATGAGAAATATGTTTCTGACAAATCCACTCCCGCGTCTAAACGCAACCGCTGTTCCCAAACCAGCCCCTACGATATTCACAACCGCCATTGGAATGACTAATGACCACCAGATCACCCCGCTTGACGCAAACACACAAATTGCTGCGGAATTAGTCGCCGCGTTTAAGGCCTTTGCAGAGGCAGATGCGTGGAGAAAGTCGTACCCCAGAAACCTCACAAAAAAGAAGACAAAGAAACTGCCCGTCCCCGGTCCAAAGAACCCGTCATAGAGGCCTAAGCAGAAAGCAATTACACCCGCAAAAGCCGCCTCATACCGAGGATGATAAGTGGGGACGTGGTCTCGCCCGAAGTGTCGACTCGCCAAGGTGTACCAGAACACAAAGGCCAGCAGCACAGGTAGCACCTTCCGCAGCCACTCGGACTCAAAGTGAGTCAAAAGCCACGCACCAATAAACCCACCAAGCACGGCCATAATAAGTGCTGGTACAAGTCGCATCCACGAAACATTGACGTGGGCCGCATATGATCGTGCCGCCCACGCTGTTCCCCACACCATTGCCGACTTTGTCGTGCCAAAAATACTAGGGAGCGACGCCTGAGGAAAGACACCGAGCATAATCGGTAGCGAAACCAGGCCCCCCCCACCCGCAATGGCATTGACGAAGCCTCCAAAAAAAGAGCCCGCAAGAATCAATCCAATTTCAAATGGAGTCATTCAAGCCACCGCATCCTGTCCTGCAAAACATTCAAGCCCTTTGAGGCCTCTGATAAATGATGTCCGCTCTGGTCACTTACCCTTGACCTGATGGAGATGGACATCCTGCTGTGGATAGGGAAACGAAATACCGGCGGAGTCGAACTCTTCCTTCACTGCCGCCGTCACCTCCCAGAATACCGTCCAATAATCTCCGGTCTTGGCCCATGGTCGGGCTATGAAATTAATTGCAGATTCACCAAGTTCATTCATCTTGATGAGTGGAGCAGGATCCTTCATTACCAGTGTGTGTTCATTGATAATTCGTTCAAGAATCGCCTGAGCCTTCGCAACATCGTCATCGTAGCCGATACCGAACGTCATATCGATCCTTCGTGTACTACTCGCCGTTGCGTTGGTAATCGTATCACCACCAATCTTCCCGTTTGGAACGATCATCTTCTTGTTATCGAAGGTACGAATTGTTGTAGACAGCATATTCATTGAGTCCACAATCCCACTTACACCGCCAGCGTCGATGACATCACCGACATCGAATGGTCGATATGCAAGAATGAGCAATCCTTGGGCAAAGTTTGACAGAGTCCCCTGTAGAGC
>JAQWMC010000032.1 GCA_029246985.1 Pirellulales bacterium
AATACGACACTGAGAACCTACTCCTTGAACAGGCTCGTCGGGAAGTGCTGGAGAATCAGTTTGAATTCCAGCGACTTTCTGAATCACTTGACGCAATTGCGAAGAAGGAGATTGTAGTTCTGGATACCCCGAGGCTTTCACCACTTGCATTTCCAATCTGGGCGGAACAGATTCAGTCACGTCTCTCAACCCAGAATTGGCGTCAACGGATTATGCAAATGGCTGAAGAACTCGAGCACGCGGCACGCGTATGACACAAAAACATTCATCGTCATCGCAACTTGTTCGAGACACACAAGGCATACAGATTGCCACCGCTGAAAGTGGAACCCTTCCCACTGACACAGACATCGTCCTGCTTCCTGGGCGAGCAGCATTTCTTCCACAAACATCGACTGTTGTCTGCTCAGACATCCACCTTGGGAAAGCGGCAACTTTCCGACATGCTGGCATGCCGATTCCTGAGGGATCAGCACAACACGACCTTCAGCGACTCACCGGCATCGTACAGCGATACAGGGCACAACGACTTCTGATTACAGGCGATCTCTTTCATGCTCGTTCGGGATGCACAGAGCAAGTGCTCGATGAGTTTTCTGTATTTTGTGAGCAGGTTCGTCGACTGCACAACACTGACGTGGTTCTTATCCTCGGCAATCACGAGCGATCACTCGGAAAAAAGTTCCAACCTCATGAGATTGGCATCAAACGGTGCGAAGAAGAAATTATTGAACCACCTTTTCGTTTTATACATGATCACCAAAGTCATTCCGACGCACAGCCCGGTTACTTCACAATTACCGGCCATGTTCATCCAACCGTTACCATCAAGGGCACCGGCGGAGATCGGCTGACGTGCCGCTGTTTTGTAATGACTGGCACAACGCTTACTCTTCCTGCTTTCGGCTCATTTACCGGAGGACATAAAATTAGCCCCTCAGACGGGACTCGTGTATGGCTCGCCCAGATTGATGGAGTCATGCCGCTAGCCCCCGCACTTATCAGCTCGTGACACGCGTCTTGCAACAGGTCTCAACAAGATGGTTCGGCATGCTTCGAGACACATCGTCTTGTTTGTGCGTACAGACAGAGAAGGATGTCACGGGCAGTCAAAGAACACTCGCCGTTTCGATCAACCGCTTCGTCACCTGCGGCCCCATGAATCCATGTACCAAGCCGGGCAGCATCGAATGCACCGAGTCGTTGGGCAAGCAGGGCAGCAAGAACACCCGTAAGAACGTCACCCGTTCCAGCAGTTGCCATACCAGGGTTACCCGTTTCATTGTGTATATTTGTTTTGCCATCTGTTATCAGTGAAGCTGGGCCTTTGAAGACAACTACTGACTTTGTCGCTCTGGCAAGAAGTGACGCTGCCGTTTCCAACTCTTTTCGTTCCTGTTTCTTTTCCCGCGAGGGGCTGGAGCCGAGAAGACGTAGAAGCTCACCGGCATGAGGTGTAAGAACCCTCGCCCCAGCATGTTCAATTTTTTGCCACTCCGCATCTTGTGCAAGTGCCCACAATGCGTCTGCGTCAAGAACCACTGGTATTGATAGCGTCCGCCAAAGATCATGAACAATCTTCACCAGATCGTCACTACGACCCAGCCCTGGCCCAAGAGCAACCACGTCCGCATTCTGACAGCGATCACGAATGCCAGATAACGCTGAAAGTGAAAATCGACCAGCACCATCTTCTGGAAGACCGTGCGTCATCACGCATGGGTCAAACCCAGCAACTGTTGACTGAATCGACTCTGGAACGATTGCCTCGACAAGCCCAGCGCCACCTCTGAGAGCCGCCATCGAAGAAAGCGCGGCGGCTCCAGCCAGTCCTCGGCTTCCTGCCACGAGAACCACACGACCGTAGTCAAATTTGCTGGATTCCCTGATCCGAACCGGCAACTTCGGGAGGCTTTCCGGTATTTGGTGGCATGAATTTCCAGAGCGATCTGCCATGAAGGCCCCTTCCGAAAACAAGAGAAATCAGTGCATAAGAGACGAGGGATTTGCTCCCAACTTGACGAAAACGGGCCAAAATGGCTACCTTTGGCCCGATTATAGCCCGTTTTCTGTACATTTCGGTCGAATTGGGTTTCCTTGTTTGCCGATACATTTTCTAGTCAGACCAAATACTTTTACTAACCTCCGGCCTCCTGAGGAGAAATGGACACCATGAGTGGGTCCCAACAATCATTCGACGTCTTCGATGTTCGCAAAATTCGCAAACTTATTTCGCTGATGCAGGAGAACGATCTCACTGAGATCGATCTGAAGCATGCAGATAGCGCTGTGAGAATCAAGAGAGGCGGTGAAGTCGCTTCGTACTCGGCACCCGCAGTTGCTCCAGCTGTTGCTCCAGCCGCCCCTGCTCAGCCTGCTGCTCCGGCTCAATCGGCTGAAGAGGCTCGTATGATTGTGGTCAAAAGCCCAATGGTTGGAACGTTTTACTTAGCATCAAGTCCAGACTCACCCCCATTCGCAAAGGTTGGTGACCGTATTGGACCTGAGAAAACAGTCTGCATTGTAGAAGCCATGAAGGTTTTCAATGAGATCCCGGCAGGTGTTTCTGGACAAATCGTGTCCATACTCGTTGAAAACGGTGCGCCTGTCGAGTTTGGCCAGCCACTCATCAAAGTCGACCCAGGTGCTTAAAACAGATTCTTCTTATGATGGGTCCTTTTGACGCGTCGCAAGGATTATCAGCATAGCTTTCGTGAGCCACTGTTTCTTGGCTCGATAATTCAACATTCAGGGAAACCATGTTCAATCGAATCCTGATCGCAAATCGTGGCGAGATTGCACTTCGTGTCATTCGTGCCTGTCGAGAACTTGGCATTGAGACCGTTGCCGTCTACAGCGAAGCTGATCGTGACGCACCGTATCTTAATCTTGCCGATGAGGCCGTCTGTATTGGCCCAGCAAAAGCTGCCGACAGTTACCTGAGAATTGATCGTGTGATTAGTGCTGCCGAGATTGGCAACGTCCAAGCTATTCACCCGGGCTATGGATTTCTTTCAGAAAACGCTCACTTCGCAGAAGTTTGTCGGTCATGTGATATTGGTTTCATTGGCCCAACTCCAGAATCGATGGAACGAGTCGGTGACAAAAACTCAGCTCGATCTCTTGCTCGGGAAGCAAACGTCCCAACTGTACCAGGCAGCCCAGGGCTGCTCTCTGGCGAACAGGAAGCTCTGAAAGTAGCTAAGGAAATCGGTTTCCCTGTTCTCCTCAAGGCGACGGCAGGCGGTGGTGGCAAGGGCATGCGGGTTGCCGCCAATGACCTCGCCCTCTCAACGGCATGGCAGCAAGCCTCTGCAGAAGCTGAAGCAGCTTTTGGAAATGCCGGCATCTACATCGAGAAATATGTTGAAAAACCAAGGCATGTTGAAATTCAGGTGCTCGGCGATCAACACGGCACGATGCTTCATCTCTGGGAGCGTGATTGCTCAACACAACGACGTCACCAGAAACTCATTGAAGAAAGCCCCTCCCCTCGACTGCCACAAGAGACCCGAGAAGCCATGACGGCCGCTGCAGTTCGTTTGGCAAAGGCTGCCGGATATTACTCCGCTGGGACTGTCGAATTCATTGTCGATAAAGATAATAATTTCTACTTTATTGAGGTAAATGCTCGCATTCAGGTCGAGCATCCGGTTTCAGAAATGGTCACAGGTATTGATCTGCTCAAGCAACAGATTCTTGTAGCAGCAGGCGAAAAGCTTTCGCTCAAGCAAGAAGACATTGTGCCTCGTGGTCACGCAATTGAATGTCGCATTAATGCAGAAGACCCATCCGCCAACTTCAGGCCGTGCCCTGGCAAGATTGAGCAAATTATCGCCCCCGGTGGTTATGGCGTTCGCTTTGATTCCCATGTGACCGCCGGGTATGTTGTTCCACCTTATTATGATTCACTTATTGGCAAGCTCATCGTGCACCAGCCAACTCGTGAAGCAGCCATTGAAACTATGACCCGAGCCCTACGCGAGCTTCAGGTAAAGGGCATCGCTACAACAGTGCCGCTGCACCTAGACCTTCTCTCACACTCCGCTTTTCACGAAGCAACCATTGATACGAAGTTCGTCGAACGGCTCCTTGCAGACTGATCGTTTGCCCAGCGTTTCATGACGCATTCTTCGTTGCGCCTTTGCTTCGACACGCAATTCGTTCTGATTGCAACGCCCCCCCTGTAAAAGCAGCCCAATGCTTGATAGATTTCTGCCAAGCATATGACATCCCCCTCCCCTTCCCCACGGAGCCCCCAAGCTCATGGCCGAGTCTCTCTCACGCCCACCAAAAGCAGCTCATCATTTTCATCGCGTCGCCATATTATTCGCAGGCGGTCCAGCACCCGGTGCCAATGCTGTTATTTCTACAGCCGCCACCTCATTCATGCGAAACGACACCGAAGTCGTGGGAATGAAGCATGGCTACTCATCGCTGGCTGATTTTTCCTCTGACAAGCCACTCGTTGAGGGCAAGGACTACATCAATGTCACCACTGAGTTTTTGAAACGGACTCGATCTGGTCAGGGAATCATGCTTGGCACCGCCAGAACAAACCCCGGAAAACATATTTCTGATCCTGCGCATTTTGATGATGAGGAACGTGTCAAGCCTCTCAAGAACACGTACGAAGGCCTTCTCTCACTCGGCGTTGAAGCATTGATATCCATCGGTGGAGACGACACCCTGAAAACAGCGAACAAGTTCAAGTTGTATCAAGACAGGCTTCCGGCTGATGCCCCACGAATACCCGTCGTTCACTTGCCAAAGACAATTGATAATGACTACATGGGCATCGATTTCACGTTTGGATACTTTACTGCTGTTGATTTTCTTGGAGGTGAAATCCGTAATCTGCTTTATGACGCTGATGCCGGAAGATCGTATTTTATCTGTGAATCAATGGGGCGAAGTGCTGGCTGGCTGGCCTATGGCGCTGCGATTTCTGGAGAAGCCAGTCTTGTTATTAGTGTTGAAGACATCCACGGCAAGTATCGTGAGGATGAAACCATCACTGACGCAGACGGTAACACCAGCACGAAACATGCCATGAATGTGGATGAGGTTGTCGGCCGGATTGTCAAAACAATGCGAGTACGGGAAGAAAAAGAAGGGAAAGAGTACGGCGTCATTGTCCTTGCAGAAGGATTAGCTGAATTCCTCCCAAGTAAACAGCTCGAAGGTGTCCCACGAGACGACCATGGCCACATAACGATTTCTCAGATTCAACTCGGCAAGATGTTTGCCAAACTCGTAGGTGATGAATACGAGCGGCAAACTGGACGCAGCCGGAAGGTTGTCGGACTGCAACTTGGCTATGAAGCCCGGTGTTCAAAACCGCATGCATTTGACGTCATGCTCGGTAGCCAACTGGGTGTTGGCGGGTACCGTGCTCTTGCCGAACGCGGCCTCAATGGCGTCATGGTAAGCGTTTCTGGCCAACTGGACCTCAATTACGTTCCTTTCGAGGAGCTGGTCGACCCGAAGACACTCGTGACTGTTGTCCGGTACGTCGAACCGGGCTGTGACTTCCATAGCCTTGCTCGCTTCCTCGAGACATTCGTCAACGAGTAGCTCGCCTTGCAGTGTTTCAGAACCAGTATTCCAAGAGCTGGTGCCTGAACTCCTTAAGACAAACGAACTGGGGTGGCGTGAAAAAGCTCTTCACACCACCCCAGTTTTATGCGTCAGTCAAAACACCTTTTGTACTCGGCACGCCTAGCTGGCGAGAATCCTGTTCTACGGCCATCCTGAGGCTTCGAGCTGTCGCTTTGAAAACTGCCTCGGCGATGTGATGCGCATTGCTCCCATGATGAAGCACGGCGTGCACATTCGCTCCGGCGGTTGCAGCGAAGCTTTCCCAAAAGACTTCAACAAGCTGAACGTCGAACGCCCCAATAGTCGGAACAGGATACTCAACAGCAAGTACTGTTGCTGCCCGACCACCAAGGTCAACTGCGGCAGTCACGAGTGATTCATCCATGGGCAGGATCGAATGCCCATAGCGGCGAATGCCACGGCGATCACCAAGACAATCCTTGACCGCAACACCTAATGCCCGCCCAACGTCCTCAACGGTGTGATGTCCATCGACATGAACGTCTCCCTCGCATTGAATAGACAAATCGAAGAGCGAGTGACCTGCCAGCAAAGTCAGCATGTGATCAAAAAAACCAATGCCGGTATGAACTGTGGCTTGGCCTGTGCCATCAATATCAATAGCTAACGCAATCTTTGTCTCAGTCGTTTCTCTCGCAACTGTGGCAGTTCGTCCCACGTGTATCACTCCTTACTATTTTTTTCTTGCATGATGCTCTCTATGGCACCGAGCAGTACGTCTATCTCCGCATCAGTACCCACTGTAATTCTCAAGCCATCACCCCATCCACTGTAAACCATAAAGCGGATCAGAATTGATCTCTCTCTGAGGGACTCATAGATCTCGTTATGTGGATATTCCGAGTGCGTGCACCAGACAAAATTCGCCTGGCTATCAACCACCGAAAAACCGAATTGCCGAAGTCGGGTGGCAAGCCGTGCTCGTGTCGCCCTGATTGAACTCTGATTTTTTCTCAACCAATCCTGATCAGCAATGGCTGCGGTCGCCGCAGCAATTGCTATCGCATCGCAATTATATGAGTCTTTTACTTTTGCGAGTTGTTCGATAACGGCGGGCTGAGCGACGGCGAAACCAAAACGGATTCCTGCCAACGCATAGGACTTACTCATCGATCGTGTCACAATGACTCGGTCACTTTGCTCGACCAGATCAAGACAGTTGCTTTCACTAAAATCACCGTAAGCCTCATCGACCACAAGTGGACATGGTAGTTGTTCCGCAAGGTCGAGAAGTTGCTCTGGTGGAAGCAGCGTTCCTGACGGACTGTTGGGATTCGGAACAACTGC
>JAQWMC010000038.1 GCA_029246985.1 Pirellulales bacterium
CGGGTCGAGCCCTCTTGTGATTGACAACCATGTTGTCGTGAACATAGGCGGCCGTAACGGCGCAGGCGTGGTTGGCTTTAACTTGGCTACTGGCAACGTTTCCTGGGAAACAACAGATGAACCATCAAGTTATGCTGCCCCATCATCGGTCGTGCTCAATGAAAAACAGCATGCGGTTGTTGTCACACGCTACCAATGCCTTCTTATTGACCCCACGGACGGAACTATTCGCTGGTCTTTTCCATTTGGCATGCGCGGCCCGACAGTCAATGGTGCTACGCCTCTTGCATGGAAAACTCCCGACGGCAGCTATCGTCTTTTCGTCACTGCATCGTACGGCATCGGATCGCTTTGCGCCGCGTTCACAGAGACAGAAGTAACGCCTCAATGGGCAGGCACCGACAGCCTTGCTAGCCAATACTGCACACCAATCCTTCACGAGAATCACCTGTACTGTATTGATGGCCGAGATGACGGACCACCCGGCGCGATGACGTGCATTGATGCAACAACAGGAAAGGCTGTCTGGCGAGAGGAGAATTTTGGTTATGGGAACCTGCTCGCAGCAGACAACAAAGTACTCGCAGTAAAAACCAATGGAGACGTTGTTCTCCTTGACGTCTCACCTCAAGGCATGACAGTACTTTCGCAAAGCCAACCGCTCCCGGGCACGATTCGAGCACTTCCTACACTCGCCCAAGGACGTCTCTTTGTCCGTAATGAAGATACTCTTGTCTGCCTCGACATCAGCCACTAACTGCGCTTGCGCGAGAGCATAAACTCATTGCCTTCAGTATCAGCGCACATCGCGAGATGAGGTGGCTCACCATTTTCTTCACGAGGCTCGTGCGTCAAAATACCGCCCGCGGAAGTTACTTCAGCCGCTCCGTCGACCACATCAGCCACCTGAAAACTCAGGCCGGTCCAAGTGCGTTTCCCTTCGCCTCCACTGTGAATGCCAACAGTCGCTCCACAAATATCAAGATCTGTAACAGCAGGATTTTTTCGAGTCACTTTCGCCCCGAAGAGTGTTTCATAGAAAGCCACGGCGCGATCCACGTCGGCAGCCCAGATTAAATATTTCACTCGCTCAACATTCATCTCTCTTCTCCTTGGCTTTCTTTGCGTTAGCTGCTCTTACACAAATCGACTGACATAAAATACCATGGGAAGGCAATTCACCAAGACGAATACCCGTCTTCGCACTCGTTCAGAACGGGATCACCGCCCATGAGACGAGGACGCGAACGCTCACTGCAGACCAACAGACCTTTCCGACGAGAACCAACTCAAACAGACACCACACTTTTATTCTTGAGAGACTGCCATGAAATCACTTACCCGCCATCTTACCTTCACCATTCCAGCCAGGATGGGATTCAAGAACATTACCTCAACAGTCGCCGAACTTGTGACTGAGTCAGAAATCCAGGAAGGACTTTGCCTTGTGAATGCAATGCACATCACAGCAAGTGTCTTTATCAATGACGACGAAACTGGCTTACACAATGATTATAAAAAATGGCTAGAAGAGCTCGCCCCGTTTGACGCCAGCCCAGAGGTTTACGATCACAATCGAACTGGTGAAGACAATGCAGACGCACACATGAAACGCCAGGTCATGGGGAGGGAAGTCGTTGTTGCGATAACGAATGGCGCACTTGACTTCGGCCCATGGGAACAGATTTTCTATGGCGAATTCGACGGCCATCGACAAAAGCGTGTTCTTGTAAAAATTATTGGTGAATGACCATTCACCGTAGAAACCTCATGCCACAACATTCTGCGGCAAACCATTTAGGAATCCTCGAATGTTTTCTGAAGTTGCAGCAATAAGCCGTTGGCGAGCAGCACGACTAGCCCACGCGATGTGTGGAGTAATGAGACAATTCTTTGCAGACAGGAGTGGATTTGATGCAGGAGGCGGTTCGACTGAGAGTACATCGAGACCCGCACCTGCGATTCTCTCCTCATTTAATGCATCGGCGAGATCCTGTTCGTGAATGACACCGCCTCGCGACGTATTAATGAGATACGCAGTTGACTTCATTGCAGCAAGCCTCGCCGCATTCACGAGTTCTTTCGTTTCTGACGTGAGCGGACAATGCAAAGAGACAACATCGCTTTCACGAAAAATGGTGTCGACGTCAGCATATGTCACACCCGCTGAACTTCCACTATTTTTCCGACGGGCGGCGAGCACGTTCATCCCCAATGCCTGGCCAACAGCAGCAACTGCCTGGCCAATTGCACCGTACCCAATGAGTCCGAGCGTCCGACCATCAAGCTCAACCAATTCACCTCGCCAGAAGCAAAAATCTGGACAAGAAGACCAGGCACCAGCTCTGACCTCAGCGGCGTGAAGAGCTGTCTGATTGGTTAACTCAAGCAATAAAGCAAATACCGCCTGCGCAACGTTGGGCGTGCTGTACCCCGGAACATTACAGACGGTGACCCCACAAGCACCAGCAGCTTCAAGGTCGACCACATTCACTCCTGTAGCAAGTACACAAATCAGCTTCAGATGTGGGAGTTCAGCAAGAATCTCAGCCGACAATGGCGTCTTGTTCGTGAGTACAACTTCCGCATTCCCTGCCCGCCGCTGAATCTCCTGAACGGCTGTGCGGTCAAATACCTCAAGGCTGCCAAACTCTGCTACGGAATCCCAGGAACAGTCACCTGGGTTCGTTGTGTACCCATCTAAAACGACAATATTCATTGCGATACATTTCCTGCTAAGGAGAAGAGCATTATCACCATGCGTTATGACGATGCCGGTGGCTTCCGATATTGATTTGCGGCAATTGCCTCACCAATTTGATCCAGTGGCAAGACGACATCTGCAAGCCCAGCATCGATCACCGCTTTGGGCATACCGTAGACGGTGCAGCCTTGACGATCCTGTGCAATCACGACACCGCCGGCCGCTTTCAAACTGTGGCACCCCTCGAGTCCGTCTGAACCCATACCAGTGAGAACTGCTGCTACGACCTTGCCGCCATAAATAGGAACAAGCGACTCGAGCAAGCAGTCGAGAGAAGGCCGACAACCCTGTCTTGGTGGATCCTCGGTAAGCCGACACACCAATTCAGAGCCTTTCCTCATCACCGTAAGATGAAATTTACCAGGTGCCAGGTAGGCTGTACCAGGCTCGATAAACATTCCTGTAGATGCCAACTTCACCGGAAACGCAACAATCTCATTGAGACGCTTTGCCAGAGATGCAGTGAAAGCAGATGGCATATGTTGCACAATAAAGACAGGCACATCAGGCTTCTCAGGTAGCGATCGCAACACGGTTCGTAACGCCTGCGGGCCACCCGTTGATGCTCCAATGACAATCACGTCTTCCAATTTTGTATTCGCAAGGGATCGTTTTCTAGGACTTCTGTTTTGAGAAGAACTATGGCGAAGCTCATCCTCGGATCGGGTAAGTAAAATCGCCTCGATCCGCTCGGCAAGGGCGTTTTGAAGATCGCGCCTTTCTGCTTTTGCGTCCATCCCTGACGGCTTTAAGATACAGTCCATAGCACCGTTGAGTAAGGCATCAACTGTAGCTGGAGCCCCTTCCGCAGTCACACTACTAACCATTAAAACAATTGTCTCAATAGACCGCTGATTTATTTCACGCAATACACCAAGACCATCGAGCTTAGGCATCTGCACGTCGAGCGTGAGGAGATCGGGTTGCAGTCGTTCAATCTTCTCAAGTGCCTCAACCCCATCGCAGGCACAATCAATTACCTCAACTCCGTCAACTTCACCGAGCGCGCGCATGAGCATTTGTCGATAGAGAGATGAGTCATCGACTACAAGAACACGTAAAGGACTTTTGAATTTCACCAATTCACCCACTCCAAGAGCGACCTGCTCACTTCCGCCACGTCACAATAATTCGCCCCAGAAGACTGTCAAAACCGAGCGATGTCGGTCCGTTCACAACGACTATAACGGACAGAGGCCTACGAGAGCCGCCTTTTCCTTTCCCGAATTTGCTCGCAACCCGTTTCCCGACTATATCCTGTTTATTGGGATCGCGCACACGAGAGTGCCAAAACGGGCTCCCACACGTCAGAGACTCACATGAGCATCACACCTCCAACACAACCGCAGAACCCGCATCCAACCATTCATGGCAGTCAATCAAATTCCACTTCCCCTCAGTTTGTTGGATTTCGGCTTGCGAATCAGAATTACATTTTTCGAATTGAATCGATTCAAGAAATCGTGATGCCCTCGCGGATCGCGAAGATACCTGAGGTGCCTGCGTACGTAGACGGCGTGAGTAATCTCCGTGGAATGATTATCCCAATAGTCAACTTACGATCACTCTTCAATCTCAAACGCAGACCTGATGACGATGAGACGCGAACCATTGTCGTCAATGTTGGTAGTCGTACTATTGGCTGTACCGTCGACTCGGTGCTCCGTGTTATGCGGGTCCCCGCAGAGACTCTCCAGCCCGCTCCGGACTCCGTCAATGGAACCGGACGACGATTTATTGAGGGATTCACTCGAGTGGAAGACGATCTATTCATTCTGCTTGATGCTAGCCAACTTCTTGAACCTGCTAACCTTGAACAGGTCCATCAAGCGAGTATCCAGTTCGAAAAAAACACATAATCACTATTCGCCCAGAAGAATCTGTGACCAGCAAGTCAATCTAAAACATGGACACGAAAATGAGCAGTGGGCTGCTGGGTAGGCACTGCACTCATGAAACGCATATCATAAAGAACTTAAGAAGTTTCATGACGATCATCTTGGATAACTGGGTGTATTCAAGGAGCTTTTTCCCTACGCAAGAAAACGTGGTGCCAGTCACCTAAGGAACACCACACTACGGGGCGAAGAACCCAAAACGGAGTCAGGTGGACGCCAGTGGATTTGACAAAACTGACACCAGAAGAATTTGAGCGGTTTCGTACATTTATTTATGGCGAAACCGGCATACGGCTGGCGGAAGGAAAGATTACTCTCCTTTCGAATAGGATTCGACGTCGGCTTCGTCAACTCGACATAGGATCATTCGAGGATTACTACAATCTCCTCACCCAAAAAAAACTACCGGGTGAGCTTGAGCACTTTATTGACGCTGTTACCACGAATGAGACGCATTTCTTTCGAACCGGAGGGCACTTCGAGTGGTTTACCGAATCTTTCCTCCCCACAATCCGCGGCCAAGCCGCAGAAAAGAAACGCTCCGAGTCGCTGCGAATCTGGTCAGCTGCCTGCAGTTCCGGAGAAGAACTGTACACGCTGGCCATCTGTCTCGATGAAGCTCGCCACAATTTTGCAGGCTGGGACATATCTCTTGTTGGCAGTGATATCAGCGAAACAATGATTGCAGCTGCACGAAAGGGCATATTTCCAAATCGTTCACTCGACCAGACATCAGACGAACGTCGATCACGATATTTTTCACAACTGCCAGACAAAACCGGATGGGCAATTCGCCCCCGGCTGATCACTATGTGCGAGTTTCAACGCCACAATTTACTTGCCTCAATGCCTGGAGAAAAATTTGACTGTATTTTCATTCGAAATGTATTCATCTATTTCGACCGTGAATCAAAACAGGTTGCTGTGCAGAATCTGATTCGCTCATTGGCACCGGGAGGTGCTCTTGTAGTTGGACCGGCAGACGGCATTTACGACCTCCTTGGCGAGCTCAATAAAAAGACAATTTTCTTGTACGAAAAACCCTACTAGCGGCAGCTCGCACTCAAGAAGACACCCCGCGAACAACATACATCATGAATGAACATTCTTTCCCTGACGACCTACCAGCTGACGAGATGGGCGACTACCTACGGCTCTATCTCGATGAAACAAATGAACAGCTCGATAGTCTGGTGGAAATCTTTCTACAACTGGAGAATCAGGCGCCCACTCCTGAAGAACTCAATGAGGCATTTCGCCTTATTCACTCAATTAAAGGTTCTTCTGCCCTTCTCGGGTTAGACCGGATTACGTCACTCACGCACCATCTCGAAACACACTTTGAGAGACTTCGGTCCGGCAAACAGGAACTGAATACTCCCACTATTGATGTCGTTCTACGTTGCATTGATTTTCTTCGTGAAAGCAATCAGCACTTACAGGACGGTGAACCGCTCAGTACCGCTGGAGACCTTTTGGATCAGGTCAAATCGCTTGGGCAAATCACTCCAGCGTCAAACGCCCCGACAACACGACAACCAGGGCACCCTCAGCAATCAACCGAACACCGGGGAAACAACAGTTCTGCCCAAGCACAGTCACCACTCCATTCTGCTCAAGAACAGGAAGAGTCGTGGTGGAGCATCACGATCTCCGTGGAACCTGGCACTCCTTCGTCAGCACATGCTGCTTTGACAGTCTCCCAAAGCCTGGCAGCCCTTGGCGAACTCATGGATAGCCAGCCGCCGCAGGCGTCTTTTGAAACCGAACCTGACCTCACTCAATTTGTACTCCTCCTCAAAACATTTGCTCCAGAAGCGGAAATCTCCCAAACGATTCAGACGAACAACTTCACAGAATTTTCTGTGACACAAGTTCCAGCAGGCATAGCAATACCCCCGGTCGAACCACGAACGCCAGACGTTCCTGTACAGCAAGCCAACCACGAGAAAGACTCGCAGGAGCCTGCCAAAACTCCAGCACTCTCCAAAACCGTGCGTGTTGATGTTGACCGACTCGACGTGCTCTTAAACCTAACGGGTGAACTGGTGGTCAACCGGGCGCGACTTACACAACTCGCCGAGAATGTTGCGCCCGCTTTCCATAAGCTTGGCTTAAGTGCCCATACTACAAACCTTCTCGAGGCCTTTCGAAAACTCACGACACGGCTCGCCGGACAATATGGTGAAAAGGCGCATCTTGAGCTACAAGATCTGAACGAGCAGATCGATACTGTTGAAAACCAACTCCAAGATTGGGAACACAATCGCCAAAGCTTTGCTGAATTAAGCACTGCAATTGATCAACTCACACGTGTATCGAATAGTCTCCAGCGAGGTGTACTCAACACACGAATGGTACCCGTAGGCCCACTGTTTAATCGGTTTAAACGCTCGATACGAGATATCACACAGGAACTTGGCAAGCAGGCAAACCTGGTGATCGAAGGTGAAAAAACAGAACTTGATAAGCGGATGATCGATGAAATAGGAGATCCCCTAAACCACCTCATTCGCAACTGCGTCGACCACGGCATCGAGTCGGCAGATATGCGAATACAAAACGGAAAACCTGAAATCGCCACGGTCTCACTCGCGGCCTCTCATCGTGGCAACAATGTTTTTATCATCGTAGAGGATGACGGTCGGGGCATCGATATCAACCGGGTGAAACAGATCGCAGTTACACGGGGACTTGTTTCTCAAAGTTCAGCGGATCAACTCACTGAAGACGAAGTTGCCGAACTCATCTTCCAGCCCGGGTTTAGCACTGCGAAAGAAATCTCCGACATTTCTGGGCGTGGCGTTGGCATGGATATTGTCAGAACGAAAATTGCCCAACTCAACGGAACTGTTGAGGTGTCATCAAAGTACGGCGTCGGCACAAAATTCATCATTCGTTTACCGCTTACTCTCACAATCACTCGCTGCATGCTTTTCCGGCTGTCGCACGGCGTTCTCGCTGTACCCATCGAGAATGTTCGGGAAATCGTCTCTGTCTCTGGCTATAAGAGCACCACCGCTAATGGCCGCCAGATGTGTGATGTTCGTGGCGAGTTCCTTCCTCTCGTTTCAATCGATGATCTCTTTGATTTCCATGCACTTACCGGAGGCAGTGGCAAAGAGCTTCCGAAGAAAGATTTGAATACGGAGAACCATGTCGTCATCTTGCATGCTGCAAACAAATCACTGGGACTTCGTGTTGACGGCCTACTTGGAGGCCAGGACATTGTCGTTAAATCGCTTGATGAAAACTTCACGCACATCAAGGGCCTTGGTGGTGCCAGTATTCTAGGAGATGGGTCCGTATGTCTTCTTCTTGATGCTGCAACATGCATTGAGCTCGCAGCTAGTGGATCCGATGAACGTGCGAAGGAAAGAACCGCTGAATAACAGTTCCGTGCTTTGGGTTGAGTAGACGTATTCACTAACCTGTCAGTAATGAGCCCACCTACTTTTTTTACGAAGTAGCTAGAACCTCGTTTTTCCCTGCAAACAGAAGCTTCAAGGCTCTTTCTGTAAGGACCTCGTCTCGAACCACATTATTTCCCCGACAGACCAGACCGAGACGAGCACAAGCCGAAACCAAAACAGCTCGCGCACCTTGAAAACAGATGGACGCAGTACCGAAAAACACTCCACCGCTACACTTCCAAATGTCGAAGAGAATCCAAGATGTTTTACATCTTGGATGGCAACGCAAAATTCTGAACAGAATCTGGCAACTGAAATTCTTCTCCGGCGGTAGAAACAAAGATTGAACTCTATTGAATACTTCTTTTGATTACACATCAGCAACGCAGCAGAAGCATTTCTTACAGAATGCAGTCGGCATGGGACAGATTGCAGTCGCGTCAGACTCGGGCACGCTGCGGACCTTAGTGGGCTCGTGCGTCAGTGTCACCTTGTACGACCCAAGGCTTCGCCTTGCTGGCCTTGCCCATATTCTTCTCCCTGAGTCACACGGTACAACTGACGAACCAGGCAGGTTCGCAGATACGGCAATTACTGAACTCCTTCGCCAACTCAATAAATTATCAAGAGACAAGAAGCCTCATTGGAAAGCAAAAATTGCTGGTGGGGCAGCAATGTTTCCTGGCCACGAAGAAGTGACTGTTGGTAGTCAGAACATTGCTGCTGTGGAAACGTTACTACACAAGAATCGGATTCCTATCGTGGCAAAGGCCTGCGGCGGGGAACAAGGCCGCAGAGTATCAATCGATGTGGCGACTGGCTCTATGGACGTTGCGTACACAAGTGACCCAAAACATCACAGCTGAAGAGAAATCAAGAACCGCTTTGGTCGGTCACGACACATATCTTTTTTGGTGTCACTCGGCGATCCCATCGTCCTCAAACCAAGGCGGACGTGCATTTGAGGTGATTTCAGCATCGAGCGCATCCATTATCGTATGAAGCTTCGATACCACTACTGGATATTTGTCAGCGAGATTCTCTTTTTCACCGAGGTCTTCTTCCAGATTAAAAAGAAGAACCTCTGCTGCCTTTGGCTCTCTTGTGTTCCGGTTTTGTCTGGGCAATTTCACGAGCAACTTCCAAGGTCCTTGCCGAATTCCTTCCAGTACTCCATGGGACGAGTAGTAAAGGAATTCTTCCCGTGAAGATGCTTCTTTCTTTCCATGCCACAGGGGTGACATATCAACGCCATCAATGCGATGTTGAGACGGTAATGCACCCCCAACGAGAGCCGCGAGTGTGGGCAGGACGTCAATTGTCCCGGTCAACTCATGACACACTGAACCAGCCGGAATACCTGGACCACGTAAAACACATGGCACCCTCTGCCCCCCCTCAAACGTTGTTCCTTTGCCATCCCGGAGAGGGCCCGCCGTTCCTCCATGATGCTTAAACCGAAGCCACGGGCCATTGTCTGTCGTGTAGAGAACATATGTATTGTCGGCCAACTTCAAGTCATCAAGCGTCTCAAGTAATCGTCCAACTTCTGAATCAATGTGTTCGATTGTATTGATGTACGCGTACAAAGGATCTGGGTTTCGCACATCATCAGGCACATAGAGCGGAATGTGAGGCATTGAGTGCGGAAGATAAACAAAAAATGGTTTTGCTTTGTTTTCTGTAATGAAGTCAATCGCCTTCTGGGTATAGCGACGTGTAATCGTCCGTTGATCAACGGGCAATTCAATAATCTCCTCATCCTCAATAAGAGGTGTCTTCCATTTCGTCAGCGTTGACTCAGGATCAGCCCATAATTCGTCCATACCATCAGGACCACCTTTCGGCCTTTCCTTGTTGTCAGGATAATTCATGTCATTCGAATACGGGATTCCAAAATACGTATCAAAACCATGCGCCCGAGGAAGAACTTCGGGTTGATATCCAAGGTGCCATTTCCCAAAGCAGGCAGTGGCGTAACCCTGATCTTGAAGATGATCAGCAATCGTATGCTCGCTCGGGTTGAGCCCTTTTTTTGATGTCGGGAAAAGTACGTGCTGGTGCATGCCAACGCGTTTCGGATAGCAGCCAGTCATTAACGCTGCCCGTGAGGGCGTACAAACCGGTGAAGCCACCATAAAGTTCGTAAACTTCCGACCCTCTTGTGCCAGGCGGTCAATATGCGGTGTGTTGATTGTCTCTGAACCGAAACAACTCAGGTCACCATACCCCTGATCATCAGCAAAAATAAGTATGACGTTTGGCTGTGCAGCATCTCCCTGTGAAACGCAAGTGAACACACAGAAAGTGAATATCCACCACGTTTGAAGATATTGACGTGTCATGTAGTTTCCCTTCAAGAATAAATACTATTTCCAAAAGCGCCCCGCCATATGTAGTTGAACATCTCAAACTAACCAGAACAAGATTCTGCTGTACAGCCTGCCTGATACAGCCTGCCTGATAGAGCCATGCCTGATAGAGCCATGCCTGATAGAGCCATGCCACCGGCTTATTTCTTTTCAGTGGAACGAGTTGACCGAGGAGAGTATTGAAAACCGAGCCGGGACAACCCCCGCTCGATATGGGAATTTTGATGCAGATACTTCCAAATCAATTGTGTGGCATAATTTTCAAACATCAGGGCGACAATCCCCTTGTCTATTGCGAGGTACGACTTCGCCACCCAGGGTCTGCCATTTTTAGATTTGGTCTGAAAACTATATGCATCGAAGAGCCCATATTTACCAGTTAACTCAGGAATCGTTCTCATGTACTCCAATGCAGCCAGCGATTGCTTCGGTGTAAATACGAGAAAACCTAGAGGGCCGTATGGTGCAATCGTGCCATCCATTAGCAGAAAGTCCCGGTCGGCTGGCATGGACCCATAGTGACCAGAGTACCCGTCAGTGGGACTCATGCATGCGGACATCCCCCACGAGTTCTCTCCTAGGCCTTTCACGACGTCTGATGAGTCTATGGCAAATCGTTGTGCCGCGAGAGACGCCTGACGAGAATTCTCGAACCAGTCGCACTTTTTTCGATCAACAATATTTCGAAAGTCGAGAAAGCAATGACTCCACTGGTACACAAACGCCGAACCGGTCCGACAATAAATAAATGGCTTGCCTTTATAAGAGCCCACGGGTGTCTGCATAGCGGCATATGGACGTGAATCGATTGCATGCTTCTCTTCCGGTGACCCCGCGGCCAGCACGTACATAATGAGATGCTCTGAATAGGCCGCCCAGTGACCAAACATTCCTCGTTCGTCAACACGCTTTCCTTCAGGCACCTGCTCTGGGTGGCACGCCATATAAAAATGCTGCCTTGCTGGATCAAGAAACCAGTTCCAGTCAATGCGTTTATAAAGCTGCTCTACACGATCACGAACATCCCCCCCAAAATATTCCGCGGCGACAATCGCTCCAGCAATCATTGTTGCTGTCGACATATTCGAGACTTCGACGTTCTTGCTACGCCACCCAGGACCACCAGTTTCAAGATCAATAAAGTGGTAATAGAAACCGTGGAAGTGACGCAGCTGCAAAAGTGAATCAAGTGCAGCAAGGACTCTCTGCCGACCCACCTCCCTTTCAATCCAGCCTCTCTCGATACCGAGAATAATGACCGGAAAGTAAAACCCTTGGCTCTCTATAGCCAGTGGCACATGCCGACGCAGCCCAACATAGTCTCCCGCATTTAAGCCATAGGTTGGTAGCGATTCGTCACGGACCCACTCATTCCAGAAAAAATCAAAACAACCTCGCAACTCTTCCTCCATGCCACCCGTGAGCAGATGAGGATCTACGGCAACAGGAAACTTTTGCTCCAACTGCTCAGGTTCAGCAGTATCCGCCATAGCGATTCCAGAAAAAAAATTGTTTTTGTCAGTGCATTCGGACAAGGCAATGCCAACTACAACAAGGCTCATACAACAGAGATGGCGACAACCAATACGTTCTTTCATTGCCTGGCCCTCCATGACTACTCGTCTCTATTTTTTGGCACATCGTATTTTGCACGAAGTTCAGCAAGCTTCCCATTCAGATGCTCTCTTACTTCTCTGTAATCATGGTCATCATAAACACTTTGAAGTTCATTGGGGTCTTTCTCCAGGTCAAATAACTCCCACTCCTGACTCGGCGTGTAGTAGCTGATTAACTTATACCGATCTGTTCGCACTCCTTCGAACCGTGGCAGGTTGTACGCTGTATCCATGTAATAGTGGTAATAGATTTCTTGCCGCCATCCTGGTGGCGATTGCCCCCGAAGCAACGGCACAAGCGAACGCCCCTGCACCTCCTTTGGAACAACTACCCCTGCCACATCGAGAAACGTTGGGGCATAGTCAATATTCTGGACCATCTGATTGATACGAGTGCCTGCTTGAATCACGGCAGGCCAACGCATGAGCAATGGCATTGAAAGAC